>CAIQZX010000099.1 GCA_903876445.1 uncultured Pseudomonadota bacterium | reverse complement strand
ATTTAACTGACCGTGCGAAATTCCCCACCCAGAGCTGATAGGCTTGGGTGGGGATGGATAGCACTCCTCTGGCGTAGCTATCTTTTGATTTTTTGGCATTCATTCTGTAAAATCCTCATGTGCTTACATTGTTGGTCATCGAAAGCCAAGAGGCTGACAATGTGTAAAAAGCGAATAATTTTGCAATCCAAACAAACAGTGTTGGATTGTGTAACCCTATTTGAGGCGGCAGGTTCTGTCGTGACTGTAAAGCGTTCCCCATTTTCTAAACGGGTCAAAGCTCGTGGAGATGCGAAAGGAGCTGATATTCTCAGTTCGGGTCAGTCGAAGCCACCACTAGAACGCGATAGCGTTTAGTGGTTGGTAGTTCACGCGGCTGCATTATTAACCAATTTTACTAATGCTAGCATTTCTTCCAATCGTGAAATTTCGCGTTTTTGTAAATCAATAATTTCGTTTTTGTGTTCAATGTCAGATTTTAATTTTTGGATTTCAAACGCAATTTCGCTTGATGAGCCAATAACATTATATCCATGATTATTATCGCTAATTAAATAAACGCCTCTATCATGCGACATCAATTCAAGTAAATCCATACTTAATGCGTTTGCAATTTGTTCCAATTTTGAAATTTGAGGATTTGTTTCGCCGCGTTCAATTTTTGAATAGCCATTCACTGACATATTTAATTTCGTTGCCATTTCTTGTTGTGACCAATTTTTAGATTCTCGCATAGCCCGAATTTTTTCCTGAACTTTCATAAAAAACCACTGATAAGGAAGGTACAGCCACTGTTTGTTGCTGTTGCCTAAAGTTATAAATAAGTAAAATTAAATTCTTACATATTTAACCTGTTTAGTAAAAGTAACGATGAATGATTTTGAACAAAAAATAAAAGAGATGCTTAAACATTTTCCAAAAGCTAACTCTGAAAAAAATGCAGCACTTATGAATATCGAGTCGAAGAAGTTGCTAGCTTTCCGTTGTTCATTGGGTGACAACTTAATCTATTATCAACTGTCCGAACAAAAAAATACTTGGAGAAAATTTAAAGCGTAGAAAAACGCGACCCTAAAAAGTCGCGTTTTTTATGATTTCCTCGAGTTGTTGACGAAGATTCGGTGGCATATCCAGCGTTTCCAAGTCCCACTTTTCATGAATCAAAACATCATGCAAGCACTGCTGCATAATTTCATGGGCAGCGCGTGTAGCTTCCGCAATAATTTCATGTGTTTTTGGGTCAAGTAATGATTTACCATCTACCAAAACACACTTTTGTTGGTAATCAAACAATTCGCGTAAATAAGCAATTTGTTGACTTACTTGGCTTGGACAAGCGCAGGTGTAAATAAAACCTTCACGACGGATTTTTTCGATTTGGTCATCTGTGTATTGAATGTTTAGATTCATTTTTGTTCTCTCGAATGTGAACTACGCCCACTAAACGCTATCGCGTTCTAGTGGTGGCTTCGACCGACCTGTACTGATATTTTCATCAGTACCTCTCGCAGTATCACGAGCTTTGACTCGTGTAGAGACTGGGGAACGCTTTACAGTCACGACAGAACCTGCCGCCTCAAATTGGTTGCACAATCTAACTATGATTGGTTTAGATTGCAAATAGGTTTGCTTTTCACACATTGTCAGCCGCTTGGTTTTCTTCGAT
>CAIQZX010000098.1 GCA_903876445.1 uncultured Pseudomonadota bacterium | reverse complement strand
ATTTAACGGTGACGGCTACAGGAAAAGACCATTCAAATGTTGCAATCGATGCCGCAAGTCGGAGTTTGGCGATTACCTTAGAAGATGTGAATGAAGCTCCGACGCTGGTCACATTGTCTAACGCGACTACCACGTTAGCTGAAAATACCAGCACCGCGAGCCGCATTAAAGTTGCGGATATTACCGTAACCGATGATGCACTCGGTACCAATACCTTGAGCTTGATGGGTACGGATGCCAGTTCTTTTGAAATTGACGACTATGTACTGTATTTGAAAGCCAGTACCACGTTGGATTATGAAAGTAGTAAAACCAGTTATGCCGTCACCGTGAACGCCTTGGATTCCACGGTCGGCAGCGCGGTTAGCGTGAATTATGCTTTAGCGATTACCAATGTGAATGAAGCTCCCGTGATGACTTCGGGAGCAACCGGAACCGTTGCTGAAAATGCGCTGATTAGTGCCGTCATTTACACTGCTCAAGCTACTGACATGGATACTGGCGATACGCGCACTTATAGCCTCAAAGCAGAAACAGGTGATGTCGCGTTGTTGAACATTGACAGTGCAACGGGCAACGTCACATTGAAAGCCTCAGCGGATTTTGAAACGAAAACTAGTTATGACTTTACCGTGGTGGCAACGGATGCAAATAGTTTGGCAGCTGAACAAGCTGTCACCGTAAATGTAACGAATGTTAATGAAGCCCCAATTCTCACCAATCTAAACGGCGATACACAATCAAATTACGTTGGCAATTCACTCAAATTAGACACACACTCCGCTGCGATTGTCACCGATATTGACTCACCAAATTTTAATACCGGTCATTTGATTATTACCACGATTTCAGGGACGGCAAATGGTTATTTTCGTGTCAATGGCAACACGGTTAAAGCGGGGAATGATGCTGGAATTGCCGCCAGTGAATCCATTCTTGTTAATGCCATCGCAATCGGAACCGTATCGTCAACCGACGACGGTCAAAGTGGCAAATCACTCGACATTACGTTTAATACCGCTGCCACGCCAGAACTCATCAGTGTTTTAGTTCAAAACATCGGTTATTTAGCTCATTCGGCTGGCACACGCGGTTTCAGTACACGCATTTCGGATGGTTCGGGGGCATATACATTGGTTCAAAATTCGAGCCTAACGTTTGACGATTATCCGCCACTCCCTGTTGAAGAATACACGCCTCCGCCATTGCCGCCGATAGTGAAAGTAAATCATCCACCGACAGGGGTGGTCACGATTGCTGGGACACCGACCCAAGGGAAAACGTTAACTGCGAGCAATACGCTGGCAGATGTTGATGGTTTAGGCACGATCACTTATCAATGGCAATCGGGCGGCATGGCTATTTCGGGTGCGACTGCTTCAATTTTGGTGCTAACCCAAAACGAAGTCAATAAAGTCATTACTGTAACGACAAGTTATACCGATGTTTTAGGCTCGAAGGAAAGCGTCACTTCAAGTGCCACGTCTGCCGTCGTGAACGTGAATGATTTGCCCATCGGAGCGGTCACGATTTCTGGGACACCGACCCAAGGGAAAACGTTAACTGCGAGCAATACGCTGGCAGATGTTGATGGTTTAGGCACGATTACTTATCAATGGAAATCAGAAGGCAAGGTAATTCCAAACGCAACCGCCAGCAAATACCCGCTGACGCAAGCTGAAGTGGGTAAAACCATTACCGTAACGGCAAGTTATACCGATGTTTTAGGCTCGAAGGAAAGCGTCACTTCGAGTGCCACGTCTGCCGTCGTGAACGTAAATGATTTGCCCACAGGGAAGGTCACGATTGCTGGGACACCGACTCAAGGGAAAACGTTAACTGCGAGCAATACGCTGGCAGATGTGGATGGTTTAGGTACGATTACATATCAATGGCAATCAGGCGGCATGGCTATTTCGGGTGCGACTGCTTCAACTTGGGTGCTAACCCAAAACGAAGTCAATAAAGTCATTACTGTAACGACAAGTTATACCGATGGTTTAGGCTCGAAGGAAAGCTTGACGAGCGTCGAAACATTGCGCGTTGAAGGTACTTCGCCCTTCGGCGGTTTTAATGAAAAAACATTGTTACTAAGCGTCGGTGACTTCAACGCAAGCATTAAAGACGTTGCCGCTGATGTGGGAACATCGGGCAAATTATCCGGAAAAATTACTTTAACGGGCTATGATGCCGTCCGTTCGGATGAACAAACATTGAATTTAACCGCAAAAGTAACGTATGACGCAACGAAAAAAATCTCTCTCATCGCTGCATTGGATAGTAGTACGCCGTGGGAAAAACCTTTCGGTTTAACGGGAACCAAAATCAGCGTGTTGTCGTTAACAATGGATGGAACGTATCAGCCCTTTGCCTTTAAAACAGTCGATTTCGCTTCTACTTTGGAGTCAGTCGGTACAAAAACAGGCTTGTTAAATTTTCTCCACATTAAAACAGTTGCCGTTGAAATCAACATCGATACAGAAGCCAAAACAACGACCTTGAACGGGACGTTGACAGGCAACATTCCGTTATTTCCAACAGTGGGTGAGACAGTGGGTGAGTTTGGTATTGACCTCAATGAAGCCACCTTAAAGATAGAAAAAATCGACAAAGTTTATTCGACTGACGTATCAGGAAAAATCGCGTTAAAAGGTTACGATCCCACGCGAACGGGTGAAACAGCGTTGATTTTAAACGGCGGTGTGAGCGTCAAAGAGAAAACGTTATCGTTAAGTGCTTCGCTTGATCCCAGTACACTGTGGGAAAATCCGTTTGGTTTGACGGGAACAAAAATCACGGTGCTGTCATTGATTGCCGAAAGCTCTCTTGATCCGTTTAAATTCAAAAAGTTCGATTTTGATGCCACATTAGCATGGAATGAAAAGGGAAAAGGAACGACGGGAGCTTCTGAATTCATGTACGACGACCTCGGTATTCGCAGTCTTGTCGTGGCGATAAAAGTAGATTCTGAGGCAAAGGATTCAAAAGCAGCTGATTCAAAAACGACTGATTCAAAAATGGTAGTTTCGAATGGTGCAGCAGCAAAAGTCATTGATTCGCCCGCCGCCGATTCAAACAGCGTAACAATGTCATTGTCTGGCGAGGCCACAGTTAAAAAAGAGCTTTTATCTGTGGGTGCTTTTAAAGTCACTCTCACTCAAGCGGGATTAGAGTTCGCCAAAAACGATTCAGTTTATTCCGCTGTCATTTCCAGTCAAATTTCATTGGCTGGCTACGATCCCTCTCAAAGAAACGAACCCGATTTACTTTTAAACGGCAGCCTCGCCGTAAGCTCCGAAAAGAAAATCACGCTTAACGTTGCGCTCGACCCAACAAACTCGTGGATAAATCCGTTCGGTTTATCAGGGACAAAAATAAGCGATTTATCGTTAGATGTTGTCGGCAAGCTCTCTCCAGCATCACTTACAGTGGATTTTGATGCAACATTGGTATGGGACAGTAGCGTTAAACCGAAAGAAAAAAGCGCGTCCGAATTTCTACATAGTTTAGGTGTTGATAGTATTTCTGTTCACATTGGCTTGGATACCGAAAATAAAAGTATGTCCATCAGTGGCACGATTGATATGCAGATTCAGATAATTCACGTTGAAGTTAAGCCCGACGATTATTTTAGTTTGACGCTCACACAAACTACGGTGGCAATGGAGCTTACATTTAGTGGAACACCTGATTTATTGTTGACTTTATTGGGGCGCATGGAATTGAAAGGTTACGACACGTCACAACGTTATGAACCCACACTTACCGTTACGGGCGCAATAAAATTAAGTTTAACGGGCATGGAAATTGGCGTTTCATTTACAACAGGAGCGACACCTTGGGAAAATCCTTTTGGTTTGAAAGGGTTTGAAATCACAACGCTGGCTGTTCAAATCGGCGCAACGTATGTCCCACCGTTTTTAGATAGTTTTGGTTTTGTGGCTGACGTAGGTTTTTACAGCAATAGCATCATAGCTGGCTTTTATATCAAATTAAGTGATCCAACGGTTGCTTTTTATATTGAAACAAAAAAGAATCAACCACTTAATTTGGTTAAACTTATCGATGATGCTCTAAGTGGATTTAAGAAATTGGATGATGTTAGAAATTTTGTTGATAAGTTGTTTGGCAAATCAAACATCACGATTGAATCTGTAGATGGTGATAAAGATGGTGATTTAGATCCGTTGATATTATTTTCACCGATGGGCGAAGTCAAAGTGGTAGATCAAGTTATTCCAGGTGGCATGGGTTTGAATGCCAAATTAAAAATTGGCGGTTTTTCTGCCACGCTCATCCTTAACGTGAGTGAAGATTTCAAAAAGATTTTCGCCAAAATTTCATTCAGTTTCGCAGGTGATGAATACAGCGCAGAACTGAGCTTGAATGGCACAAAGGTTCACTTAGATTTAGACTCGCCCCTGGGGCATTTTAAATTTGATGTGGATCTTGCTAAGTTTGATTTTGCTAAATTGGGCGATATAGTCTGGGATTACATTAAGGAACAGATTTTTGCGGTCGGAGATGCCATTGTAGAGGCAGTCGATGATGCCGCTGATTATATAGCCAGTGGCTTTGTGTTTAAAATCAACAAGACTGGAACAGACGGCAACAATACCATTAACGGTGCGGGAAATAAGGATACGTTGTTTGGTAAAGGCGGCAACGACACCATAAATGGTAACGGAAATAAGGATTCGATTGACGGCGGCTCTGGTAACGATTCACTTTATGGCGGGGACGGCAAAGACGTGATTCTTGGCGGCACGGGTGATGATAAATTATCGGGCGGCTCTGGTGATGATAATTTAAAAGGTGGCGATGGTGACGATACGCTTTATGGTGGCACTGGCGATGATAAGTTAAACGGGGGTTCTGGCGTAGATAGATTAGAAGGTGGAACGGGTGATGATCGTTATTATGTTGATAATGAAGACGTAGTGAAAGAAGATAACTCAAGCGGCAATGATACCGTCTATGCGACGGCATCAACCTATACACTGAGTGCATACGTCGAAAACCTCATTTTTACTGATGGCAAAAATAATACGGGTACGGGTAACGCCTCTGACAATCAACTCACTGGCAATGACGGCAATGATTACCTAAAAGGTATGGCTGGCGATGATACATTGGATGGTGGCAAAGGTGATGATAGCTTAAATGGCGGCGACGGCAACGATACGCTAATTGGCAGTGCAGGTGAAGACACCATGAATGGTGGTGCAGGCGATGATGAGTATTCCGTAACGAATGCAACAGACGTAGTGATAGAAGCTAAATCGGGTGGCAATGATACGGTTGAAACAAGCTTGATAACGTACACATTGACCGTAAATGTTGAAAATCTTAGTTTCACCAGTGAAAAAGACAATAACGGCACGGGGAACGAATTAAATAACAAAATCACGGGGAATAAGGGCGATGACACGCTGGACGGTGGTTTAGGTGCCGATACGTTAGATGGTAATGCGGGTAATGATTATTACATTATCGATAACGAAAAAGAGGTAATCAAAGAAGATAAATCGGGCGGCAAGGATACGATTGAAACTACGCTTTCAACGTACACGCTAGGCGCAAATGTCGAAAACCTCATTTTTATGGGTAGCAAAAATAACACGGGTATAGGTAACGCCTCGGATAATAAAATTACTGGCAATAATGGCAATGATGCGATTTATGGCGGTGACGGTGACGATAGTTTAAATGGCGGTGACGGCAACGATACGCTGATGGGCAATGCAGGTGAAGACACCATGAAGGGTGGCGCGGGTGATGATTCCTATTTGGTAACGAATGCAAAAGATGTCGTCACAGAAACAAAATCAAACGGCAATGACACGATTGAAACAACGCTGGCAACGTACACCTTGGGCGCAAATGTTGAAAATCTAATCTTTATTGAAAACGATAACAGTAAAGGTACAGGTATAGGTAACGACTTGAACAATCAAATTACAGGTAATCAAGGCAAAAACACGTTATATGGTGGAAAAGGTGCCGATACGTTAGACGGTGGCGATGGTAAAGACATACTCGATGGCGGCACCGGTCAAGATTTGATGATTGGCGGAAAAGGTGCCGATGTGTTCGTTGTAACACTAGAAAAGAGCGATGATGTTATTCAAGACTTTTCAAAATCGGAAGGCGACAAAATCGATTTGTCTGCGATAGATGCAAATATCAGCAAGTTGTCTAATCAACCATTTAAATTTATCGGGAGTGAGGCATTCAGCGCGGCAGGGCAATTACGTTTTGAAACGACCACCAGCAGATTGTATGGCAATGTGAATGCAGATTTGGTAGCGGATTTTTCAATTAAACTGTCTGGAGTCACAAGTTTAACGGTTGCTGATTTTGTGTTGTAGCATCAATTCGGTGGATTCAAGTAACAAGTGCTACAACTAGCCCGCTGATAATTACTTGTGTTAATCGCTCTTAACGCAAGTAATGGTTTGTCGATTGACATTATTTTTGAACCACCAACACATCTGAAACCAAACTTGCGTAAAGTTTCGCTCCATTCGCCGTTAAATGAATACCGTCTTTTCCAAAAATGTTTTTGGCACGCATACTATTTCTCCGCCAATCCACGACCGTAACATTTTGATTCTTACTTGCTGCCTCACTAAACAAACGGTTATTCGCGGACTCATAATTTCTTGGTAGCTTCAAATTGATTAAAACAATCTTCTTGGTATCGCTTAATAAATTCACTAGTGTCTGGGTTGGGATTCCATTACTAAAAGTACGAAAACGTATGTTAAGGAATTTCAATTTTCATAAGCGACTAATTTCATTTAATAATTTATAAACCGTCGATCTTCCGATTCCCATTTTGGTAGCAATTTCAGTTGCGCCAAATCCTTGTTGGTTCAACTCCAACAATTTATTTCTATCAACACTTCTTTTTCTACCAAATTTAACGCCACAAAATTTAGCATCAATACGTCCTTCGTTGGTACGTTCTAAAATCCGTTGCCTTTCAGCCTGTGCAACAGCAGATAAAATGGTGACAACCATCTTACCCATTGTGCCTTCCGTGCTAATCCCATCATCCAAAAATCTAACCGACACACCCAGAGCATCAAATTCTTTTATCAGTGAAATCATATCAGCCGTATTACGCCCTAAACGGTCGAGTTTGGTAACTAAAATTACATCACCTTTTTCAATCTTGAGCCGTAATGTGTTTAATCCCTCACGGTTAATTTGGTTGCCAGAAATGGAATCAGTAAAAATTCGCGTATCTTGTACGCCAGCCTTTTTAAGGGCTGAGATTTGAATATCGAGTGATTGTTTGCTGGTTGAAACGCGAGCATAACCAAAAAGACGCATAGTTTTGTCCTTTAAATTGATTAGTAGAATATCAGTCTACTAAGTGCCGAAAAACGATTTTTTAGACGCTAATTTTAGCGAGTTTTTGAATGTCTATAAAGTTATAACATTTTAGAATTAAAGTCGGTAACCATAAGGCTTACAGCAAATCAAAATCTCTTAGCGTACGTTTCCGTACTTTTAGTATTGAGACCCCCACTTCTAAATCGTAATAGGCTTTTGCACAAACCACTTTGTTTTGCGTATCTAGCACCGCGCCGCATACATATTGCTTGCCGTTGTTAATGACTTCATTGTTTTGCAATTCAGCTATCAGGTTGTATTCAGGCGAAACATAACCATCGAATGCAAATAGTGTAGCACTATCAATTCGCAAGCGTAGTTTTTCAATTTCACTTTTGACAGTTTGTTTGATTTCATTCATACAAATCCTTGGGCATAAAAAAGCGCGTACCGATTAAGATACGCGCCGATATTGTTTTAAGTCAGCCAATCAAATTTGAAAGTTTCAAACTCTTTAGCTAGGTCGAAGTGTTCTTTGAAAGCATCACATTGTTTTAAATAGCCAATGAACTCAGAAACGCTTTTGAGTGAAACAAAAGAATATAAATCAATGTCATTTGCTAGTTGTAGATTATGTTCTGTCATGGTGGGTTACTCCTTTTTTCAAAGTTAAAGTAACCGCTCGTGTGAAGTGTTAGAATTTTATACAATCCTTCCACGCCGCCGATACGGTTGTGGTTAAT
>CAIQZX010000097.1 GCA_903876445.1 uncultured Pseudomonadota bacterium | reverse complement strand
TTTTCGATGACAAACAATGTAAGCACACGGGAATTTTACAGTATGAATAAGAAAATCAAAAGCCGCTTCGCGGAAGGAGTGCTATCCATCCCCACCCAAGCCTATCAGCTCTGGGTGGGGAATTTCGCACGGTCAGTTAAAATCTACAGATGAAAAAAGACGTTGTAATTTAGCTACTTTCGCCTTCTTCCTTATCATCGTCACCTAATTCGGAAATTTCTTTTAATCGACAAATTGCTTTGAAATTCACACTATTTTCAAGCACATTTCCGTCCGCATCAATCATACTTACGATTTCACCCGTTAATAATTCCAATGCTTCGTCTGCCGTATTAACGGCATAAATTGAAAATAAATTCGCCTCAACAGCGTCTAAAACATCCTGTTTCAACATTAAATTACGTTTATTGGCGGCAGGAATAATGACAGCGTGCGAACCATCTAATCCGCGTGCTTTACATAATCTGAAAAACCCTTCAATTTTTTCATTCGCGCCACCAATAGCCTGAACTTCACCGTATTGGTTAATCGAACCGGTTACGGCAAAATTTTGTTTAATCGGCGTGCGGGTTAATGCGGAAATTAAACTGCACAATTCAGCAAGCGACGCACTATCACCATCAATGTGTCCGTAAGATTGCTCCATTGCGATGCTAGCAGAAATAGCGAGTGGAAATTGTTGCGCGTAACAGTGTCCCAAATACCCCGTTAAAATCATGACTCCTTTTGAATGCAACGCTTGCCCTAATTCAACTTCGCGTTCAATATCAACAACGCCCCGCGAACCAGGATGAACTGTTGTTGTAATGCGTGCTGGCATTCCAAAACTGCTGCCACCCATATCTAAAACGGTTAAACCATTGATTTTTCCAATCGCACTGCCTGCTGTATCAATTAAAATTGTGCCATCGAGCATTTCTTCTAAAATCGTCTGCGAAACACGACCATTTCGATATTCCCGCGCCGCTAAAGCCTTTTCAATATGAAATCGATCTATTCTTTCCGCTTTCATTTTTAATGAAAAGAATTGTGCTTCGCCAATAATTTCTAATGCGTCGTTAATACAGGCTGAAAAATACTGCTGACTTTCTGCTAATCGACAACTGTGTTCAATTAAACTTTCGATAGCCGCCTGTGTTAATAGGCAAGTTTTCGCATCCGTTGCTTGTTTAACCATCAATTGCGCGAAATGTTTCATTGTCGCTGGCGTGCGGAGAATCCGATAATCAAAATCTGCTAATACCCGAAATGACTCGTTAAATTCATCATCCATGGCTTCAAGCAAATAATAAATATCACTATTTCCAACTAAAATAATTTTAACGTTTAGCGGTATCACTTCCGGTTTTAGCGTAATGGTATTAACGCTTTGTTCTGTGAATGGCGATTCAATTTCGATGCAACCGGATTTTAAAGAACGCTTCAAACCATCCCAAACAAAAGGATAATTCAGCACTTTTTCAGCATCTAAAATCAAATAACCGCCGTTTGCTTTATGTAACGCTCCCGCACAAATCCGGCGGTAATGCGGCATTAGCGTTCCTTGATCGTTACTGTATTCAACTCGCCCAAATAAGTTTTGATACGTTGGATGGGTTTCATAAATTACAGGCGCACCGTTATCATGCTTATAATCAATCAAAATGTTTGGTGCATATTGTTCCAAAATCAATTTTTTTAACGTGTAATCGCGCTCAATCGGTTCATTTGTTGAAACCGGCATTAAAAAATCGTTGATCGTTTGGCGTAGATTTTTTTTCACTTCCGATAAATATGTCACGACATCTTCAATTTCAGCATAACGAGCATTCAGCTCTTCAAACAGCGGCTCAATCGCAGTATCAATCGTGTCATTATTTAGCTGCGTCATTGACGCGGCGAGTTCCCTGCGCCATTGCGGTAATTCTAATAATGCCTCACTTAAACAATCTTCTAATTCTTCAATTTGCTGTTTAAAACTTTCACGTTCTTCGATGGATAATGCAGACAACTCATCATCACGCATCGGACGATTTTCACAAAGCGGTAAAAAATTAAACGTGTCATTTTCAGAAAATAAACCAATGTTAATTTCACGCGCTTGTGCGTCAACATATTCCGTTGCGTCGCGGTAAGTGTGAACAAATTGGCGTTCAACAGCGGTTTTTTTCTGTTGATAACTTGGATTTTCAAATGCGGCAGGAAAAGTCGCTAAAACATTCGTAATTAAATTTTCAATCGCTTTGCAAAAATCCTGTCCGTGTTCTGCCGGTAATTGAATAGCGATGGGTTCACGCGAATTTTCAAAATTATCCACATACGCATACGAAAAAGGAGCGGGGTGATTTGGCGCGAGGGCGTGTAAATACTGCATAATCATCGACAAGCGTCCCGAACCCGTTTCACCCATCACAAAAATGTTATAACCCGAATTCGGCATTGCTACACCAAATTCCAACGCAGATTGAGCGCGTTCTTGTCCTAAAATTGTCGTTTGTGAATCTAACGGTGTCGTGAAATCAATGTCATTTAAATCAATGGTTGCTTTAAGTGTATCGAGCGTGAGTTTTAGAGAATCTGTCATGAATTTAAGGTTTTACTATAAGGCTATTGTTGACGGCTTTTACGCCTTTGATAGTTCGTGCTAATTGAACGGCACGATCAGCTTCTTTTTGTGTATCGACAAAACCACTGATTTGAACGGTGCCTTTGAAGGTTTTGACGTTAATATCAAGCATTTTTAAACGTGAATCGCCTAAAAAAGTAGATTTTACTTTTGTCGTTAAAACGGTGTCATCTAAGTATTCGCCAGTGCTTTCACGTTTAGCATTTTCAGTAGAACAAGCGGGAATAATGGTTAACAACAACACGCTGAGAATAAGATTTTTAATCATTTTTTCTGTGTTCATAAATTAAATTTTGGGTAAAAAGTTAAAAGCGAAAAGTTTATGTGTATCATAATGTTTTCACCTTTTTTCGGCTATAAACATCAAACAATCTAACACGCACGCTAATTTTTCTGTGCTTTCTCAATCATTTTACTGGTTGAATGCCCATCGACAAATGATAGGATTTTAACTTCGCCACCATTTGCAATGACCGCATCGCCTCCGACAACATCTTTAGGTTCATAATCACCGCCTTTTACAATGACATCTGGGAGTAACTCATTATAAAGACGTTCAGGGGTTTCTTCGGAAAATAAAACCACCCAATCTACGCATTCTAACGCGGCCAAAATAGACATTCTCGATTGTAAATTGTTTATAGGACGAGAATCGCCTTTCAAAATTTTTACGGATTCATCCGAATTCACCGCGACAATTAAACGATCACCTAATGCTTTTGCCTGTTGTAAATAAGTAATATGCCCAATGTGCAATAAATCAAAACAACCATTAGTCATCACCATAATTTTTCCCTGTGCTTTCTCTCGTGTCATGCAAACGGCTAATTCATCTTCTGAAACTACACCGAAAACGTTACGATGATTGTGCATTTCACGAGTTAATTCCAACATTGAAACGGTCGATGTACCTACTTTTCCGACAACAATCCCAGCAGCTAAATTCGCTAAATACATCGCATCCTGTAATCGTAAATCCGTCGCTAATCCTAACGCCATTACAGCAATTACTGTATCACCCGCACCGGTAACATCAAAAACATCTTTCGCTTGCGCGGGTAACGAGTAAGTCGAATCAGCATCAATTAAACTCATGCCCGCTTCACCGCGTGTAAGCAAGACATTCTTGATTTTTTGATTGCATAATAAATCACGTCCTTTTTCAATTAAAACGTCAATTTCTCCCTCGCCAACAACCGCTTTTAGTTCGCCTAAATTCGGCGTGATTAAATCGGCGTTTGCGTAACGTTTATAATCTGTACCTTTTGGATCAACTAACGTTTTTAAACCGGCTTTTTTTGAACAAAAAATATACTGGGCAACATTTTCCAATGTTCCTTTTCCATAATCTGAAAATACGATAACTTCATTTTTCGCTAAATGTTTTTGTAAAAGGTTACTTAATTCCGAATGATTGAAATTCAACGGTGTTTCTTCAAAATCTACTCGCAACAATTGTTGATGCTGTGCCATGACACGCAATTTACAAATTGTGTGTAAATTTTTATCCACAATAAAATCGCATTCAACACCTTCAGCCAACAATAAACGCTGTAACTTGTCGCCATCTGCATCGTCACCAATAACACCAATTAACGTCACATTACCGCCAAGTTTAGCAATGTTTAACGCCACATTTGCCGCGCCACCTACACGCTCTTCAATAGTTTTTACTTTTACAACTGGAACAGGTGCTTCCGGTGAAATTCGAGCCGCCTGTCCTGACCAATAACGATCAAGCATTACATCACCAATCACTAAAATTCGCGCTGTCGAAAAATCAGGCAAATTCGCTAACATTTAAACCTTCCTCAACGGCACCACACCAGTAATGCCCGATTAAAATATGTGTTTCTTGAATGCGTGCCGTAATTTTTGACGGCACAGTAATTAAATTTGTGGCAAATTCTGCTAACGCGCCTCCATTTTCACCGGTTAAAGCAATAACATTGATATTTTTTGAGCGAGCGATTTTCGAGGCTTGAACAATGTTTTTGCTATTTCCAGACGTTGAAATTGCAATCAATGTATCACCTGCATTTCCTAACGCTTCAATCTGTCGCGCAAACACGCTGTCAAAATCAAAGTCATTCGCATGAGCCGTTAAAATTGATGAATCTGTCGTTAACGCTATCGCCGGCAATGCCCGACGTTTTAACTGATAACGCACGACAAATTCAGCAGCAATATGTTGTGCGTCCGCTGCACTTCCGCCATTTCCGCACAATAAAACTTTATTACCATTTTCAAAAGTTTTCATCAATAAATTTGCTGCCGCTTCAATAGATTCACTGCAACTTTTTGCTAAATTTATGACGGCAACGTGTTGATTTAATTCTTCGTTAAAGGTTTTCACAATGTATAAATTTCCTAAATTTCATAATAATGCCGAATTTTTAGCGAGTACCAACAACAATTTCACGTCTTTGCAAAGTAAAAACACTTTTGTTCCGATTTTCATGCGCTCGCCACAAAACATTGTCTATTTTGATTTCTGCTCCCGTATAAACACCACGTTCAGCAATAATTTTTGCTTTATCAACAACACCGCCCATGTTTTATAATAATTCTTTGTATTCCGCTTGGCACGCATTGGCATCAAAAATTAGCTGTTCAAGTGTATATTCGAGCCTATCAATCATTTCTGGTTTGATTTTTTGAGGATTATTTTTTGAAAAATCTAAACTTTTGCGAATATCCTCTTGCCCTTTTTTATTTTCATGTTTTTCACGCCCATCAAAGTGTTAAATGCAAAAAAGCGCAAGCTACATTTCTGTACCTTGCGCTTTCATCATGCCACAAAAAAACGTTTTATTTTTTCTCTTTCGCTTTATTGCGTTCAGCGACTTCTTTAATTACTTCGTCAGCCACATTTTTAGGGCAAGGCAAGTAATGTGAGAATTCCATCGAGAACTGTCCACGACCTGAAGTCATCGTACGCAAATCACCGATGTAACCAAACATTTCGCTCAAAGGCACTTCTGATTTGATACGAACACCTGTTGGACCCGCGTCTTGCGATTTAATCATGCCGCGACGACGGTTTAAATCGCCGATTACGTCACCAACGTGATCAGACGGTGTAAATGTATCAACCGCCATGATTGGCTCAATCAATTGTGGACCTGCTTTTGGCATGGTTTGACGGAACCCTGCTTTTGCTGCAATTTCAAACGCAATTGCTGATGAATCCACCGCATGGAATCCACCGTCAGTTAAATTCACTTTGAAATCTAAACAAGGGAAGCCAGCTAAAACACCTTTGTCCAACATTGATTTGAAGCCTTTTTCAACCGCTGGCCAGTATTCGCGCGGAACGTTACCGCCAGTAACCGTTGATTCAAAGACAAAACCTGAACCTGGTTCACCTGGTGTGATGATGTAGTTAATTTTGCCATATTGACCTGAACCACCAGATTGTTTTTTGTGGGTGTATTCGTCTTCCACTTCGCGGGTAATCGTTTCGCGGTATGCCACTTGAGGTTTGCCGACGATAACGTCAACGCCGTGTGTACGACGCAAAATGTCCACTTTAATGTCTAAGTGTAATTCGCCCATCCCTTTCAAAATCGTTTCGCCGCTGTCTTCGTCAGTTTCAACGTGGAAAGAAGGATCTTCTTGAATCATTTTGCCTAATGCAACGCCCATTTTTTCAGAAGCGGCTTTGTCTTTTGGCGAAATTGCTAAAGAAATAACTGGCTCTGGGAATACCATCGGTTCTAATGTCGCTGGGAATTTTGGATCACACAATGTGTGACCGGTTTGCACGTTTTTCATGCCTAAAACGGCAACGATGTCGCCCGCTTGTGCTGATTCTAATTCGATACGAGTATCCGCGTGCATTTCAACAATACGACCGATACGTTCAGTTTTACCTGTGAACGTATTTAAAACGGCTGTGCCTTTTTCTAATTTACCCGAATAAATACGCAAGAAAGTCAACGCACCAAAACGGTCATCCATAATTTTGAACGCTAATGCGCGTAATGGACGGTCTGCGTCAACAATAGCGAATTCACCTGTTGGTTCGCCGTCTAAATCCACTTCTGGTTGTGGATTTACGTCGGTTGGGCAAGGCAAATAATCAATAACGCCGTCTAAAACTAATTGAACGCCTTTGTTTTTGAATGATGAACCGCAGAATGTTGGGAAGAAATCCATATTGATTGTACCCTTACGGATACACGCTTTAAGCACATCAATTTCAGGTGAGATTTCGTCGTCTAAGTATTTTTCATATACGGCTTCATTTTGGTCGATAACGTCTTCAACCAATTTTGTGCGCCATTCTTCTGCTTTGGCTTGCATGTCAGCAGGAATGTCTTTGATTTCGTATTTTAACGGATCGCCTGATTCATCCCAAACCCATGCTTTCATGGTCAATAAATCAACAACGCCAGAGAATTGATCTTCAACGCCGATTGGCAATGTCATCACAACAGGTTTTGCCGCTAAAACGTCTTCAACTTGTTTTACAACACGATAAAAATCCGCGCCGATACGGTCTAATTTATTGATATAGATAACACGAGAAACTTTTGAATCGTTCGCATAACGCCAGTTGGTTTCTGATTGTGGTTCTACGCCGCCTGAACCACAGAACACACCTACACCGCCGTCTAATACTTTTAATGAACGATAAACTTCAATCGTGAAATCAACGTGACCTGGTGTGTCGATGATGTTGAAACGGTGGTCTTTCCAGAAACAAGTTGTCGCAGCAGATTGAATCGTGATACCACGCTCTTGTTCTTGTTCCATGAAATCGGTTGTTGCTGCGCCGTCATGTACTTCGCCGATTTTGTGAATTTTACCGGTTAATTTCAAAATACGTTCGGTAGTCGTGGTTTTACCCGCGTCAACGTGGGCGAAAATACCGATGTTTCTATAAAGGGATAAATCTGTCATGTGATTATTTACTCTAATAGGGAGAAAATGAGGAGGGTTAAAAAGGTGGCATTTTAACCTAAAAACACCGTGAAAAGATAAAAAACCATTATTTTGTTAGCAAAAACTTCCGCTATCGGATGAGACTAAATTTGCGGCACTGTAATTTCAATACAATCCAAAAAGAAAAAGCCGCTTAGTAAGCGGCTTTTTCAAAAATTTTTACTTTAATTTGTAATAATTTATTTACGCAATATCGCTGTCTGAATTTGCTTCGATATTTTCAATTGCCACATCGAAAATTTCTTCGCCATCATCGCCGTCAACAACTAATCCGGCGATTTTGTCAACAGCAACAACTTTTTCACCTTCATCTAAACGAATGACACGAACACCTTGAGCATTACGTCCAATGACTGAAATTTCAGAAATGCGTGTTCTAACTAATGTGCCACCGTCAGTAATAATCATCAACTCGTCCGTATCATTAACAAGTAATGCGCCAACAACGCCACCATTTCTATCTGATGTTTGCATTGCAATCACACCTGAACCACCGCGCCCTTGAAGACGGAATTTTTCAACTTCAGTACGTTTACCATAACCATTTTCCGTAACGGTTAAAACCGCGCCTTCTGATGCAACGATTAACGAAATAATTTTTGCTTCTTTTCGCAATCTAAAACCACGCACACCCGTTGCGGAACGCCCCGTTGAACGGACATCGCCTTCGTTAAATCGAATGGCTTTACCGTCGCTACTAAACATCATGATATTTTGTTGACCGTCCGTAATAGCAACACCAATCAACGTATCATCCTCGCGTAAATCAATCGCAATTTTTCCGCTCACTCGTTGACGTTCAAATTCGCTTAATGGTGTTTTTTTCACCGTGCCGGCTGACGTTGCCATAAATACAAATTTGTTTTCGTCATAATCCCGAGTTGGTAAGAACGCATTTATTTTTTCACCGTCTTCTAATGGCAATAAATTTACAAAAGGTTTGCCACGAGAAGCACGGCTTGCAATCGGTAATTGATACACTTTCAGAGCATAAACTTTGCCTTTTGATGAAAAGCATAAAATCGTATCGTGAGTACTTGCAATTAAAATTTGATCGACAAAATCTTCTTCTTTTGTCGCCGTTGCTGACTTACCGCGTCCACCACGATGTTGGGCTTGATAATCACTTAACGGTTGCGCTTTGACGTAGCCTTCATGCGAAACTGTGACCACCATATCTTCTTCAGTAATCAAGTCTTCATCCGTTAAATCATCACGACTTTCCGTAATAATCGTGCGGCGAGGTTCGCTGTATTGCTCTTTAATCACGACTAATTCTTCACGAATCACTTCCATTAAACGCAAATCATCGCCCAAAATATGCAAGTAAAAGGCAATTTGTTCCAGTAGCTGTGTGTATTCGCCTACGATTTTGTCTTGTTCTAAACCGGTTAAACGGTGTAACCGCAATTCTAAAATCGCTTGCGCTTGCGCTTCTGAAAGACGATAGACATCACCCGCTAAACCATAAATTACCGGCAAATTATCAGGACGGGAATCACCAGCATTAGTGCGTTCAATCAACGATAAAACTAAACCCGCCGACCATTGTGTAGCCAATAATTGTTCTTTTGCTTCAGCCGGATTTTTAGCCGCTTTAATCATATCAATCATGGCGTTAATGTTTGCTAACGCAATGGCTAAACCTTCCAAAATATGAGCGCGTTCACGAGCTTTACGAAGTAAATAAACCGTCCGGCGAGTCACAATTTCACGACGATGATTGATAAACGCATTCAAAATTTCAAGCAAATTCAAACAATATGGGCGACCGTCGAGAATAGCGACCATATTCATGCCAAATACGGTTTGGAATTGCGTTTGTTTATAAAGATTATTCAAAATAACTTCCGGCATTTCGCCGCGTTTCAATTCAATCACCATTCGCATTCCGTCTTTGTCTGATTCGTCACGCAAACCCGAAATGCCTTCCAACTTGCCTTCTTTTACTAATTCAGCAATTTTTTCGAGTAATCGTGCTTTGTTGACTTGATACGGCAATTCAGTGGTGATAATTGCTTGGCGCGAACTGTCACCAATGTTTTCAAAATGCGTTTTGGCACGAAGATAAATTTTACCTCGACCGGTTTCATAAGCGTGTCGGATTCCCGCTGCGCCATTGATAAATGCAGCTGTTGGGAAATCGGGACCTTTGACGTGTTCCATTAAATCTGAAATCGTGGAATTTGGTTCGTCAATCAACGCTAAACACGCACTGATTACCTCACTTAAATTATGCGGAGGAATGTTAGTTGCCATACCCACTGCGATACCAGATGAACCGTTAATTAAAAGGGTTGGAATTCGTGTTGGCAAAACAGATGGCTCTGATTCTGATTCATCGTAGTTTGGTGTGAAATCAACGGTTTCTTTATCTAAATCGCTTAACATTTCATGCGAAATTTTAGCCATTCGGACTTCGGTATAACGCATCGCCGCCGGTGAATCACCATCAACGCTACCAAAGTTTCCTTGACCATCAATTAACATGTGACGCATTGAAAATGGCTGCGCCATACGAACCATCGTGTCATAAACCGCTGTATCGCCGTGTGGATGGTATTTACCAATCACGTCACCGACGACACGCGCCGATTTTTTATAGGATTTATTAAAATCATTTCCGAGTTCATTCATCGCAAAAAGTACCCGACGATGCACGGGTTTTAATCCATCGCGGACATCGGGTAACGCCCGACCAATAATTACGCTCATCGCGTAATCTAAATAAGATTGTTTCATCTCGTCTTCGAGATTAACGGGAATAATTTCTTTAGCGAAGTTTGACATGATTCTCTTTTTGCATTGTTGATTTGAAATGAATGTTGCTCGGTAACAAATTTGAATTTTGTTACTACGTCAACTTAGTGACGCGATTATAGCAAAATTAGCCGCTTCCCGTTTCAATTGAAAAATAAGTGTTAATAAAATTCAGTCACTAATAACAACTTCTTTTATGTAGTTTGTACGATATAATCGAAAACATCATGCAAACGTGCGCGTATTAACAACACAACGTAAAATTATCGAAAACATCACGCAAACGTGCGCGTATTAACGACACAACGTAAAATTTAGGAAAAAAATTATGACGGAATTAAAATCAGAGTCGCCTAGACTTCAACTTCTAAAAGCTCCAACAGGCATTCAAGGACTGGATGAAATAACTGGTGGCGGACTTCCTAAAGGTCGTCCAACGTTAATTTGTGGCGGAACGGGATGTGGAAAAACATTATTAGCAATGGAATTTTTAGTTCGTGGCGCAATTGAATTTGATGAGCCGGGTGTCTTTATTACATTTGAAGAATCCGTTGATGACCTAATTACGAACGTTTCGTCACTGGGTTTTGATTTAAATGATTTGATTGCACAGAAAAAGATTTTTGTGGATTTTATTTACATTGATCCGAGCGAAATAACAGAAACTGGCGAATATAATTTGGAAGGTTTATTCGTACGTTTAGGGTGTGTAATTCATAACATTGGCGCAAAACGTGTGGTATTGGATACTATCGAATCCTTATTCGCGGGTTTTTCGAATCAATTTATTTTGCGTGCTGAACTTCGTCGTCTCTTTGGATGGTTAAAAGATAAAGGCATAACCGCTATTGTCACTGGTGAACGTGGCGAGAAAACATTAACTCGCCAAGGCTTGGAAGAATATGTGTCGGATTGTGTTCTTTCACTTGATCACCGCGTTGTTGCACAGGATTCTACCCGCCGCATTCGTATCGTCAAATATCGTGGTTCAACCCACGGCACAAATGAATATCCTTTTTTAATTGATGATGATGGTATTTCCATTTTGCCTATTACGTCACTTTCCTTACAACATTCTGTTTCTAACGAGCGAATTTCTAGTGGGATACCTCGTTTGGATGCCATGCTGGGAAATGGTGAAGGTTTTTATCGTGGTAGTAGCATTTTAATTTCAGGAGCGGCTGGTACAGGAAAATCGTCCATTTCCGCACAATTTGCAGATGCCGCCTGTCGGCGTGGTGAGCGCGTGATTTATTTTTCTTTTGAAGAATCGCCCGCACAAATTATGCGAAATATGCGCTCCATAGGATTACACTTACAACAATGGGTGGAAAAAGGATTGCTCCATTTCTCAGCAAATCGCCCTACTTTTAGTGGTCTTGAAACGCATCTCACCACCATGCACAAAGAAATTAACATTTTCAAAGCTGACTGTGTTGTGGTTGATCCATTGAGCAGTTTACTGATTGAAGGAAAAGATGTTGAAGTAAAATCCATGTTACTGCGATTAGTGGATTTCTTGAAAATAAATTTAATTACGGGTGTGTTCACCAATTTAACATCCGGAGGCGCAGCATTAGAACGTACCAATGTTGAAATTTCATCGTTGATTGATTCGTGGTTGTTATTACGAAACATCGAATTTAATGGTGAGCGGAATCGTGGGTTGTACATTTTAAAATCACGCGGTATGACACATTCCAATCAAATTCGAGAATTTCTTCTCACGGACAGTGGAATAGAATTGCGTGACGTTTATGTTGGCTCGGACGGTGTACTAACTGGGTCTGCAAGAGTTGAGCAAGAAATGAAAGAGACTGCCGTGCAATTAGTCCATCAACAAGAAATTGAATACAAAGAACGAGAATTAGAAAACAAACGTAGAGTATTGGAAGCGAAAATTGCGGCGTTAAGTGCTGATTTTGCAATACAGGAAGCAGAATCTTTACGAGTCATTCAACCAGAAAGAGTGAAAGCAGAAAAATTATTATTAAGTCGGACGAATATGATGAAAGAACGCTCTGATATTGACGAAAAATTAAACCCGAGACAAACTTGAAAAAACTACCCGCCCAATCTAAATCTACCCGACAGATTGATGAAAATGTGGATAAGTGGTTATTGCGCCTGTACATTGCAGGAAAAACACCAAAATCGATGTCAGCTCTTTCCAATCTTACGAGAATTTGTGAAAACTATCTAACTAATTGTTACGAAATCGAACTTATTGATTTACTAGAAAACCCACATTTGGCAACTGAACATCAAATTATTGCAATACCAACGTTGTTGCGTATTTCGCCGTCTCCTGTTCGTAAATTGATTGGTGATTTTTCAAATACTGAACGCACACTCACTGGGTGTGATTTGCCCAATAAAAATACAAACTTCCACTAATTTTAATTATTTCAGTTTAGTAATTTTGTACAAAAAATATTAAAAAGGTTAAAAAGATTTTATGACATTAGATTTTTTAGACAAAAAACATACGATTGCTGGGGCGGGTTTTAATCGTTGGTTAATGCCACCCGCCGCGTTAGCAATTCATTTGTGTATCGGTATGGCGTATGGTTTTTCAGTATTTTGGTTGCCACTTTCAAAAGCCATTGGTATTAAACAAAACCTTGCCTGTGGCGCGGAGATTGGTTTTTTTGCCGAATTATTTGTGACAACCTGTGATTGGAAAATTTCGACACTTGGTTGGATGTACACACTATTTTTTGTATTTTTAGGTTCATCAGCCGCCATTTGGGGTGGTTGGTTAGAACACGTTGGACCTCGTCGAGCTGGCGTTGTTAGTGCTTTATGCTGGTGTGGTGGAATGTTGTTGTCAGCGTTGGGAATTTACACACATCAATTTTGGTTGATGCTTGTGGGTTCTGGTGTGATTGGCGGGATTGGTTTGGGGCTGGGTTATATTTCGCCCGTATCGATGTTGATTAAATGGTTTCCCGACCGTCGCGGTATGGCAACTGGGATGGCAATCATGGGTTTTGGTGGCGGTGCAATGATTGGCTCGCCATTAGCAACATTGTTGATGAAACACTTTGAAACCGAAATGGATGTTGGTGTTATGCAAACGTTTATTTCGATGGCTGGGATTTATTTTGTATTTATGATGGCTGGCGCGATGACGTATCGCTTGCCCGTTTCAGGTTGGCAACCCGCGAACTGGATTCCACCCGTGTCACAAACTGAAAACAAAATGGTTACGCCTCATCACGTCCACGTTAAAAACATTTTCAAAATTAAACAATTTTGGTTGCTGTGGGGCGCATTGTGCATGAACGTCAGCGCGGGGATTGGCGTAATTGGTATGTCGTCGCCAATGTTGCAAGAAGTTTTCGGCGGTCAATTGATTGGTTTGTCGAAAACTTATAGCGAATTAGACAAACCCGAATTAGCGACTATTGCAGCGGTCGCGGCAGGATTTACCGCATTATTAAGTTTATTTAATATCGGTGGGCGTTTTTTCTGGGGCAGTTTGTCAGATAAATTAGGACGTAAATTAACATTTATGGTGTTTTTTGTTTTCGGCAGCGCGTTATATTTAAGCGTTTCAGGTAGCGCAATGGCAGGTAACAAAATGTTATTCGTTGGTGCGTTATGTTTAATTTTAAGTATGTACGGTGGCGCATTTGCAACCGTTCCAGCGTATTTGGCAGATTTATTCGGTACGCAAATGGTTGGCGCGATTCATGGGCGATTGCTTACCGCGTGGGCAACAGCAGGTGTTTTAGGACCTGTGATTGTAAATTATATGCGTGATTATCAGCTCGGTTTAGGTATTCCACGCGAACAAGTTTATAACCAAACGATGTGGATTTTAGCCGGACTTTTGATTATTGGATTGATTTGTAATTTGCTGATTCGTCCCGTTGATGAAAAATGGTTTATGTCACCAGATGAATTTGCACATGAAAAACATTTAGCCGCTGATAAAATTCATGATGAAGAAATTAGCGCAGATCAAACCGATGACATGGTAACGTCAACGCCTTTGATTTTAGTTTGTACAGCGTGGCTAGTCGTTGGCATTCCTTTAGCGTGGGGAATTTATAAAACATTGATGAATGTCAGTAAATTTTTCGTGTAAATGCCAACCTTTCGAAACTAATAACTTGTGATTAAAATCCGTGAAAACAAAAAATTCTCAATACTTAGTCGGTATCGATTTAGGCACAACGCATACTGTTGTGGCTTATGCTCATGTTGCGACGGCACAAAACATTCAATTATTTCCGATTGAACAGCTTGTTGATGTAGGGCAAGTTGCCGCGCGTCCTTTGTTGCCATCAGTACGTTATCATCCCGCAGAAGGTGAAATTGCCACAGAAAATTTGGCTTTCACTGCCGTTGATAATGCAATTCTAGGTGAAGCGGCGCGAGTTTTAGGCGCGAAAACGAAAGGACGTTTTATCACCAGTGCAAAAAGTTGGTTGTCGCATCCTTCTGTTGATCCGAGTGCTGCCATTTTGCCGTGGGGCGCGAACGATGACGTACAAAAAGTATCTCCGCTCGAAGCGAGTGCCAGCTATCTTGCTCACGTTCGCACAGTTTGGTTACATCAATTCCCTGACGCACCACTTGAAAATCAAGATGTTGTGATTACTGTCCCCGCATCGTTTGACGAAGGCGCACGTTCATTGACATTAGAAGCCGCAAAAATTGCAGGTTTGCAAAACATTCGATTACTCGAAGAACCGCAAGCCGTTTGTTATGACTGGTTACGTTGCAATGCGGGACAGTTAAAAGAAAAACTCGCCGACGTGCATTTGCTTTTAGTTTGCGACGTAGGTGGCGGCACGACGGATTTAACACTTATCAAAGTCGAAGCGGGTGAAAAAGAACCGAAATTAACACGAATCGGTGTCGGCGACCATTTGATGTTAGGCGGCGATAATTTAGATTTGGCATTAGCACACACATTGGAATCACGTTTAACAAATAATGAAAAACGGTTATCCGCCGCTGAATTATCGCAATTACTCGAACAATGCCGTCAAGCCAAAGAAAAATTATTAGCCGAAGATGCGCCTGAATCTGTAAAAGTCACGTTATTGGCGAGCGGTTCAAAATTGTTTGGTGGTTCACGCGCCGCAACGTTAAGTCGTGAAGAAGTTCGAGCGATTGCATTAGACGGCTTTTTTCCGTTGTCAAAATTGAACGAATTACCCGATAAAAAACGCAGTGGCGTAGTGGAATTTGGTTTACCGTATGCCGCCGAACCTGCAGTCAGCAAACATATTGCCGGATTTTTGAAACTCCATGAACACGCCTCGCAAGATGCGTTACACATCAATTCTTTTGTTCCTGATGCGTTATTGTTAAACGGCGGTGTGTTTCGCAGTCAACCTATTACAAAACGCGCGATTGATTTACTCAGTTCGTGGCGCGAAAAACCCCCGATTTTGTTAGAAAATCAACATCCTGAATTGGCGGTGGCGTTTGGCGCAGTGAGTTATGCGCTGGCGCGGCGGGAGAAAAAATTAAAAATCGGCGGTGGGGCGGCGCGAAGTTATTTTCTGTTAATTGATACAACTGAAAATGAGCCACAAAAAGGGATTTGTATTTTGCCGCGTGGTAGCGAAGAAGGCGAAGAAATTATTTTAAAAAATCACCGTTTTGCATTGCGATTAGGAACGCCTGTGCGTTTTCATTTGGCATCAACAATTGGCGACAACGTTTATAAATCAGGCGACTTAGTCGAAATCACCGACGATTTTCATTCGTTACCGCCACTAGCGGTGGCGTTTGAAAGCGATTCAAATAACGAAGTTTTAGTTGAACTTGCGGTCATGCAAACCGAAGTCGGAACATTAAAAATCCAATGTGTGTCGATTGAAAAATTAAAAAAACGGTGGGACGTAGAATTTCAATTACGTCGTGGTGCAGCAGCGGTTACAAATTCGTCAAACGATTTGCCGAAAAATTTAGATGCACTTTGCGAAAAAATTAGCGATATTTTTGGCGCGAAATCCAAGCAGGTTGCACCAAATGCGGTGAAAAATTTGCGGACTGATTTAGAAAAAATGACGGGCATGGATAGAAATGAATGGAATTCACCGTTATTACGAACATTGTTTAACACGCTTTTGGAAGGTGAAAAATATCGCCGTCGTAGTGAGGCGCATGAAAAAGTGTGGCTGAGTTTAATCGGTTATTGTGCGCGACCAGGTTTTGGTTATCCACTTGATGATTGGCGCGTCGAACAGCTTTGGAAGGCTTATCCGCACAACATTCAATTTGTGAATGAAAGTCAGAATTGGGCAGAATGGTGGACGTTGTGGCGACGGATTGCGGGTGGGTTATCTGTGGCAGCGCAAGAAACGATTTTTGCCGACATTACCAAATTCATTGACCCCGCTGCGGCACGTCAACCCGGTGTTGAAAAACAATTAAAAATTCGCAGTTACGATGATATTGTGCGATTAGCGGCAGTGTTAGAGCGTTTGCCTGTACAGAAAAAAATTCAACTTGGTGAATGGCTTTTAAAGCGTTTGGAAAAAGCCAGCGAATCCAATCAAACATGGTGGGCGGTTGGACGAATTGGTGCACGAATTCCCTTTCATGGCAGTTCACATAACGTGGTTCCGGCTGAAACTGTCGAATTATGGTTGCCACAATTACTCAACGAAGATTGGAAAAAAACACCACAAATCGGTTTTGCTGCCACGTTAATTGCCCGAATGAGCGGCGATCGAGCGCGTGACATTAGTGATGAAATGCGAACTCGGGTTTTAGAAAAATTAAAACTCAGCAAAGCTCCTGCGTCGTGGTTAGCAATGGTTGAAAGCGTCAAAGAACTTAGCGAAAAAGAAGAAAAACAAATTTTCGGCGAGGCATTGCCGTCGGGTTTGAAATTGGTTTCAATGGAGGGGAAATGATTCATTATTGGCGAGCGATGATGGGAATTGTGGGGCGGGAATTGAGCCGTTTTGTAACACAACGTGAACGGTTTATTTCGGCATTAGTACGTCCATTGGTTTGGTTATTTGTTTTTGCAGCAGGATTTCGTGCCGCTTTAGGATTAGCAATAACGCCACCGTATGAAACGTATATTTTGTATGAAGTCTATATCACACCTGGTTTGATTGGCATGATTCAATTATTCAACGGAATGCAAAGTTCGTTGTCGATGGTTTATGACCGTGAAATGGGCAGTATGCGAATTTTGTTAGTCAGTCCGTTGCCGCGTTGGTTTTTGTTGTTGAGTAAATTACTAGCAGGAACAGGTGTTTCGATTTTACAGGCGTATATTTTTCTGGCGATTGCGTGGGGTTACGATATTCGTGCGCCGCTGGAAGGCTATTTGTGGGTTATTTTTCCACTAATTTTGTCAGGGTTGATGCTCGGTGCATTGGGACTATTGCTGTCGTCGTTTATCAAGCAACTCGAAAATTTTGCAGGCGTGATGAATTTTGTGATTTTTCCACTATTTTTTATGTCTACGGCGTTATATCCGCTGTGGAAAATGAAAGAATCGAGTGAATTTTTATATCTTTTAGCTGAATATAATCCATTTTCACAAGCGGTTGAATTGATACGTTTCGCGTTATACGGGCAATTTAATTCGTTTGCATTGGCTTATACAGCGGGGGCATTTGTGATATTTATGGCGGCAGCGATTATTGGTTACAATCCATCGAAAGGAATGATGACGCGCAAGGGTTAATGCAGGTAAAATGCGATACGCTCAAAAATGGGCGGCTTGAAAAATAATAACAATCAAAAATAAAAAGTGAGGATACGATGAGTGAAGAAAATTTAAATGAAACAGTTGAAACGCCAGCAACTGAAACACCAGCTCCCGAAGCAGTGAAAGTCGAAACTGTTGCAGTAGAAGCTAAGGCAAATTTGATGAAAGATGCAATCGCTTCTGTGATGGATATGAAAGAAAATAATCCAAAAATGTTTTATGGGATTGTCGCGGGTGTTACAGGTTTGATTTTGATGCTTGTAATGTTAGGCGGCGACGAAAAAGTATTATCGAGTGCTGCACCTAAAAATTTAGCAGCGGGGCAAAAATATACGCTTCAAAGTCCGAATGCT
Source organism: uncultured Pseudomonadota bacterium (assembly GCA_903876445.1). Classification (GTDB taxonomy): domain Bacteria; phylum Pseudomonadota; class Gammaproteobacteria; order Methylococcales; family Methylomonadaceae; genus UBA10906. Next base: position 230 of record CAIQZX010000097.1, on the reverse strand, counting down.
GCCGCAGAAGATGGCGAACAATCGATTATTCGATTGGTTGCAACACCAGGTGCGATTGCAGCATTTGATGACGATGAAAATAAAACAGAAGAATGCACTAAATTCCCAGAAGGTACTCATGTTACTGTGTTAGATAAGCAAGATGCTTTCGGTAAAAAGGATGTTTTTGCAAAAGTTCAAATTGATGAAGAAGCCTGTAATGGTAAAACTGGTTGGGTTTTGGCAGTTAA
>CAIQZX010000096.1 GCA_903876445.1 uncultured Pseudomonadota bacterium | reverse complement strand
GTTCTGTCGTGACTGTAAAGCGTTCCCCATCTTCTAAACGGGTCAAAGCTCGTGGAGATGCGAAAGGAGCTGATATTCTCAGTTCGGGTCAGTCGAAGCCACCACTAGAACGCGATAGCGTTTAGTGGTTGGTAGTTCACTCAATAACCTGAATGAAGGTTTCCCCTGGTTTAATCATACCGAGTTCGTCGCGAGCGCGTTCTTCAATCGCTTCTTGTCCTTTCCGCAAATCCAACACTTCAGCATAAAGCATTTCATTTCGGTGTTTTTTTTCTTCGACTTGAATTTTTAATTCATTTAAACGGGTTTGATAAATACCGGCTTCATTGATACTCCCATCGCCTAACCAAAGTCGATATTGCATTTGTCCGATTAGCAAAATGAGGATAATAACGATTATTTTCATATTTTTTCTTCAAAAGAAAAAGTTCAAGCTAAAAGCATCCTTTTACTTTTGAGCTTGAACTTTTTACTGAGTTTTACAACATTCTAAACGCGCTACGACCTGCATATTTTGCAAGTGAGCCTAATTCTTCTTCAATTCGCATTAAACGATTGTATTTCGCTACGCGGTCAGAACGACTGAGAGAACCTGTTTTGATTTGCCCCGTACCTGTTGCAACAGCTAAATCAGCAATCGTGGTATCTTCCGTTTCACCTGAACGGTGCGACATTACCGCTGAATAACCCGCTTTATGAGCCATAGAAACGGCTGCAAATGTTTCTGTGAGTGTGCCGATTTGATTGACTTTAATTAAAATGGAATTCGCGATATTGCGCTCGATGCCTTGTGCCAAAATTTTTGGATTAGTCACAAATAAATCATCGCCAACAAGTTGAATTTTGCCACCTAATTTTTCAGTCATCAATTTCCAACCATCCCAATCGTTTTCGTCGAAACCGTCTTCAATGCTGATAATTGGATAACGATTCACCCAATCAACGAAGAAATCTGCCATTTGTGCAGAATTGTAAGTTTTCTTTTCAGACGCAAGATTGTAAATGCCATCTTCGTAGTATTCCGACGCGGCAGCATCTAAACCTAAATAAATATCTTTGCCCGCTTCATAACCGGCGTATTTAATCGCTTCTAAAATAACTTCGATAGCTTCTTCATTTGACGACAAATTCGGCGCAAAACCGCCTTCATCACCAACTGTTGTAGCTAATCCTTTGCTTTTCAAAACTTTTGCTAAGTGATGGAAAACTTCTGCGCCGTAACGAATCGCTTCACGAAAATTTGGTGCGCCAACAGGTAGAATCATAAATTCTTGTAAATCAACACTATTGTCTGCGTGCGAGCCACCGTTAATGATGTTCATCATTGGCACAGGTAAAATGAATTCACCTGATGTATTTAACGATTTATAAAGCGGTTGTTGTTTTGCATTTGCTGCGGCGCGTGCCGCTGCCATAGAAACAGAAAGTGTTGCATTTGCACCTAAACGACTTTTGCTTTCTGTGCCGTCAAGGGCAATCATTTTTGCGTCGATAGCGGCTTGGTCATTTACGTCCATGCCAATAATCGCATCATGAATTTCGGTTTGAACATTTTTCACGGCATTTAAAACGCCTTTACCCAAATAACGCGCTTTATCCCCATCGCGTAATTCAATCGCTTCGCGTTCACCGGTTGACGCACCAGAAGGCACCATCGCGCTACCGATTATTCCCGACGCTAAAATCACATCCGCTTCAACGGTAGGATTACCGCGTGAATCCAAAATTTCTCTTGCTCTAATTTCAACAATTTTTGTCATAAACATTACCTCCAAAATAAAACGTGATTAAAAACTTTATATTTATAAATGATTAGAAATCAATGTATTAACGCTAGTATTTTGCCTCAAATCAAGACGGTTTTGTTTTAACCATCCGGTTTTTTAAATTTGCGAACGAAAATAATCAATACTCATCGTTCGCCCTAAAACAACTAATAAATCATTTGCTTGCAATAAAAAATGATCCGGTGGATTAAAGTAAAAATGCTGATGCTTAATAGCGTAACTGTTTTTGTGAATTCGATGATCTGGATTCGAACTAATTACACCTAACAAAATCATTTTACGTTTCAAAAAGTCAATTTTTGAAATTTCAACATATTCTAAATTTGAACCAGCATTCACTTTTAACGTTTCCATCACAATGTCGCTGTCAGCGCGAATAATACCTAAAATTGCCTCAAATGCCACGGGCTGACCAACGTATTCGGCAACAACCATTCCGGCAATTTCAAATGGGCGAATCACATTACTCGCACCAGCTTGATACATTTTTTTGACGTTATCAATGTTATTTGCGCGAGTAATAATATGCACATTTGGATTTAAATTTCGTGCTGTTAGCGTGATATAAACGTTAATAACATCGTCATCGGTTGTACATAAAACACTTGCTGCGCCGCTATTTATACCCGCGTTTTGCAATACACCATTTTTACTTGCATCGGCGTGAATCGCGGTGTAATTCAATTCTTTCGCTTTCAAAATATTCTGTTCTAGCGAGTCAATTATCACAAATTTCGATTTGTCTTTTGCTAATTGTTTTGCAATATGTTGCCCGACACGCCCGAAGCCACAAACAATCGCAAAGTCTTTATAACGTTTAATTTCTGCATAAGTACGATTTTCGCGCAAATCGTGCATTTTTTCACTGAAACCCGATACCATAATGGATGTAAAAAATGACAATACGCCTAAACCACTAAAAATAAGTACCACTGCAACTAATCGTCCGCTCGTTGTGTGCGGTGAAATATCGCCATAACCCACTGTTGATAAAGTTACAATCGACCAGTAAACACCGTCGAATAAACTTTTAACTTGTCCACCTTCGGCATGACTTTCAAACAAATAAATCGCAACACTACCAATAAAAATCAAAAAACCAATAAAAATTGCTAACGTATAAAGCTCAAAACGTTTACTGCTTAAAACGTTAATAAAAACTTTAATACTATGAAAATGGCGAAATAATTTAAGTAATCGAAACACCATAAAAATGCGTAAAAAGCTAAATGCTCGATAACTGGGTAAAATTGCCAGTAAATCTATCAACGCCATTGGTGTCAGTATATATCGAATTTTTGCTTCTACAACTTCGTACAACGTTCGCCAAATCGGAAAACAAATGTTGAGATATTGAGATTTTTCGTAATTTTTTAAGATAATTTTATGGCTATTACTTGAAATCCAAACACGCAACAAATACTCAATCGTAAATACAACTAAAATTGCTTTTTCAAAACTTTCACTCAATTCATCTGTTTGGTTATCGATTTCGTGAATCAAAAACATCACGCTAAAAAGTACCATACTGATGATAAAAAAATCGACGTAGCCTTTATAAGGGCTATTTTGATTTTCGAGTAGATTATAAAAAAATTGTTTTGTGTTTTGATAACGTAACGACGTTTTTAAAAAATAAGCGAATTTAACAATCATTCAATGGTCGTGTTTAAGGTGAAATCAAAAATCAATTGATACCTAAAGATACCAGATTGAAGCGGTTAAATAAAAAAATAATAAAAAGCGTATTTTGATAAAGCGAACAAAATCGTGACTTTTGTTATACTTTGATTTTGAACTTTTACCTTAAACCTTTCGAAAAAACTATGGCTCAATATATTTATTCAATGAATCGGGTGGGCAAAATTGTTCCGCCGAAAAAATACATTCTTAAAGACATTTCGCTGTCTTTTTTCCCCGGTGCCAAAATTGGTGTTTTAGGTTTAAATGGCTCTGGTAAATCAACGTTATTACGCATTATGGCGGGCATCGATAAAGAGATTGAAGGTGATGCGATTCCACTTAAAGGCATCAACATTGGTTATTTATCACAAGAACCACAACTTGATCCCACTAAAACGGTACGCGGTAACATTGAAGAAGCGGTAGCTGAAATCAAAAACGCGCTCTCACAACTTGACCAAGTTTATTTAGATTACGCAGCGGAGGATGCCGATTTTGACAAACTTGCCGCTGAACAAGCGCGATTGGAAGACATTATTAACGCTTGCGATGGTCATAATTTAGACCGCAAATTGGAAGTTGCTGCTGATGCGTTGCGCTTGCCCGAATGGGATGCCGATGTCACAAAATTATCCGGTGGTGAAAAACGTCGTGTCGCATTATGCCGTTTATTACTTTCAAATCCCGACATGTTGCTGCTCGACGAGCCGACTAACCATTTAGACGCAGAATCTGTGGCATGGCTTGAACGTTTCTTACACGATTACACTGGAACTGTGGTTGCTGTGACGCATGATCGTTATTTCTTGGATAACGTCGCGGGTTGGATTTTAGAACTTGACCGTGGCTCTGGCATCCCGTGGGAAGGCAACTATTCAAGCTGGCTGGAACAAAAAGGCGCACGTTTATTGTTAGAAGAAAAACAAGAATCGGCGCGCCAAAAAGCCATGAAAGAAGAATTGGAATGGGTACGTTCCGGTACGAAAGGTCGTCATGCAAAAAGCAAAGCCCGTTTAGCTCGATTTGAAGAATTATCATCAACAGAAACTCAAAAACGTAATGAAACCCAAGAAATTTATATTCCACCCGGTCAGCGTTTAGGTGACGTGGTAATTGAAGCAAATGGCATTTCAAAATCGTTTGGCGACAAATTATTATTTAGCGATTTGAGTTTCAAATTACCACCCGGCGGCATCGTGGGAATTATCGGTGCGAATGGTGCGGGTAAAACAACGTTATTCAGAATTATGGCGGGATTTGAGCAACCCGATTCAGGCGAATTAACGATTGGTCAAACAGTAAAACTCGCTTATGTTAATCAGTTGCGTGACGATATGGACGCGAAAAAAACCGTTTTCGAAGAAGTGTCGGAAGGTTTAGATATGATTACTGTTGGAACTTACCAAACGCCATCACGCGCTTATTTGGGTCGTTTTAATTTCAAAGGCGGCGATCAACAAAAATTTATCGGCGATTTATCGGGCGGTGAACGAAATCGTGTGCATTTGGCGAAATTATTGAAAACAGGCGGAAACGTTTTGTTACTCGACGAACCAACGAACGATTTAGACGTTGAAACATTGCGTGCGTTGGAAGAGGCGGTGGTGAATTTTCCCGGTTGCGCTGTCGTGATTTCGCATGACAGATGGTTCTTAGACAGAATTGCAACGCACATTTTAGCCTTTGAAGGTGACAGTCAAGTCGTTTGGTTTGAAGGGAATTATGCCGATTATGAAGCTGACCGTCATCGTCGTTTAGGTACGGATGCTGATTCGCCGCGTCGTTTGAAATATAAAAAATTATCTTAAAATTATTTTGTAAAGACGTGATTTGTCGCGTCTTTTTTTATTTTGAAATTAAAAGGATAAATCAAAATGCGTAACATTTTTACTTCGTTATTACTTGCATCAAGTATGACTTCTGCTTATGCGGCAACGGCTACAACACCTGCAATTGCGGAAATTCAAACTAATATAGGTACGATAACCGTGCAACTTAATTGGGAAAAAGCTCCAATTAGTTCACAAAATTTTGTGAATTACACAAACAAAGGTTTTTATAAAAACATTGTTTTTCATAGAGTAATTAAAGATTTTATGATTCAAACAGGTGGCGTTGATGTTCTCACAGGAAAATTCAAAACGCCCGATGCACCTATTGTGAACGAAGCAAGTAATGGTTTAAAAAATTTAAAATATACGCTTGCAATGGCAAGAGCCGCTGATTCAAATTCTGCAACCTCACAATTTTTTATTAACACCAAAGATAATGCGTTTTTAGATAAATCAACAACTAGTGATGGTTATGCAGTTTTCGGCGAAGTTATTTCGGGTAAAGAATTTGTCGATAAAATCAATGGTTATTTAGCACTTTCAACCGGATATAGCGGCGACGGTGGCGTTCCTGTAATGACTGACGGCGTTTATGAATGTGGCTTGAATTTTTGTTTAAAAAAAATCTATATCGAAAATGTTTATACCAGCCAAGTTGTTGATTCGATTAACTCGATAACGCGCATTGCCGTCACAGGAAATGGAAAGGTTACTAGCACACCTAATGGTATCGTTTGTGGTTTAATAGGTAACAAAAGTTGCACGCTGAAAAAACCATTTGGTTCTGCAGTGACATTAAATGCCACACCTTCTACAGGCTATGAATTTAAAGGTTGGAGCGGTGATTGCTCCGGTATAAAATCTCCCTTGATTCTCGACACAAAAACTAAAAACAATAACTGCACTGCGACATTTACTAAAATTGGCGCGTAAATTTAAACCTTGACCCTTTCACCTTATATTTTATGACCAGCGTCCAAGATATTTCTAGCTCAATCACCTCATCGGAAAAACGCGCCATTGGTTCGTTGGCAGGTATTTATGCCTTGCGAATGCTTGGGTTGTTTATGATTTTGCCGGTGCTATCGCTTTTTGCCAAAGAATTAGATGGCGCAACTCCTGCGTTAATCGGTTTGGCAATGAGCATTTACGGTTTACCGCAAGTTGTTTTGCAAATTCCATTCGGTTTAATGTCCGATAAATTCGGACGCAAAAAATTGATTATCATCGGTTTAGTCTTATTTTTTGCAGGTAGTGTTGTTGCGGCGTTATCGACAAGTATTTATGGTGTTTTAATCGGCAGAGCATTGCAAGGTGCGGGCGCGATTTCAGCGGTAATTATGGCGTTAGTAGCGGATTTAACACAAGAAATTCACCGCACAAAAGCAATGGCGACAATTGGAATTAGTATTGGAATGTCGTTTGGCGCGGGAATTGTCGCCGGACCAATTATTGCGGCAATGTTTGGCGGTGTTCACGGTGTATTTTGGACAACGGCATTTTTAACGTTGCTGGCTATCGCCGCTATTATTTTTATTGTACCAAATCCAGAAAAATCGAAATTGCATCGAGATGCTGAATTTGTACCGGCTGACGCGATGGCGGCATTGAAAAATCCGGAACTTTTGCGTTTGGATTACGGAATTTTTATTTTGCATTTGATTTTAATGGCGATTTTCGTGGTTGTGCCGACGTTAATGCGAAATGCGGGATTAGAAATCGGAAGCGAATGGAAAGTTTATTTGCCTGTTTTTGTGATTTCGATGGCGTTAATTGTGCCGTTCATCATTTTGGCAGAAAAGAAACGCAAAATGAAAAAGGTATTTCTCGGTGCGATTGCGACATTATCAATTGCTGCGATAGGTTTCGCCTTATTCCATGACAGTTTATTTACATTGATTATGTTTTTAAGCGTTTTTTTCTGTGGTTTTAATTTGTTAGAGGCGACTTTACCTTCCTTGGTGTCAAAGACGGCTCCCGCTGATTTAAAAGGTACCGCAATGGGCGCTTACTCTAGCTCTCAGTTTATGGGTTTGTTTATGGGCGGTTTAGTTGGCGGGTGGTTTAATGGTCAATTCGGTGTTACCGCTGTATTTTTAGTTTGTGCGGGATTGACATTAAGCTGGTTTGCCGTTTCATTTTTTATGAAAGAACCACGCTATTTAGGCAGTTTGTTGGTGTCAATTGAGACAATGAGCAAAAACGATGCAGATTTTTTTGTGAGTAAAATACTAGAAATAACGGGTGTGGAAGAAGCAATTTTGCATCATGAAGAAGCCGTTTTATATTTGAAAGTAGACAATCAATTACTGGATAAAGAAAAGCTACAATTTTTGATAAACGAACATATTCAAATTTACCAACCCGAATAAGCCTAAAAGGAGTACAAATTAGATATTTGTACTCCTCGTCTGGCTTAATCAATCAAATTTTTTCCATATCTTCGAGTTCGATGCTTAACGCTCGCGTTGAAAAAACTAATTCAATGATTGACGCTAATAATGACAAAATGATGAATAACATACTAATTGCAAAAGCGACATTGCCGTAATACTGAAACCCGTAAAAAATAAAACCGGTTGAAACAATACAGCTGATGATTCCAAGTACAGCTAGCATTTCCATCGCGACAATGTAACTAATACGACGACGAAAACTGATAATTTGTTTTTGAGCAACTGGGCTATGCGTTTTGTTAAAATCCGCGTGCTTTTCTCGAATCCGTGTGGCAATTGTTAAAAATCGATTCGAATAAGCTAAAAATAAAATTGTAATCGCTGGAAATAATAACGCAGGAGTTGTAACGGCAATGTCCATCATAAAATTAGCCTTTATTTTTTAATAATCACTTTACCATCAACAATCAATTCAGAAATCCCGCCTAATGAGGCTTTCAACGTACAGCTCGCATTTTTAAAGCCGCCACTTCCGGTGTTTTCACCTTCCCAAATTAGCTTGATGTAAGTGTCTTTATCACTTTCCGTTTTACTTGGGAAAAAAACTTGTTCGCCCGTTGCGTCTTCAACAGCTTTTGGACATTTTTGGTTTGCCATGCCTTGAATGTTTGCGTAATTACGAATCATTGATTCCGCTTCCATTTCAGAAGCCGATTTTTGTTTATTCTCGCCCACCATCAAAAAACCCATCGCAAAAACGCCAACGACGGCGATAACGATTTTCATTGTATTGCTCATTGGTTCTTTTACTTCGAATTCTTCACTCATAGCGCATCCTCTTGTGTTTTAAAAATCAATACCTTGTTCGGCTTTTATGCCTTGTTCAAAAACGTGTTTCACTTTAGTCATTTCTGTGACCGTATCAGCAACAGCAATCACTTCCGGCGACGCATTCCGACCAGTTAAAATCAAATGTAACCACGATGGTTTTTCTTGCGTAATAAAATCAGCCAATTCTTGCCCTGAAATCCAACCGTAGCCGCAACAGTAATTTATTTCGTCCAGCAATACCACATCAAACTTTTCAGACAAAATCTGTTTTTTGGCAAATTCCCAGATTTCACGACTGGTTTTAATGTCTTGCTCAGGATTTTTGGTGTCCCAAGTAAAACCATCGCCCAGTGCGTGCCATTCGATATTGTCAAAACGGGCGGCGGCTTTTTGTTCACCTGTTTGCCATTGCCCTTTGATGAATTGAATCACGCAAACTTTCATATCCCAACCCGCTGCACGGAATACCATACCAAATGCACCTGAGGATTTACCTTTCCCTTCGCCTGTGTTCACAACGGTTAAACCGTGTCTTCGATCTCTTATTTTCATAATTATTTGAAATTAGTGAAAAATAAAACCGCCCGCTTTTTTTGAAAAACGGGCGGTTCATTCACAACGTTACTTTTTCAACAAATCCCCCTCTAAAATCAAATAAAGTGGTTCTGCTCTCAACGGGTCATAAACTTGATTTTTACTAATACTGAATGATTTTTTATCTCGGAATTTACTCGCCGCGTAAATGTAATTGTTTCGCAATGAATTCGATACAAAAGCAGATACTTTGTTTGCCACTGTAGTATCAAATTTTTTGCTCAAAACAAATTGATCCCAAATTCCCAAATCACCAGAATACGCACCATTTACCATTTTTTCATGGTCATAATCCCAGAAAATGCGATATGGCAAACCATAAGGATGTGCGTAAAGATTAAGCACACTTTCTATTGGAATTAAAATTGAGTGCAATTTCAAGAAATTTGCCCTTTCCAATGACAATGTATCTGTAATACCGCAAACATTTGGAAAAGCGGCAACTTCAGGTAAAAGACTTTCTTCATATAATTGCCATGAGTAAAAATCATCGGCTAGAGTTGGTTTTTTAATTGTCGAATCAAACCAAACTGGAAAACTATTTTTGCATTGGGGTTGAAAAGGTAATGTTGTATTCGTTTTTGGATCAAATGAAGAAAGCAGTGCGCTTGTAACAGGTTCTGCCACACCATTTGGTAAATCAGGGATTCCAATTTTTTCGGCAAAATTATATGTACTACCATTATCAATAGGATTAAGTGAATCGTTTTTTTCGCTTACCGTGTTAGACATCCAAGCGGCATAAATCACATATTTGTCTTTGGCAGAATTAGTTAGTCTTTCAAAGTTTTTGTTCATGTTGAGTAACCAAGGATTTGCCGTGTTGTTGCAATCAATGGCATTACAAAATTTACTATCAAACTCTTGATTGTTGATTTCAGCACTGACCCAACGATAATTTTCATTGATATTGCTAACAACATCATTTTGAAGTTGGTTGTCGTAATTATCCCAATTCAAATCCGCCGCACCTTGCGTGAGCATATCTTTTGGAATTTTCGCTAACGTTGATGACTGATCGCTGGCTGTACTGCCATGATGCGGCGTGTCTAAAGTGATGAGTTTATTCAATTTATTCATCGACGCACCATACACTTTTGAATCGCCTAAACCTTCATATTCTTCAATCAACGAACGCGCCACCATGCCACCCATCGAATGTGCCACAATTGTTAAATTATTTTGAGGAACATTATCAGCAGATGTCGTCATTGCACGACCCAAATCTGATGCTGGTGACGTTTTACCCACTTCTTGCAACAAGTCATTCAACACAGACGCATTGTAAGTAACGTGTTTGTAACTGGGATAATGATACGAATACAGATGATATTTTTTCTGCAATGCGGGTGACGTTAAATAATAATCTAAGAAATGTTGCCAATAATGCAATTCTGAATACTCCCACAACCCTAATTTTGCAGGATTACGGAAAGGATTTTCAGTTAAACCGCCGCCTTGCCAACCATGAATTAACAACAACGGAATACGATTGTTATCACCTTGTGGTTTTTTACCGTAAGGGCTTTTTGCCCAAGTGTTATTGATAGCAACTCTGCTAACCAATTTATCAAAGTCAACAATCCGATGTGTCAACGTATCTTGAAACGTTGCATTTGTAGAACCTTCTGCGGCAATTTCATCGGTTGCAAAAAAGTTGTTACATTCGCTTTGTATGCCTTGAATGGTTTTACATTCAATGTCTGAATGCGGCTTTGTTTGTGACAAAGTACGCGACGCTAAAATAGCTTGATTTCCTTTGCCATGAGCAAGTCGAATGTTATCAACAACGCCGTAAAGTGTTCCAACGGGGATTTCGGACGTATTCCATTTATCGTTTGATTGAATCAACACACCACGATAAAAATCCAACTTGATGAGTTTATCTTGTTGATTGCTACCTACAGATTTAGGTGAAAAATCAAACGAAAATTCTTTTGAAGTCGGATTAAAACTAACAGGTTTAGAATCGCCAATAGTAAGTTTGACGTTATAAATCGAAGCTGTATTAAAAACAGATACAGGCTCTGGTACATTTTTCAAAACAACCTTAATTTTCCCGTTGTCGTAATCAATGCTACTTTTCTCAAGGTCAACCAAATTCGCTAATGTGTTACCCGTTGTCACACAACTCGCCGCCGAAGATGTCACCGTTCCAGAATTTCCACCAATCTGCATTGCTGCCGTTTTCGTCGCAGAACAAGTCCCATTATTTCCCGTATCCGCCACTAAAACAGGCTTCTCCGCCACAACACCCCCACCATTATAAAGCTCCAAAACTTCCGCTTCCGTTAGGGCGCGGTTGTAGATGCTTGCGTCATCAATCAATCCATTAAAATATCTGTTCCAACCATTAACTGCACCAATCAATAACTGTCTATTTGTTTTCGTGTAATCGGAAATACTACCTTCCATTACCGATATAATTTTGCCATTTTGATAACCAGTAGTGACATTACCTTTTTTTGTAAAAACTACATGAGTCCAATTATTTGCTGTAGTCGTAGCATGTAAGTCTTCACCATATCTTGCCGAACATTGACCAGTGCTATCGCAATATCCAAAATAAAAACTTGGTTTATAGTTATTTGTTCCCTGCAAAACCCATCCACCTACTGAGCCATTAACAGAATGACTTTTGTCAACAATACCCGCAAAATCGACTTGATTTGAATTGGGGTTAATCCAAACAGAAATAGTTAAATCATTTGGAGAAAACGCCATTGATTCATCATTGACTTGAATAAAATCCTGCACACCATCAAACGAAAACGCCTTCCCTTTAACGCCGTCAACACATTGAGGATTGCCGTTGAGCGTGCCATCATGCCCATTGCCGCTATTATCTGTCGCGCGGCAATCGTCGAAACTCCAATGCGCCACCAAACCGTCTTTTAAATCGGCGTGGGCATTTTGTTGAATTCCCATGCCTAAAATGAAGGCGATGGCGGTTGTGAGTAGTTTTGTTTTCATTTGTTAGTCCTCAGCGTGTTGTAGACTTTCGATTTCGTTGTGGGTTAATCCAGTTAATTCTGAAATGGTTTGTAAATCTAAACCTTTGGCGAGCATTCCTTTGGCGATTTCTAAGGCTTTAAGTTTTTCGCCTTCGAGTTTGCCTTCGGCTTTACCCTTCGCTAAGGCTTTAGCCGTTGCTTTAGCCGTACTTTTTTGAAGTTTGTCATTAAATAGCTTTTCTTGCTTCATTTTGAATTGCTCCCAATTGTATTCCTCAATCATTTGGGCTTTTTCTTCGGGTGAAACGCTATCTTGTTCAATATATTCAACGACTTTTTGAACTTCGGGTTTGTGATAAAGCGATTCATCAATGCTTTCATCTAAACTGTCAAAAATTACATTTAACCATTCACGATAAGCTGTTGGTGTATGTTCATCGACATGACGCGGACACAAAAAAACCACTTTGTGTGGAATTTCTTTTAGTGCCTTGCCTTTTTTTGTTTTCAAATCAAAGTCGATGGTTAAGACATCTTCGCGGTATTTTGTATCGGCAGACGTTAAAACCACGATGGTATAAACGGCAAGCGGTGGTTTATAGTTTTTGGCTTTTTTTACCTGTTCAAGCAAGGCAACACAGTGATAATGTAAAAATCGGTCGTAATGATCATCACTCGAATACTGATGTTGAATTTCAACAATCACGCGACCTTCATCATCTTGCGCGTATAAATCGAATTTCACCGCCACTTTGCCAATTGCAGGTTTGAATTCTTTTTCAGTTTCAACTTTGTCGATGTTTAGCGTAATGCCCAAAATATCACGCACAAAACCTTTAAAAACATCCACGTCACAAAACGCTTTTTTAAAAATAACGCCATACTGTAATGATGCAACTTGTTTCATGTTTCATCCTGCGATTTAAAAGAATCCACCAACATCAACGCCACGCCAATCGTAATCGCAGAATCGGCGATATTAAATGCAGGCCAATGATACGTTCCGTAATAGACATCGAGAAAATCAATCACATAACCATAAAAAAGACGGTCGATTAAATTGCCTATCGCGCCACCTAAAATCAGCGATAACGCCACAGCAAGTAGCGTTTCGTTTTCTTTCAAGCGTGAGAGCCAAATCGTCATAATCGTACTCATGATGATTGCCAATGCCGCAAAAAACCACCGTTGCCATCCCCCCGCTTCACTTAAAAAGCTAAATGCCGCACCCGTGTTGTGAACGTAAGTCAGATTGAAAAACGGCATCACACCAATCGATTCATAAAGCTGAAACGATTTATCAATGGCGATTTTGCTGGCTTGGTCTAAGCCTAATGAGAACGCCGCCAGCCACAACCATTTTAACTTTGGAAACTTAGGCATAAAGACGTGTCTCACCTTCACCAAAAACGTTTTCAACACAACGTCCACATAATCCGTGATGTTGATGAGTTTCGTCTGTGATTACGTCGGCGCGTTGATGCCAGCAACGGACACATTTTGGCGCGGTTGAAGGTGTCACGGTGATTTTGAGTGCATCCGCTTTTGAAATTTTCGCGCCCGACGTAATAAACACAAAACGCAATTCGTCACCCAATTTATGCAGCGTTTCAAAGGTTTTCGCGTCACATTCCAATGCCACATTTGCCGCCAATGACGAACCAATTTCTTTCGTCGTACGGCTGTGTTCAAGAGCTTGACTGACTTCGGCGCGAACCTCCATAACCGTTTGCCAGAATTCGTGATTAAATTCTGCCTCTGAATCCAACGGCACTAAATCTTCGTACCATGTTGTTAGAAACACGGACGCGGGACGTTCGTGAACAGCGGGTAAATGTTGCCAAATTTCATCCGCCGTGTAACTCAAAATCGGCGCAATCCAACGGGTCAACGCTTCCAAAACGTGGAACATCGCAGTTTGTGCTGAACGTCGCGCCAAGCCATTAGTTTTCGCGGTGTATTGACGGTCTTTAATAATATCCAAATAAAAACTGCCCAAATCAATCACGCAGAAATGATGCACTTTTTGGAAAATAGTTTGAAATTGGTAATTTTCGTAAGCGGCTTTCACTTCGTTTTGCAACGTAAACGCGCTATCCAAAACCCAACGGTCAAGCGGCAATAATTTTGCCGTTTCAACTAAATCTTCAGCAGGATTAAAATCATTCAAATTCGACAACAAGAAACGCGCAGTATTTCGCAAACGGCGATAACCGTCCGACGTACGTTCTAAAATTTCGTCAGAAACGCGCATTTCGCCACGATAATCGGTCGATGCAATCCATAAACGCAACACGTCCGCGCCCAAACTTTTCATCACCGATTGGGGCGGAATGACGTTGCCTTTTGATTTCGACATTTTTTCGCCTTTCGCATCGACCGTAAAACCATGCGTCAAAACGGTTTTGTACGGCGCAACGCCATTCATTGCAACCGATGCCAGCAACGACGATTGAAACCAACCACGATGTTGATCCGAACCTTCTAAATACAAATCAGCGGGGAATTGGAGTTGTTCACGACGTTCTAAAACCGCAGCATGAGTGACCCCCGAATCAAACCAAACATCTAACGTGTCAGTCATTTTGTCGTAATCGCTTGCTTCGTCGCCGAGTAATTCACTCGCCGCCATTTCAAACCACGCATCAATGCCAGATTTTTCGATTCTTTGCGCGACTTGCTCAATCAATTCAGCGGTACGCGGATGCAATTCGCCTGTTTCTTTGTGAACAAAAAAGGCAATCGGCACGCCCCAAGTGCGTTGACGCGAAATGCACCAATCAGGACGATTTTCCATCATGCTTTCAATTCGCGCTTGTCCCCATTCTGGCAACCACGCGACTTTTTTCACTTCGGCAAGAGCCTGTTCACGCAACTGTTTTTGGTTCATCGAAATAAACCATTGCGGTGTGGCGCGGAAAATAATCGGGGTGTGGTGTCGCCAGCAATGCGGGTAACTGTGCAGAATGGTTTGTTGATGCACCAACGCGCCACGTTCGTGCAGCACTTCTAAAACGTGTGTGTTGGCTTTGAAAACGTGTTCGCCTGCGAAAATTTCAACATTCGGCAAAAACACACCATCGCCACCGACTGGACAATCGACAGGCAAATCATAAACACGTCCAACAATATAATCTTCCTGACCGTGAGCAGGCGCAGTATGAACGGCACCCGTTCCCGCATCGGTCGTGACGTGGTCGCCTAAAATAATCGGAACGTGACGTGCATAAAATGGATGTTGCAAAAGCTGATTTTCTAACGCAACACCTTCGCATTCCGCCAAAATCGTGTAATCCAAGTTGCCGTAACGGTGCATTGCGGATTCCACTAAATCCTGCGCCAAAACCAAACGCTCGTCGTGATGTTGAACCAAAACGTAAGTGAGTTCGGGATTCAACGCCACGCCTTGATTTGCTGGCAAAGTCCAAGGCGTGGTTGTCCAAATAACTACCGAAACTTTGCCGTGACCTTGTGACGAACTGAAATTTAACAAAAATTCTGCCGAATCTACCGCTGCAAAACGCACATCAATCGCAGGCGAATGTTTGTCTTCGTGTTCCACTTCGGCTTCGGCTAAAGCTGAACCGCAATCGGTACACCAATGCACAGGTTTCGCGCCTTTGACAATGTGACCATTCGCGGCAATTTTTCCTAGCGAACGCACAATATCCGCTTCAAAAGCAAAATCCATTGTTAAATACGGATTTGCCCAATCGCCAAAAATACCCAATCGCACAAAGGCTTCTTTTTGGATTTCAACTTGTTTAGCTGCGTATTCGCGACACGCATTTCTAAATACTTGCGGGGAGACTTTCACACCTGCTTTGCCGACTTTCTTTTCAACTTGCAGTTCAATTGGCAAACCGTGGCAATCCCAACCTGGCACATAAGGCGCGTCGAAACCGCTTAATGTTTTGGATTTGATGATGAAATCTTTTAAGACTTTGTTGACCGCATGACCAATGTGAATTTCACCATTTGCATACGGCGGACCATCGTGCAAAACGAATTTCGGGCGGTCTTTTGAAACATCACGAATTTGCGTGTACAAATCGGCGGCTTGCCACTTTTTGAGTTGTTCAGGTTCGCGTTGCGCTAAATTGCCTTTCATCGCAAAGCCCGTGCTGGGTAAATTCAACGTTTTTTTATAATCGATAGTCATGTTTTTATATCCAAAATTTAAATTTTTATAATCAATCCGCCAGCAACAATTTCAAAAAATCATCGGCGGGTAATGGTTTACTTTTAATATATCCTTGATAAATATCACAGCCTTTTTCTTCCAAGAAAGCGAGCTGTTCAGGCGTTTCGACACCTTCGGCTAAAACTTTGAAACCCAAAATTTTCCCCATTGCAATAATCGTCGCGGTAATTTCCATATCGTCTTTGAGTTGCGGAATATCGTCAATAAAACTTTTGTCGATTTTCAAAACATCTAACGGGAAACGCTTTAAATACGCTAATGATGAATAACCCGTACCGAAATCATCAATGGCAAGCCGAATTCCTTGCTCGCGCAACGAGTTCAGAACACTGACTACTTTTTCTTGATTTTCCATCAAGCCGCTTTCAGTTAATTCAAGTTCTAATCGTGAGGCAGGAAAACCTGTATCATGCAACGCATTCATCACTAATTCATTCAAATTACTGCGGCGAAATTGAACTGGTGATACATTGACGGCAATCGAAAAACTCGGAGCTTTTAAATCCATCCAAATTTTTCCTTGCCGACACGCTTCATAAACCACCCATTCGCCAATTTTTTCGATTAAGCCAGTTTCTTCGGCTAATGGAATGAAAACATTTGGTGTAATTAAACCATTTTCAGGATCAAGCCAACGAATTAACGCTTCTGCACCAATGATTTTTCCAGTAAAAATTTCAACTTGTGGTTGATAATACAAGCGTAATTCTTGATTCGTAATCGCTCGCCGCAAACGAGTTTCCAATTCAATGCGTTCACGCACAGCGACCGTTAAGGCTTCGGAAAAATAAGCGAAACGTCCGCGCCCACCTTCTTTGGCGTGATATAAAGCGGTGTCTGCATGGTCAATCAATACTTCTGGGTTATTACCGTGATCCGGAAAAAGACTAATGCCAATACTCGCGCCAATTTGTATGTTATCACTTTGCACTAATCGGAATGTCTGACTTAAATCATGAACAATAAATTCAGCGACTCGCGCCGCATCATCAATGTGAGAAATGTCTTTTAATAAAATAACAAATTCATCACCCCCTAGACGTGCCACCGTATCTACATCACGCAATCTATTTTGAATTCTTGACGCGACTTGAATCAATAATTCGTCACCCGCAGAATGCCCGAAATTATCATTTACCGCTTTAAATTTATCTAAATCCATCATTAAAACAGCCATACGTTTATGTTCACGGATGCTATGTTCAATGCCATAACGTAGGCGTTCAGACATCAAACGCCGATTTGGTAAACCCGTTAACGGATCATAAAACGCAAGTTGTTGAATTTTGGTATCATCGCGATAACGCTCAATCATTAACATGACTAAATTCGCGTATTGTTCAACAGAAAGTAATTCATTTGGTGACGGAACGGTTGGTTTTAAATGATAAACGGAGAACGTGCCTAACACATCATTAACACTGTTAATAATTGGTTGAGACCAGCAGGAACGCACATGAGCAAGTTGTGCGAGTTCAAAAAATTTCACCCAATACGAATGCGTGGAAATGTCTTTAATAATAACGCGCTCGCCACGAAATGCCGCCGTTCCACAAGAACCGACTCCATCGCCAATTTTTATACCATCCATTGCCTCATTATAAAACTCGGGCAAACTTGGCGCAGCACCATGATGCAATGTTTGTGTTTCTGGATTTAAAAGTGAAATAGAACACAGCATATCGGGATATTGCATTTCAATCCCGTTAATCAATTCAGTCAGTGATGTATGTAATGTATGTAAATCAATCGTGTTGCTACCCACTTTTTTTAAAATCTGATTGTGTAACGCTAAATCATTACTTTGACGTAATAAGGCGTTAGAGATTTTGTGCCGTTCTTTGTTTTCACGGCGAACCGATTTGTAAGCAATTAACAAAATTACAATCACAAAAATAATCAAACTACCAAAAACCAACGCCGCCCAGAAATAACGCTGCAATTTTTCTTTATCGAATTTAATATCGGGATCAAAAATAAAATTTTCCAACCGAGCTGGAATCTCTGATTTTTCTACCATTCCAGCTTTAACAAAAGTCTCCGCCATCGATTGCCACCGCGCCGCATTCATGTGACCAATTTCAATTAAATCCGGTACGACAAAAGGGCGAATAGCATCGGCTTCATAATTTAAATGCCGGCGTGATTTTTCAACAAAGTATTTGTTAATCAACAATTCAATAATTTCGTCCGGATTTTGTAACGCATAATTCCAACCGTCAATCGTAGCTTGTCGAAAGGCTTTTACTCGTTCAGGATGCGAATTAGCTTCTTCTTCGGTTGTAAATAAAACATCGCTATAAAAATCAACACCATAACTGCGCGGATTGATAACTGTAAAAGGGAAATTTTGCCATTTTAAAAAATAGGCTTCGTTTGTTAAATAAGCGTTATAAGCATCCACTTTGCCGTCAATTAAATCTTGAAGTTCAAAGCTACTTGGCAACACACCAACACTATTTTTATTTACGCCTTCATTTGCTAGCATCGCAATCAAATCCGTATCAATCTGATCTAGCATCATGATTTTTTTACCGATTAAATCGCTGGGCGATAAAATATCTTTTCGCGCCAATAAAACAGAGGGTGAATGTTGAAAAACAGCCGCTAAAGCAACTAATGGTGCGCCATGCAATCGTTCATAAAGTAATTCGCTGTTTGCTTCGCCGTATTGTGCATTGCCATTTTTAACTTCGGAAATCGGTGTTTTTTCCGGCGAACCTTCATGAATAACAACATCTAAACCTGCTTTTTTATAATAGCCTTTTTCTAATGCCGCATAATAACCCGCAAATTGAAATTGATGTGTCGAACGTAATTGCAAATGCACTGTTTCATCCGCGAAAACGTTTCCTGAAGAAAGAAAAGCAATAACTAAACCAATTTTTACGTTCATAATTTTGATTTTCATAATGAATTTACAATCGGAAATACTAATTTAATTTCCGTGTATTGCCCTAATTTTGAATCAACTAAAATATGTCCACGCGACGCATGAACCATTCCGCTAACGGTTGACAAACCTAAGCCCGTTCCTTGTCCAACTTCTTTTGTGGTGAAAAAGGGATCAAAAATTCGACTGATAATTTTCGAATCAATCCCCATTCCATTATCAATGACGCTTAGTTCAATAAAATCGCCTTTAATTACAGTAGCGCAGGCTACGCAGTGGGCATCAATTTCCGTTACTTTTTTCAATGAAATAATAATTTTTCCACCACGTTCTTTTATAGCATCACGCGCATTGATAACCAAATTTGTCACGATTTGATGTAAATCGTTCGAATCAATAACAATGTTCCTATCACAATGCTTACAATTTTTTTGATTATGCTCTGCACAATCCATAGCTAATTCAATTTGAATCCGCTGCGTCAAACCGGGACGCAACATAACTAAAACTTCATTGATAACGTCTAGGGTGGGTTTAACATCCACTTTTAATTTGACATTATCTTGTCGGCAATACGTTAGCATTTTATCGATTAACTCTGCCGCTCGCTTACCGGCAACATCAATTTGCTTAGTATTATGTTCAAACTCTTGTTTTAATTCTTTATTTTCGATGTCTTCGCTTATCAATTTATTCATTTCGTTAAAACCAAGCATACACGCCAGAATGTTATTAAAGTCATGTGCAATCCCTGAAGTGAGTCGCCCAATACTTTCTAATTTTTGCATGTGATTGATTTGTTGATTCAAAATTTTATTATTTTTTTCCATTATCAAGCGTTGCCGATTTTCACGACGCATACCAAGAAAAGCAATCAATAAAATTACTAAAACAAATAAAACGCATAAAAATACGATAAGACCTGTTGTGACATAACGTTGCAATACTGTTTTATCTAACGTGAAATCAAAAGAAGGCATAAAACCCAATAATCGCTTGTTTGCATCTCGTTGTGACACTAATTTGTTTTCAACAAAAACATCAGCCATACGCTTCCATCGTGTTGAATTCATATTACCCATTTCAACCAAATCCGACATAAGTAATGGGCGCATGGTGTGTGCTTCAAAAAGCAATTCGTCTTTGCTTTTTTTGGAATGATATTTTGTGATTAACAAATCAATAATTTCTTCGGGATGTTGCATCGCATAATTCCAACCATCAATACTTGCTTGCCGAAAAGCTCTTGCACGAGTCGGATGTTTTGAAATTTCATTTTCTGTTGTGAATAAAATATCGCTGTAAAAATCCACACCGTAAATGCGTGGTTCTAATACGTTAAATTTGATATTTTTTTTCATTAACGAATAGATCTCATCGGTGCTATAAGCCGCATAGCCATCAACTTTTTCATCAATAAAATCTTGGATATTTAAACTAATCGGCACAATTTCAATTTGTTTTTTAGAAACGCCCGCGTTACTCATCATGCCTAAAATATCGTCATCGCCATCACTCGCCATTAACATCAATTTTTTGCCAATTAAATCGCGGGGGGATTTGATATTTTCACGAACCACTAAAACCGATGGCGAATGTTGAAAAATTGCCGCTAAAGCAACCAATGGCTCACCATGTAAACGCTCGTGAAGAATCTCACTGTTGTCTACACCATATTCAGCGTGATTTTGTAGCACTTCCTGAATCGACGTACTTTTAGCAAAACCTTCGTGAATCACCACATTCAAGCCAGCATCTTCGTAATAACCTTTTTCCAGTGCCGCGTAATAACCTGCAAATTGGAATTGATGCAACCAACGTAATTGCAAATGAACAGTGTCATTAGCAGTAACATTTCCTGAAAACAATGCCGCAAACAAGCACACACTTAATCGTGTTTTGCGAAAAGTTAGCTTAAAAAATTGGGTTCGTAATGTTTTCATCATGAGGTTATAAAAAGTCTAAAAGTTAGCGTGAACGACGATTTTTAAGCGTCGAGCCTTTACCGAAATCCGTGTATTTTGTTTTAAAAGTTTGCGTTTTTACAGACGATTCAAAACCTTTTGGCTGATAACTTGGAATCAAATGATGTTTCCCGTTGCCGATTAAATCAGCCCTACCCATTTCTTTCAAGGCTTGACGCAATAAATCCCAATTTTTCGGATCGTGATAACGCAAAAAGGCTTTTTGCAAACGGCGTTGTTTCACACTTTTGGGAATGCTGATATTTTCGGCTTGGCGATTCACTTTTTTCAAACTGTCTTTACCCGAATGATACATTGCGGTCGCAATCGACATTGGTGATGGCAAAAATGCTTGAACTTGGTCAGCGCGGAAATTATTACGTTTCAACCACAACGCTAGCTGCAACATATCTTCATCGGTTGTACCAGGATGCGCGGCGATAAAATAGGGAATCAGATATTGTTCTTTGCCCGCTTCTTTTGAAAAACGGTCGAACATTTCTTTAAAACGGTCATACGTTCCCATGCCTGGTTTCATCATGCGTGACAGCACATTTTTTTCAGTGTGTTCAGGCGCAATTTTCAAATAACCGCCAACGTGATGCGTCACTAATTCCTTCACATATTCGGGCGATTCCACCGCCAAATCGTAACGCAAACCCGAAGCAATAAAGATTTTTTTAATGCCTTTCAAACCACGAGCGCGACGATACAATTTTATTAGCGACGAATGGTCAGTATTTAAATTCGGACAAATGCTGGGATAAACGCACGATAATTTGCGACACGCGCTT
>CAIQZX010000095.1 GCA_903876445.1 uncultured Pseudomonadota bacterium | reverse complement strand
TTTTCGATGACAAACAATGTAAGCACACGGGAATTTTACAGTATGAATAAGAAAATCAAAAGCCGCTTCGCGGAAGGAGTGCTATCCATCCCCACCCAAGCCTATCAGCTCTGGGTGGGGAATTTCGCACGGTCAGTTAAATTGGCATCTACTTAACTTACAATTAAGCAACAAAAATAGAAGCATTCCGAATTTTTTTCATCGCATTTTGCTCGAGTTGTCGGATTCTTTCCGCCGAAACATTATATTTTGCGGCTAAATCCTGCAAAGTCGCTTTCTTTTCAACCAACCAACGGCTAGTCAAAATATCAATACTACGTTCATCCAAAGATTTCATCGCTTCAACTAGCAAATCATGTTCACGTCCTTCCCAATCAGAGGCTTCCAATAATTCGGCAGGATCGGCGTGATACTGCTGTAAATAATTAACTGGGGCGGCATAATTTTCATCGTCGCTATCGTCGTTAGACATATCAAATGACGTGTCATGACTGCTTAAACGTTTTTCCATTTCATAAACATCACTTAAATCGACATTTAAATCTTCGGCAATCGCTTGAGCATCATCGTGTGAAAGCCAATTCAAATCCTTTTTCATTTTCCGTAAATTAAAAAATAATTTGCGCTGCGCTTTTGTCGTAGCGATTTTGACGATACCCCAATTTTTAATCACATATTCATGAATTTCAGCTTTAATCCAATGCACTGCAAAGGATACTAAACGCACGCCCATACTTGGATCGAAACGTTTTACCGCTTTCATTAAACCAACATTACCTTCCTGAATTAAATCGGGCATTGATAAACCGTAACCGCTATAACCGCGTGCAACGTGAACCACGAAACGTAAATTAGTCATAACTAACTGGCGTGCCGCTTCTAAATCGCCCTCTTCATGAAAACGTAACGCTAATTCGCGTTCTTGTTCAACGGTTAGTTGTGGCATCTGACGAACAACATTTAAGTAAGCGTCAAACGTTCCAACAGATAAATTTATGGGTAAAGCCAAAGCGTTTGTCATTTTTAAAACACCTCTGTGTTGTTAAGTAATTGTAAAAATTTTAGCATTTTTTAAGGTTTGTTTAGCATTTTTCGTTATTATAACGAATAACTATTATTTTCTTTTTTTCGACATTTTAATGAAAAAATTTATTTCTATTTTAAGTTTATTTTACGCTTTAAATGTTTTCGCCGACGATTTACGGGCCACGGGAGATTTAGGTTTAGTCATTGAGCGTGAATCAAATTCTGCACTCATTATCAACACATCACAACCCCGTCAGCTCGCTAAAATCGACGATTTAGGGGATTTATCACACGCTTCAGTGGTTTTTTCGCGTGATGAACGATTTGCTTATGTTTTTGGGCGCGATGGCGGCTTGACTAAAATAGATTTGCTCACAGATGAGGTCGATAAACGAATAATTCAAGGGGGAAATTCAATTGGTGGCGCAATTTCTCAAGACGGTAAAATTATTGGCGTGTCGAATTATCAACCTGCCAGTGTGAAATTATTTTCAGCTGAAACGCTAGAATTACTTGCCGACATTCCCGCCATCGATGCAAATGGAAAATTATCAAAAACAGTTGGATTGGTTGATGCGCCTAATCAAAAATTTGTGGTGAGTTTATTTGATGCGGGTGAAATTTGGGTAATTGACGCAAAAAATCCAAAATCACCGCAAATTCAAAAATTCACCAACATCGGCAAACAACCTTATGATGCGCTAATTTCATCCGATGGACGTTATTACATTGCCGGTTTATTTGGTGAAAAAGGTTTGGCATTGTTAGATTTGTGGCATCCCGAATTGGGCGTAAAACGTATTTTGGAAAATTATGGCAAAGACGATGAGCAATTGCCCGTTTATAAAATGCCGCATTTTGAAGGTTGGGCAATGACTTCGGATTATGTTTTTGTGCCAGCCGTTGGACGGCATGAAGTGTTAGTTGTCGATAAAAAAACGTGGCAACTCATGAAAACGATTCCCGTGGTTGGACAACCCGTTTTTGTCATGGCGAGACCTGACGGGCGACAAATTTGGGTGAATTTTGCGATGCCCGATAATGCACAAATTCAAATTATTGATGCCAGCAAATTAGAAATTGAAAAAACATTTAGCGCGGGAAAAGCGGCATTACATTTTGAATTCACGCCACGCGGCGAACAGGTTTGGATTGCGTTACGCGACGATAATGCGGTTGCTGTTTATGATACCGATACGTTGAAAGAAGTGGCTCGTTTGCCTGCTGAAAAACCAAATGGGATTTTCTTTTCAGCGCGAGCGCATCGGATTGGAATGTAATTGTGCTGACCGATTTACAAAAAAAATTACTCAATGATTTTCAACGTAATTTTCCGCTTTCACCAACGCCTTATGCCGATATTGCGGCGACATTGAATTTGAACGAAAGTGACGTTTTACAAGCATTTCGAGATTTGAACGAACAAAATTTTATCAGTCGAATCGGTGCAATTATTCCACCCAATAAAATTGGAATAAGTACATTAGCCGCCATGTCTGTCCCTGAAAATGAATTAGAACGTGTTGCAAAACAAGTGAGTTTTTTCAGCGAAGTAAATCATAATTATGAACGTGAAAATGACGTGAATTTGTGGTTTGTGATTATTGCAAATAACACAGCGCATTTGAACGAAGTGATTAAAGCAATTGAAGTTGAAACAGGTTTTAACGTGCTACGTTTTCCATTGGAAAAAGAATTTTTTATCGATTTAAGTTTTCAGTTGGATTTCAAAAATGCTTGATGAGTTGAATCAAAAATTACTCGAACAAATTGCCGAAGGTTTGCCAATTTGTTCACGTCCATATTTAGAAATTGGCGAAGCGTTAGGCATTGATGAATTGGAAGTGATTGAACGATTAGCGCAATTACAATCAAGCGGCATCATTAAACGCTTTGGTGTGATTGTGAAACACGCTGCAATTGGTTATCGCGCCAATGCCATGTGTGTCTGGAAAGTTCCCGAAGAAAAAATTGATGAAATCGCGCAGTATTTATTGGAATTTCCATTCGTGACGCTCTGTTATCAACGCCCTGCCCTGCTCGAATGGGATTACAATTTATACTGCATGATTCACGGAAAAAATAAAAACACCGTTTTGGCTCAAATCGCAAACATCAATTCTCATCCAAAAATGCAGCAAGCATTTCAACATCAAGTGTTATTTAGTCGCCGATGTTTTAAACAACGCGGCGCAGTTTATTTGAAAAATCTATAGTAAAAATAATTAGATAGGATTCGCAGTTTATCCTCTAGTAGCGAAAAACCTCGCCGTTCAGGGCGAGGATGTAAGCGGCTCAATTTCAAATTTTTCATAGTCTGCAAAAAATCTATCCTGTGTTAAAATCCACTCAAAATGTGACCAGTAGCGAGTGTTAGTACCATGGTGACATAGCTGTTTTAGGCTCG
>CAIQZX010000094.1 GCA_903876445.1 uncultured Pseudomonadota bacterium | reverse complement strand
GGTATCAAACCTGCTTTGTAATGATTCCAAGCAGTCTGATAACTCACGCCTAATTTTTTCGCATACGCTGATAATTTCATGCGCGTATATTTAGCATTCTTTTATATTCTTTAATATACTTTTTGTAAAAGAAAGTCATACGATAATTGCCTGCTCGAATTCTAAAACAAGGCGATTTTTTACTTTTACCTTTTAATTTTTTAATGCCGTTTTGATATGGATTTTCAGCAAGACTGTAAATGACAGTTAAAATTTCAGCAACGGCAACGTTCGGCAATTTTTCTAACTCTTTTTCTGCCGATGCTTTGATGACAACATTAAATTTTGCCATTTGCTTTCAATCTCATAACGACATCTTCTAAAGAGCTACAAGGCTCGTTTTCACGCGCTTTAATTAACGCAAAATCTTCTTCATCTTCTTCCGAATTGAGATAATTTTGTACCATCTCGGTTAGAAGTACATTGAGAGATTTTTGTTTAGCATTGGCAAAATAATGAAGTTCTTGTGCCAATGATTCAGATGTATCAAACGTGATGGTTGTCATGGTTTTTTCCTTTTTAAAAATTAAAAATAAATTCGTTCTCGTGTTTTTCACACGAGAACGAAACGTTAAGCAAAATTACGAAAATAAGCCAAATGTTAAGGTATTAAACACGCTTTTCACCGCAGATTTTACGCCTTCATAAGCTGATTTAACTACAGACACAGCCGTTTTAACAATCGCTTTACTGCCTTGATAAACGGCTTCACCAACCGAACTTCCCGCCAAGCCACCCACCACCGCGCCAACAAAAGCTCCCACACCACCAAATGCTAAACCATACGCCGCGCCTTGCATCGCGCCATAAAGTCCACCGATTGCACTAGCATTCGTACTGCCCATTGCATCGAGTGTTTCGGTTGCTGACATTTCCCCTTTGGCGAATTTATACAAACATTTTGCATTTTCGGTGGCGACGTAAGCGATATTGGCAATTTGACCTGCTGGCGTATCTTTTAAAACTGTCAACCAGCCACTTTTGGCGGCAACAACCAAACCACCAGACACAGCGACTTGCACACCGACATTTGTTGCACTGCTGATAGAAGAATCAAAAAATTCTTTTAAATCTTCATTCGCAGATTGGTTTTCTTTGCCTGTGAGTGAATTCCAAACACGTCGCCCCAAAATCCGCGCTCCTTGAAAAACTGCTGTCATCGCAGCCGCAACCACCGCTTGCTTGCCGATATTTTTAGCAATATCTATGCGGCTGGCATCATTCCAGTCGTATTGTTTAAGTTCGGCTTCAAGTTGGGCTTTTTGTTGAGCGGCTTTGTGTTTTTCGTAATCGTCCATCGTCATCGAAACGCCGTCATATTCGTATTTACTCGAAATTTTCAAATTGGGAAATTTTTCGCGTAACGCTTCAACGTGTTCTTTATTGACGATGATGGTTGAATCGCCGTAATCGTGTGTTTCAATGTTTTTGATTAAGGCTTTTAAACCCGTTTCGTTTGGCTGGTAGAGTTTGACTTGGATACTTTCAACAACATTTCCTGCCGCATCTTTAATAAGAATATCGGGAGAATTTAGTGAGCTAACGCTGAGAACTTCGGCTTTTAATGTTGAGCCTGTTGTGGTTGCATTGATGTTAAATTGATTAGCTAAATCGGCTTCCGCAATGAAACCGTGTAATTGTCGCGCACTGCTCACGACAAAATCCTGACCATTATTTAAAATCATGTCGCGCATTTCGTCGGTTGCATCACCTAACGCTTTGTCGATACTTTGCGCGTATTTACCAACATCCACAACCCCTGCGTGCTTCGCATTTTGTTCAATTTTCTTTGCAAGCCACGATTCACGGCTTTTGCCTTTGTCTAAATGAGCAAATAAATCCGCTTTTGAATCGTTGGCTTCTTGAACGGTTTTGATGATTGTTGCCGTGGTTTCAAAACGTTCTTCGTCGTTTTGCCAAAGCGTTGGATGATTTGCAAATTCTTGATTTAACCAAACATCAAGCGGTAGGGAATTTTTGTGGCGCGAGTAAGAATCAACGAATGTTGAAATGATATTGCCTGTTTTTTGAGCATTTTCTTCGTTGTCGAATAATGATTCAGTAGCTTTATCAGCACTTTGTTGTTCGTCGGCTTCGTTCAGAATAAAGCCTGTTTTGTTGTCGATAACAACGGGTTGATTTTTATTTTCCATGACAATTACCTTGTGAAATTTAACTTACCGTGCGAAATTTCCCACCCAGAGCTAATAAGACAGGAATATCAATCTTTGCCATCTACTCGTGCTGCTGTCAAAACCGGTGCGTAAACAAATATAAATAATGCAAAAGCTGCTAACCACAACAATGTCGCGCAATAAATTAGGACATTTGACCATGTAAATAACGCGGCGGGTAAAATGACGCGGAACAAAGCCGCAACGTTAATTAACGCAAACGCAATGGCTATTGTGTTTGATACTTTCATGGCGCGTCCCGTGTGACCTAATGCGACTCGCGCCATCATGCCAATCGTTAAAACACCAATTCCACCTACTGTAAAAGCGTGTAATGCCAACGAAGGAGAAACCCATTCCCATGCGGAAAAAGCGGTGAAAATAAAACCTAAAATCAACCAACCGTAACCTAAATATAAAACCCAAAGCAGTGGTACAAACCAAATTCGAAATACAAACCAAGTCATCAATCGCCAAGTATTTAAAAAGGCGACAAGCAATGCTGTTAAGGCTAACGGCGTGCCTGAAATTCCTAGCCATTGCAGACTAAATAAAATTATCGCACTCACAATTGTTAACACATCGAGTTGTATATTTCGTGGAATGGAAACGTTTTTTAATCCTTTTTCGGTAAAAAATGGAAATACCCGTCCCGCAATGATGAGAATCATAATTACAATCGTCGCAAGAACAATTTGAATGCCTATCGCGGCACTGTTTTCACAATGCCCAAGCATTTGCAAATGAACCATTGCGTTACCCATCATCAAAAATAGCAATAAACCAACAAACACTAAATTTTTATAATTTTTGGCGTTAATTAAGGTTTTCGTAAGCACAAAAATTAGCGTCGGCAAAAAGATGAAATCGACTAGCGCAATCAATTCATTTGGCAATAAATTTGCGTAAAACGGCAAAATTCGTCCATATAGCCACAGCAAACTTAAACCAACCAACGCATCACCTTGAAGCGTTGTTTTACCCGTCCAATTACTGACGGCTGTCAGCAAAAAACCTGCAATGACTGCCACAGTGTAACCGAGCAACATTTCATGTGCGTGCCAATAATTCCCCGTAAAATAAGGGGGGGTGATGATATTTTGTGTCATCTGTTGCCAAAGAATGAGCAACGCTAATGCCGAAAAACTTGCCAATAAAAAAAAGACTCGAAAGCCTAAAGCGAATAATGGGAGTTTGGAAACGGGTAATTTCATAATTCTATTCAATGTTTTGGATTTGCTCGCGCACTTGTTCAATTAACACTTTTAACTCGATTGCGATTTGGGTCATTTCAATATCAGCAGCTTTCGAGCCAAGTGTGTTTGCTTCACGATTCATTTCTTGCATTAAAAAATCTAGTCGTCTGCCAACTGGCTCTTTTTGCTTAATAATGCGTAACACTTCGCTTATATGGGTATTTAAACGATCAAGTTCTTCCGCAATATCGAGTTTTTGCGTTAAATGTACCAATTCTTGTTCTAATCTATCCATATCAGGATTAGCCACTAATTCGATGACACGCTCTTGAAGTTTGGCGCGAATATTCACTAAAACATCCGGCATTCGCAGTGCAGCTTGAGTGACGAATTGTTGCATTTTGATACAGCGTTCTTCAATTAAAATGCCGAGTTGGCGACCTTCGCGTTCACGAGTTTCAATCAACTGTGAAACTGTTCGTTGAATGAGCGTTACTAAACCGTCATGAAGATGTTGTCTATCAACACTCGCTTCATGTTGAATCGCAGGTAATGCCAAAATATCCAACGCCGAAAAACGCGCAGGAGATTCCATTAAATGCTCAATTTGTTGCGTGGCTTTTAACAATGCCGCCACCGCGTCTAAATTAACGGAAAAACCTTGTCCTTCTTTGTTTTGTTTTTTATAACTCAATGAACATTCAATTTTACCTCGACTAAGTTTGCCACTAAGAATCGTTCGGGCATCGCTTTCGATAAAACGTAACCTTTCTGGAATTTTAAATAATAAATCACAATAACGATGATTCACTGTTCGTAATTCACAGCTAACTACTAAATCGCCTAATTCGGCTTCACCACTTGAAAAAGCAGTCATACTTTTAATCATTTTTGCACCTATAATGTTAAAAACGCTATTTAAATTTAACGGCATTCTAACCGTGCGCGGAAAGGCTTGCACCATTTAACTCTGTTGTTATGCGTTATACTGTGTAGTAATTTTATATTTGGAGGTAAAAACAAATGAGACCGAGTGGACGCGATGCCGCGCAATTAAGAGAAATCAAGCTAACGTGTGGCTATACTAAGCACGCTGAAGGTTCTGTATTAGTCGAATTTGGCGATACAAAGGTATTGTGTAATGCTAGCATAGATAAATCTGTGCCGCGTTTTTTGAAAGGCAAGGGCGAAGGTTGGGTTACGGCTGAATATGGAATGTTACCACGCGCCACTCACACACGTTCTGGACGTGAAGCCGCGCTAGGGAAACAGAGTGGTCGGACGTTAGAAATTCAACGTTTAATTAGTAGGTCATTACGCGCAGTCATGGATTTGAAGGCATTGGGCGAACAGACGATTACGATTGATTGTGACGTGTTGCAAGCAGATGGTGGAACACGAACCGCTGCAATTACAGGCGGTTATGTGGCATTATCACTCGCAATTCGAACAATGTTAGAGCGGAAACAAATCAAATTTAATCCCATTCATGGACAAATTGCGGCGATTTCAGTTGGAATTTTTAATGGCGAACCCATTTTAGATTTGGATTATGCCGAAGACAGCAATGCCGAAACAGATATGAATATCGTCATGAACGATGCAGGAGCATATATTGAAATTCAAGGCACGGCCGAAGGTCATGCGTTTCGAAAAGAAGAGTTAGATGCGTTATTAGTTTTAGCAAATAGCGGCATTCAAACCTTATTAGTTAAGCAATTAGATGCTTTAGAATCGGCGCGTTAATTAAAAATACAAACGCCAACGTTTGTAATCAAAATAAATTTTTACTTTTCCATCAAATAGAGGATTTACCTGTGTTATACAATCAAGATTTATTAGAAGAATTGAATGTGTTATCCCGTTACAACCTAACAAGCCTTCAAGAAGGTATTAAAATTCATCATGATGCTGCGCCAGAAGTGGTTGCCGCTGCCAGACGTTTGTTTGAAAAAGGATTGGTTGATCATCAAGATGGCGGCTATTTGACACATTTAGGTGTGGAAGTTGCCGAAAAAGTACAGTCCGTTTTAACTATTCTTTGCACAGAAGAAAAATAACTTAAAAAAATGGCGGGTGACGTGTAAATTTCTTGCACTTACCCGCTTATTTTTAGTGTTGTAACGCCAATATGTAATCTTCTAAATCATCTAAGTTTTCAACTTCTGTTTCAGAAATTGCGAAACGAGTTATAGAAACCCCTGCTTTTTTAACACTGTTTTTCGTATTTGAAATCAATGGATGCCATGGAAATAAAGGCTTCCCTTCATGCAGTAATCGGTAAGCACACGTTTTTGGTAGCCATTTATATTGAAAGAAATCTACATGATGCAATTCCAAACAATCGGGAACAATTTCGGTGCGTTCCGTGTATTTTTGACAGCGACAGGTTTTTAAATCTAATAATTTACACGCAACACGAGTGATATAAATTTCGCGCGTATCATCGTCTTCCAATTTGTGTAAACAGCATTGTCCACAGCCGTCACACAACGATTCCCATTCTTCACGACTCATTTCTTCAAGTGTTTTCGTTTCCCAAAAATTATTTATTGCCATAATTCCCAAACCGGTTTTATTGATTTACATAACGGAGCTAATTTTCCAAGTTCAATCCATGAATTTACGGGGCTGTGGAAATCAGAACCGACCGAACCCGTTAATTCAAATTGTTTCGCATAATTAGTCAAAATGCGTACTTCATCAGGATTATAACGACCGGTTACAATTTCCATGCTTAAACCACCCGCTTTTTTAAAGGCACTGAGCAGTTTTTTTATACGGGTTGCGGTCAATTTATAACGTAATGGATGCGCTAAAACAGCAATTCCACCAGCTTTTTGAATCGCTTGCACCGCATTTTCTAAAGGTGTCCATGTCGTTGGAACATACGCAATTTTTCCATCACCTAAATAATTATCAAATGCTTTCGGAATACTTTCCACATGACCTTGTGAAACTAAAAAATTTGCAAAATGTACACGAGTAATGGTTTCGTTAGTCGCCATTTTCTGAACAGCAGCAAAGGCATCGGGAATGCCTTTTTTTGCTAATTTTTGGGCAATTTTTTCGGCGCGTTCTGTTCGCATAATGTGTAATTCGGCAATAATTTTATGCAAGGATTCAGTTTCTGGGTTGATATTTAAACCGACAATATGTACGCCTAATTTTTCCCATTGTGCTGAAAGTTCAATGCCGTTGATAAAATTGATATGTAATTCATCAGCACAAGATTTAGCTTCAGCAAGTCCAGAAATCGTATCATGGTCTGTTAATGCTAAGTTTGTGACGGATTTTTCCGCAGCACGTTTTACTAATTCTGTCGGTGATAACGCGCCATCCGACGCATTAGAATGGCAATGTAAATCGTAAATTTGGGTCATTAATTTTTTACTCTTAAAAATGGCAGTTGTGAAGACTCAGCTTATAATTACGACATTATAAAGTTTTTATGAATTTGGAGGGGCGGATGTTTAATTCACGCGGTTTTACATTGATTGAAGTGTTAATTTCAATGGTGGTTTTATCGATTGGATTATTAGGACTTGCCGCGATGCAGGTAATTTCATTTCGTGATAATCAAGATGCTTATTACTACTTGCAAGCCACATTACTTGCTTATGAAATGCAAGACAGATTGCATGGAAATAACGTTGCAGATTGGAATTCTGTTGCGATTGGAGCGGGGGATTGTACAAAAATAGCACAATGTGATGCTCAAACAATGGCAAATAACGATTATGGTTACTGGAAAAGAAGTGCAGAAGCCATTTTACCAACCCCGAAAACCGGTGAAATGGTTGAAATTAGCAGCTCGGCTCAAGACAATTCTGCGTGTAAAAAAACGTATTCGACTTCATTGTGTTTAATTACACGTTGGGGAAGAACAAACGAAAAAGATACGGGGATATTGTCTAATGATTCAACTTTTTATTTGGAAGTTACGCCATGATTAAAAAGCAAAATGGCTTAACACTTATTGAATTGATGATTGGCATGACGCTTGGTTTAACGTTGGTTGCCGGTATCACTCAGATATTTATTCAATTACAAAAAAATTTTACGCTACAACGAAATTTAAGTGACATGATGGATGACGCGACATTCATTTTGGACACACTAACAAAGGGAATTTATCAAGCTGGATATTCAGAAGATGGTAAATATACGGCTTTTGCCGCTGATTCCAATGTTTTAAGTTCCACCTTGAATTTTGCTCAAAATGAATACATTCACGGTTCAGACAGCGAATTTATTTACCGTTTTCAATTAAGCGATTCACTTGATCTTAATAATTTTATATGTAATTCCCCGCTCACTTATAATAAGGGCGATGTAGTAGCGGTTAGAATTTATAAAGATTTAGACAGTAGTACGCCAAAAGTGCCGGTGTTTTATTGCAAAGTAAAACAAGGTTCAATAATAAAAAATGCTGAACCTTTGGTCTCGGAAGTTGAAAAACTTGTTTTTGAATTTGGCATCCACGACAAAACAACCAATACGTTTTATTATGCAAATGCGGCGGATGTCGCTAATTGGACGAATGTGGCAACAGTGAAAATGTATATCGTATTGCGGAGCGCGGATGATAAATTAACACGCAGCAAAGTAACTTATAACGTTAAGGGCGTTACATATACTGCGACCGATAATCGTCTTTACAAGGTTTTCTCTAAAACTGTTTATTTGCGTGGGGCAAATCATTAAGTGAAATATGGACAGTCATAATCCGAATAAACAACGTGGTGCGGTTTTAGCATTTAGTTTAGTCATGTTGCTGTTATTGACAATAACGGGAACACGCATGATTCAACAAAATAAAATGCAATTACAAATTGTAGGTAATGCACGACTTTCAGCACAAGAATTTGCGAATGCTGA
This sequence comes from uncultured Pseudomonadota bacterium, assembly GCA_903876445.1. Classification (GTDB taxonomy): domain Bacteria; phylum Pseudomonadota; class Gammaproteobacteria; order Methylococcales; family Methylomonadaceae; genus UBA10906. The sequence continues at coordinate 15,283 of CAIQZX010000094.1, read as the reverse complement.
AAGTTTGTTAGTTGCCGCTAAAAAATCCATTCAAAATAATTACGCGACACAATGTGTAAATACAACCACAGCCACTGCAATTTCCGGTGTAACGAATGCGCTGATTTTGTCGGTTTCAGGGGCGTTAGGAAATACTTGTCAAATTACCATTCAAGTTACGTCGGAAGGAAAATGGAGTGCGGCACGCAAAATTAAAAATACTTATTTTGTAAATACGAATACTCAAATAAGTTGGAAAGAAATCGTGGAGTAGCGATGCCCGAAAAAGGATTTACGTTAATAGAATTACTTGTTGTTGTCGCCATTATTTTGATAACGCTCACGATTGGCTTACCTAATTTTCAAACAATTATCGCAAGTAATCGATTAACGTCAGCAACTAATGCGTTAGTAAGTGCGTTTCAATTGGCGCGTGTTGAAGCATTGAAACAACATAAATCAGTTTTTATCGTGAAAAAAACAAGCTGGTCAAATGGTTGGAGTGTTTTTGTTGATTCGAATGGGAATAAAATTCAAGATAGTGATGAACTAACGCTGACAGTTTTTGATAAATTGAATTCAATGATTGAACCCAAAAATAATTTGTCGGTTTTATCTACGCCCTTTTATTACGACACTAACGGACGTATGAATAAAGCGGGAGCATTTAGTTTTTGCTCTGCAGCAAATAAAGATTTTCGGTCAGTTGTGATTGCAAATACAGGTCGTATTCGTGTAGAAACGACAAGTAATTCAACAAAAACGTATGTCAGTGAATGTTCATGAATTCAACTTGCAAGTCAAAATCCACTGGTTGTTATATCAATCCTAGTCTATAATAGTCGGTATAAGAATCGGCTATGAAAAGCTGGTGATTTACTGAATTTTCGCTCTCAATTATTGAGATTCTTGGATAAAAAATAACAATGAAAACATTTAGCGCAAAACCCGCAGAAGTAAAACGCGAGTGGTATGTGGTTGATGCAGAAGGTAAAACCCTAGGTCGCCTTGCATCTGAAATTGCTCTTCGCCTTCGTGGTAAACACAAACCAGAATACACCCCACACGTTGATACGGGTGATTATATCATCGTAGTAAATGCTGAAAAAATTGGTGTAACTGGTACAAAAGAAAAAAATAAACTTTACCAACATCACACAGGTTACATCGGTAACTTGAAAACAACGACGTTGGGTAAATTAAGAAAAACTTTCCCTGATCGTATTTTGACGACTGCGGTAAAAGGTATGTTACCGAACAATCCATTGGGTCGCGCAATGTTTAAAAAGTTGAAAGTGTATGCCGGTGCAGAACATGATCATCAAGCGCAACAACCTAAAGTTTTAGAATTATTTGTGAGTAAATAAACATGGCTGCAACTCAATACTATGGTACAGGTCGTCGTAAAAGTGCGACTGCTCGCGTTTATGCAGTAGCAGGAACAGGTAAATTTACGGTTAATAACAAAGAATTGGACGTTTATTTTGGTCGTAAAACTGACCAAATGGTTTCAACTCAACCACTTGAATTACTTGAATTAGCAGGTAAGTTCGATGTTAGTGTTTTCGTTAAAGGCAGTGGTCCTTCTGGTCAAGCTGGCGCGATTCGTCACGGTTTAACTCGTGCGCTAATGGTTTATGATGAAACATTACGTCCTGAATTAAGAAAAGCAGGCTTTGTAACTCGTGATTCGCGCGAAGTTGAACGTAAAAAAATCGGCTTACACAAAGCGAGAAAACGTCCACAATACTCAAAACGTTAATCCTTTCTGGCTCGTGTGTTGTTTTTTCTTCAACACACTGGCGCAAAAAAGGGCTGCATTTTAAATGTAGCCCTTTTTTTATAGTTCATTTTTAAAAAAATAGAGGTTTTTATGACGATTTCAATCGTTGTTCCTGTTCACAATGAAGCCGAAAACATCGATTCGTTATTAAGCGAAATCCTTACTGCGCTACAAAATTTCCCAACTTACGAAATTATTTATATTGATGATGGCAGTCAAGATAATACCTTAAATGTATTGAAAACAGCTCAACAAACGATTCCAAATTTGCGTGTTTTTCATCATGAAAAAAGTTGCGGACAAAGCGCGGCAATTTTTACGGGTATCAAAGCGGCGACATTTCCCGTCATCGCAACACTTGATGGTGATGGGCAAAATAATCCCGCTGATATTCCGAATTTATATATGCAATTACAATCGCAACACGCGCTCAATCCAAAATTATCAATGATTGCTGGCTGGCGGAATCAGCGACATGATTCTGCATGGCGATTATTTTCGTCTAAATTTGCGAATGGCATTCGTTCACGATTATTGGGCGATGCTACGCCTGATACAGGTTGTGGTTTAAAAGTGTTTTTTCGGGATGCGGCTTTACAACTTCCCTTTTTTGACCATTTCCACCGATTTTTGCCTGCGTTAATGTTACGCGCCGGTTATGCGGTTGTTTCTGTTCCTGTTTCGCATCGCGCGAGAGAACGGGGCGTTTCCAAATACGGAACGCTGGATCGTTTGTGGGTGGGAATCAGCGATATTTTAGGCGTTATGTGGTTAAAAACACGCATGAAACGTACAGAGGTAAGCGAAATTGAACGTTAATATCGACCAAGAAACAATTTGGTTGGGAATTGGATTTTTAGGACAAGCGTTATTTTCAGCCCGCTTTATTGTTCAGTGGCTCAAAAGTGAAAAAGCAAAAAAAAGCGTTTTTCCGGTTGCCTTTTGGTATTTCAGTATCGGCGGTGGCGTGACGTTATTAGCGTATGCTATTTATCGTCAAGACCCCGTTTTCATTTTAGGACAAGCCAGCGGTTTGCTGATTTATTTCCGAAATTTATATTTTGTATTAAATGAAAAACCCGCCGAAAATTGATTTTGAAAAGCCGCCTTTCGTGTAAAAACGAAAGGCTTTTTTTTCAGATTATCGATGCTAAATGCCCACTTGCTTCCAACCACGCTTTTCTATCAGGAGCGCGTTTTTTAGCCAATAATAAATCTAACATCCCAGCGGTTGCGTCAAAATCATCGACGGTTAATTGCACCAATCGGCGCGTATCCGGATTCATGGTGGTTTCGCGCAATTGACTGGGATTCATTTCACCTAACCCTTTAAAACGCTGAACGTTGACTTGACCTTTAATTTTCTCGGCTTTGATACGATCTAAAATACCTTGTCGTTCCGATTCATCGAGCGCGTAAAACACCCGTTTGCCAACATCGATTCGATACAACGGCGGCATCGCAACGAAAACGTGACCGTTCCGAACCAGCGCGTTGAAATGTTTATAAAACAACGCACAAATCAACGTCGCGATGTGATTTCCGTCCGAATCTGCGTCCGCCAAAATACAGACTTTGCCATAACGCAACGCTTGTAAATCGTCAGAATCCGGCTCAATTCCTAGCGCAACGGCAATATCATGAATTTCTTGCGAAGCCATAACTTGCGTGGATTCGACTTCCCAAGTGTTCAGAATTTTGCCACGCAACGGCATAATGGCTTGAAAATCACGTTCGCGTGCTTGTTTTGCCGAACCGCCCGCCGAATCGCCTTCAACTAAAAATAATTCCGTGCGGTTAATATCTTGTGCGCTACAGTCCGCTAATTTTCCTGGTAACGCAGGACCTGATGTAATTTTTTTACGAATAATTTTTTTATTTGAACGTAACCGTTTTTGTGCGCTATTGATAATTAACTCAGCAATTTTTTCGCCTTCGCTGGTGTGCGAATTTAGCCACAAACTGAAACTGTCTTTTACTACACCCGAAATAAACGCTACGCATTCACGCGAACTTAATCGTTCTTTGGTTTGCCCTGAAAATTGCGGATCTTCGAGTTTGACGGATAACACAAAATGGCAATGTTCCCAAACATCTTCAGGCGCGATTTTTACGCCGCGTGGTAATAAATCTCGAATATCACAAAATTCCCGAATGGCTTCAGTTAACCCCGCGCGTAAACCATTGACGTGTGTGCCGCCTTGCGCGGTTGGAACTAAATTGACATAACTTTCGGCGACCATTTCGGACGGATTTTCGACCGCCCACAAAACACCCCATTCAACCGCTTCATGGTCTGCGCTCATGTTTCCCATAAAAGGTGTTTCGGGGAAAAATTCTAATTCCCCAATTCGGTCGAGCAAATAATCTTGTAAACCATTTTCGTAACACCAAACAAAGGCTTCGTCGTTTTGTTCTATTTTCAGCGAGATTTTCAGTCCCGCACACAAAACCGCTTTAGCGCGTAAAACGTGTTTAAGTTTTGAAACGGATACTTTGGGCGAATCAAAGTATTTTTCATTCGGCATAAAATAAACGGTTGTTCCGGTATTATTTTTGCCGACCGTGCCAATTTCCAAAAGTTCGGTTTGTTTCTCACCGTCTGCAAAACGCATCGAATACACTTTACCACCTCGTTTGACGGTGACTTCTAACGCGCTAGACAACGCATTGACAACCGAAATCCCAACACCGTGTAAACCACCCGAAAATTGATAGTTTTTGTTTGAGAACTTTCCGCCAGCGTGCAACTGCGTCAAAATGACTTCAACGCCCGTCATGCCTTGTTCTGGATGAATATCGACGGGCATTCCGCGACCATTATCGCTGACTGAAATTGCGCCATCTTTGTGCAAAATTACGTCGATTTGTGAAGCGTGACCCGCTAAGGCTTCATCAACGCTATTGTCGATAACCTCCTGCGCCAAATGATTTGGACGGGTGGTGTCGGTGTACATTCCTGGGCGTTTACGAACGGGTTCTAATCCGCTTAAAACTTCGATGGCGGCGGCATTATAAGAGGCTGAATTACTCATATTTTTTTAAGTTAAAAGTTCAAAATGAAAATTGTTTAAGAGATATTCTTACATGATTGTGAATTTGCAAAGATAAAAAACTCATTTTCGAGTATATTTTTAGGGTTATCACACTTTTTTGAAAGTGTTCGATTTATCGATGTAGAAAAATTACTCATAATTACAAAAAAGGAAAAATCATGAACATGAGAGATGAACGCACTATTTTAGCGTTTAAATTGCAATCAAAAGCAAATCCAGAGCAAGGCGAGATTAGACCGGTTGCAGAAATTTTAGACGGTAAATTGATTGAGTTAAATCAGAGTAATTTTTGTCATACGCATAAAGTTTTTGTGACAACCGCTTATCAAAGTCATGTTGAAAAATTTAAAGAAGGTCAGATATTTCGGATTACCGTTAATTTACCGGAATACATGAGTACGATTGTTGATCCGTATCAAGCCTCAAAATATGTCACACAAGGCATGAGGGCGGAACGTTTAAAGCCGAACGAACTTGTTGAAATTATTGATGGTGAATTACCGGATCGCAATAAACGTTATTTTGAAAATGGATTATATCCGAGTACCGATTATATTTTTATTCGCAACAACGACGGCGATTGTTTTGGCCCTTTTTCTTGGGAATGTAAAGATGATGGTGAAGGTTTTTATTTAGATTTATTAAATGATAAGCCGTTATTAAAATCTTACCAATTAAGCATTGGACAAATTTTTAAAATTACCTCTGAAAATTTTGAAAAATATGCTTATAAATGCTGGACAGAAGACAGAACTTATCATTTTGCATTAAGCATTCATGATTTTATTAACGAATACGGTTATTTTGATTATGCGTCAGATGAAGAAATTGTGAAGCATTGTTCAAAATTAGCAAGCGATATTGGCTCACAATTATTTAATAAAAAAAGTTGGGATAGTTTTAAACAATTAGCAAGCAATAACGCAAAATTTAGCCAAGGATTGAACAAAATCCGATTGGCACAATTGTCGAATTTAGCCACAGAAGTCAATATCGCCCAAGAGGAAATTTGCGATAACATCGAAACATTTTTAAGAAGTAGTAATGGCGACATATTGGTACAAGATTTTATTGAGCGAAAACGCACGCAGTTAATAGACAGTTTGCGAAAAAGTGTTTTAAAAGAAAAAAGTAAGGAAATTAAAGAAAAAGAAGAAAATCTTTTACAAGTAGAACAACGATTTAAAGAAAAAGAAAAAGAACTCAAAGAATTAAGTGCTGACGTTGAACGCAAACGCAAAGAAGCGAATCAAGAAGTGATTTTGGAACTGGCTGTTGCGGAACGTAACGAAAAATTACAGCATCTTGATCAAGCTATTGCTGAAAAAGAAAAGCAGGTTAGTGAAATTGCCGAACGCTTCAATTTGTCTACAGAACTCAGTGAAATTACAAAACAAATTCAAGAAGCAGAAATTCTTAAAAAATACTGTGAAAAACAAAATGCGACTATCGAATCCGCGACAAAACGTTTGCGAATTGAACGCGATAAAACAGAAGATGAATTACGGACAAAGTTAATTGAATTAAAACCGTTTGTTGAGCATATAAATGGCTCATTTTTCGTTCATAAAGCTGAAAAAGAACGCGCCGTTTTTGTCGAAACAAAAGCACTTCCCGATACTGATACGTTGGAATTACAACGTCTTGTCGTTGAAACTGTTCAATACAATTTGCGTTTAAAAGGACGCGATTTTGAATCATGGCAAGTCGCAAATTTACTGATTTCAACGCAGCAATCCTTTATTACTTTTTTAGCGGGTCTTCCTGGTGTAGGCAAAACATCGTTAGCGCGTTTAATTGCGGAATCACAACAATTAGAATCGCGTTTACAAGAAGTTTCTGTGGCTCGTGGTTGGACTTCTCAAAAAGATTTAATTGGTTTTTACAATCCACTTTCAAACCGTTTTCAATCATCAAACACCGGACTTTATGCGTTTATTGAAGCGTTAAGCGTCGAAACTAAAAAAGATGTTCAAGCAATGGCGTATGTTTTATTGGATGAAGCAAATTTAAGTCCGATTGAACATTATTGGTCAGCGTTCATGGCGATGGCAGACGGCGAAGGTGAGCGTGTTTTACGTTTAGGACAAGATACGCTAGCTGTTCCGACAGCATTACGCTTTCTTGCGACTATCAATTACGATGGAACGACTGAGCCATTAAGTCCGCGTGTTGTGGATCGCGCTCCTGTTTTAGTTATGGAATCCAACAACACCAATTTTGACGAAGCGGACAATTTGTCAGAAGAAAAAATGATTGTGTTGCCGTTGTCAGCCGTTGAAATGAATAAACTTTTCGGTTTGGCAACAAATCCGCCTGCATTTCAACATGATGAAAAAGAAATTCTCAACAAGGTTCGCGATATTTTATCGCATCCAAATTTGGATGAAGGTCGTCCATTAAGTATTAGTTTGCGGAAAGAAATTGTGATTCGTCAATACTGCGCTCAAGCCGGTTCTTTAATGCGTTCATTTGGTTGCGATGATTTCAAAGCCTTGGATTTAGCTATTTTGCAACACGTTTTACCACAAGTTCGAGGTAGCGGACAAAAATTCGCCAAACGACTCACCAAATTGAAACAAGAGTGTGATGATTCGGGCTTAAAAAGTTCGGCAACTTATTTAGAGCGGATGTTGGCGTATGGGGAAACAGAATTACATTCTTACGATTTTTTCTGCTGGTAAATCGAAATGAAAATAATCATTTTCATTGGTGACGAAAGCCATTTGTGGAATAGTCATCATGAGCCGTACATTGTTCGAGAAGATCAAGATATATATTTTGAGCTTACACCTTTGGACGATAACGTCGATACACCAAAATTGTTCATTGACGATACAGAATTATATTTGCATACGGATTACCGAAATCAGTCTGCACGAACTTTTCGTTCAGTGCCGAGTTATATTTTTCGAGAAGCGTTTGGACTTTCGACGATTAGTGTTTATTTAGGTGAACAACATTTTGAACTGCGTTTTGAAGTTTTATTCAAAAAAGAAACTGCGAAACAAGTTCACGAAATGATTCAGTATTTAACGCAAAAACAAGCCGATATTTTGCGAATTTGTTTTTCACGAACATTGACTACTGCGCCATCAGGGCAGGGCGGTGCAGAGCCAGAAATTTTGTTAAATGCCGTTGAAGTATTTGTTGAAACGTTAATTAGCTGTCGTTTGGAATTACAGCATCATTTGCATAAACGCTTAATTCCGGTTAAACAACCGGCTTGGAAAGCCTCACATAATAGCGATATTGATCCATTTGATATTTTGTTCAACTTAGATACGCTTGAGCCGGTTTTTGGTGATGGAGATGTGATTGTAAACGGACGTAGTTTTTCGATTAGCGAAATGGAAGTTACCACACTCGAACCGACTGTAAATGTTGAAGAAAATGCGATTTTAATCGGCGGTTTATACTCAATGCGGCGAATAATTACGTTGTTATTGCAAAGTATTGACAAACCAACTAAACCAAAACAAACGTCCGAAAACGATAATTACGAAACGTTAGGAAATGTTTTGCAGCAGTTATCGTCATCGTCGATGCAACAGCGTTGTGAAAATCAATTATTTCAGTTGGAGGAATTCATTCGATATTTTGAACAAAAAATTGGATTGATTTACAAGGGAGAACGACCGCCCATTATGAGTGCATTTGTAAGAGCTTCAAGGGTTTATCGCCGGTTATTTGAGCAATTGTATGAATGGTATAAATTGGGCGAACCCGTTTTAAATGGACAAAATTATTTGGTGAAATTACGGTCTGTTTCAAAGATTTATGAATTTGTTGCGCTGTTTAAAATCATCGATTTCTTAAATCAAAATCAATGGCAAACGACAGAAAGTGAATGGTCAGTCGATTTAGAATTTGTTCCAGAACGGGTTGTATTTGAACGCGATAATTTGAAATTGACGTTATATTATGAAACGAAAATTTATCCATTTAGCGCGGACACTAAACATTTTGATTTAGTCGATACGAAGCATTCTAATGCGGCGTGGGAATACAATTATTGGAATCCTGATTTTGTATTGCGGTTAGATAATATTGATAACGCAAAAACGGTTTATTTAATACTTGATGCAAAATACAGTTCTTCCGGAACGGTCGAGCGCACACATTTACCGGCTTTAGTCGAAAAGTATTTTATGAACATGGCGGTTTATGATGCACATAATGAAACGTTACGGCAAGATGCCATTTTAGGGGTTATCGCATTGTTTTCCGATAGGGATAGAAATTCTACAGCCCCGATTTATTTGGCGAACGGACGTAAATTTGGCGTTGACAGAACACCTGTGAAATTCCCAATTGTGACTGGCGTTTCAGTCATCGTACAATCAACAGGGTTGACGTATCAAGTTTTTAATCGAATTCTCGAACTTGCTGAAAAACAGTTAAAAACAATCCTATAATTATTTTAAATATGACTAAAACTCTAATGACTATTATTCAACAACGACTTTCTGAAACGTTTCCGCTTTTACCATACACCGAACAGAACATTTTATTGGTTTTATCTGTCACTTACACACCGATTGGACAAACGCATTTAATTAACTTAATCAAAAATACCGGTTTTGATCCCGATACACAAAAAGCGATAAATCGAGATGCTAAAGAGCGTTTTCAAAGAATGGGCTTTTTAATTTCTTCAGGCGATGCTTGGTATTGTAACCGTGAGATTTGTGATGGGTTAATGAAAACCGCGCTAACAAAACCGTGGTTTAACAAATTAGCGCAACAAATTATCATGGAGCGCGAAACTTCCTATGCGTCTGTGAAGCAAATGGTTTTTCAGCAAATGAAAAAGTTGCGTTTATTTTTATACCAAGGAAATGAAACAGGTTTTGAAGCTAACTTTTCCTTACTTTTTAACGATTACCATTCCAGTTTTGGTGCCGTAATCAACGATCTCTTTTTTGAACCTTTCAATAAAGAACGGTTTATGGGCTTGCCGAAAAGAATTCAATTTTTAGTATTGAAATACACGGTTTTATATGACAATTTTTCTTTCAATGTCGATTCAATCGCCAACAAAAATAATGCTTACGACTTGCTCGAAGAATTGTTTGGGTATGCAAAAACAAGTAATGAAGACGTTACGCATTTGATTTTAGAACAGCGTTTATTCCGTGGTAGTGATAAATATGCCGAAAACTGGCTACTACATGATAATTCATCGAAAGGAATGCTTTTAAATGCGATGTTAGCAATTTTGCATAACCGTTACGATGATGCACTGGAGTTTTTCAATAAAGCCTTAGTTTTAATTCGCAAAGGTAATAAACGCAATGCCACATTTGGTGGTTTATATGACTTATTTTATGGCTTGATGTTATTTCGCACTCGAACATTGCCAAACTTACAACAAATGGATTCGTATTTTCGCCTTTGCTTAAAAAAATCACAGGGAGAAGACTTTTTCGCTATTTTGTTGCAAGACGCACTCGAAATTTATCAAAGTAAAGATACTTTTAAAAATAGCGCAGCTTTTGCTTTAAATATGACTAAATCACCTTATTCAAATTTAGTTCAGTTGTTGCTCTGTTATTGGTTAGATGAAACGGAACATTTAAAAAGCACAGCAGCGCAAATAACATTTTTCGGGGCGCTTGCTAATCATTGCCAGATTGCCCATGAATTAAAAAATGTTTGGTTTGTGGTGATTGGCACCGCATTATTAAAACGCTTTGAATATGAACATAAAGCCTGCGATAAACTTGCTCAGAAATATGCAAATTTGCCATTTTTAGAACTATTAGACGCTGTGCCAAAAACCGCCGCATGGGAACGGGCGTTAGAAGTGTTATCACAAATTAACTCCGTTAAAACAATTTCGCCAGAAGTTGTTCACACCGAGTCACGCATGATTTGGGCATTGAGCTTAGATGATGAAATTCGTTTAGAACCGAAGGAACAAAAATTAAGTAAAACGGGTACTTGGTCAAAAGGACGAAACATTGCCTTAAAACGTCTGCATACCGAATTAAGTACGTTTAATTATTTGACTGAACAAGACATCAAAATTTGTAAACAAATTCGCAAATTTTCATCACCGGATAACTACTATTACAGCACTGAATCTTATGAAATACCGAATGAAGCCTTATTTGAAGCGATTGGACATCCTTATGTATATTGGGCAAACCAAATTCAATATAATTCGCCAATTGATATTCAAATCGCAGAGCCACAGCTTCTCGTTCAAGAACAAGGAAATGAATTATTGTTAGCGTTACAGCCACAGATTCCGCCATCCGCAAAAATGGCAGTACAAAAAACAGCAAGCGGTATATTACTTTATAAAATCAATGAACAACATCGACAAGTCGCGCAAACATTGGGGAATGGTTTGAGAATCCCCCTTAGCGCACGTCAACAAGTCATGGATTCAATTTCGACAATTGCGTCAATGTTGACGGTACAATCAAATATGGTTGGGTTGGCGACGCAAGCTGAAAATGTGCTTGTTGATGAACGCTTGCATTTACATTTACAGCCATTAGGACAGGGTTTACAGATTGAAGTTTTTGTTCAGCCATTTTTTGACGGCGGTCCTTTGTATAAACCCGCTTCAGGAGGTACAACAGTTTTAGCGGAAATTGATGGGAAACAACTTCAAACCACACGCGATTTTAATTTGGAAAAACAGCACGTCGAAAAACTTTTAGAGAAATGTAATGAGTTGGAACCCGATAAGTCTTTTAAATGGTCACTCGAAGATGCAGATGTCGCTTTAGAAACGCTATTGAATTTACAAAATTTAGGTGAATTTGCCGTATTGGAATGGCCAAAAGGTAAAAAAATTCGTTTGAGCCGTGAACTCGGTTTATCGCAAACCCGTTTTTCTGTTCGTCATGAACAAAATTGGTTTAGCGTCGAAGGCGATTTGCAAATTGACGACGGACAAGTGTTGGATATGCAACGTTTAATGAGTTTATTGGCAAATTCATCGAGTCGTTTTTTACAATTAGAAGATGGACAAATCGTCACGTTAACCAAAGAACTGCGTCAACGTTTAGATGATTTACGCGGTGTTGGTGAAGTCAAAGACGACAAAGTGCAATTTCACGCACTCGCCGCACAAACGTTGGACGAAATCACTAACGGCATGGAAATCAAAGCCAGCAAACCTTGGAAAGACCAGCTTAAAAAATTAGATCAATTGGTAGATTTAAAACCTCAAGTTCCTTCGACGTTACAAGGTGAATTACGAGATTATCAACATGAAGGTTTTGTGTGGATGAGTCGTTTAGCACATTGGGGCGCAGGTGCGTGTTTAGCCGATGACATGGGTTTGGGGAAAACGATTCAGTCGTTGGCGTTGATTTTATCGCGTGCGCCAAATGGAGCGACCTTGATTCTCGCGCCAACGTCTGTTTGTATCAATTGGGCAGAAGAAGCCGCGCGTTTTGCTCCGACGTTGAATGTTCAAATTTTCGGCAACGGCGATCGCCAAACAATGCTCAATAATGCGGGCGCATTTGATTTGATTATTTGTAGTTACGGATTATTGCAAACTGAAGGCGAACGTTTGCAAGAAGTTGAATGGCACACGTTGATTGCTGATGAAGCGCAAGCGATTAAAAACGGTATGACAAAACGTTCAAAAGCTGCAATGGCGTTGAAAGCAGATTTTAGAATGGTGACAACAGGCACACCGATTGAAAACCATTTGGGTGAATTGTGGAATTTATTCAATTTTATCAATCCGAGTTTGTTGGGTTCATTGGCACAATTTAATGAACGTTACGCGAATCCAATTGAAAATAATCACGATCACAACGCGCAACAACGTTTGAAAAAAGTGTTACGTCCATTCGTATTGCGCCGTTTGAAAAATGATGTGTTGACCGAATTGCCAGCGCGTACTGAAGTTACATTGCATATTGAATTAAGTAATGAAGAACGTGCATTTTATGAAGCCTTGCGTCGTGATGCGTTGAAAGTCATGCAAGAAGCACAAAAGAAAGGCGGAAATCAGCAATTACAAGTGTTGGCGGAAATCATGAAATTACGTCGCGCTTGTTGCAATCCACGTTTAGTCATGGAAGACAGCCCGTTGATGAGTTCAAAACTAGAAGCCTTTGAAGAGTTAGTCGATGAGCTTCTTGATAACAAACACAAAGCCTTAGTTTTCAGTCAGTTTGTTGGGCATTTGACATTGATTCGGGAATTGCTCGATAAAAAGAAAATTCCTTATCACTATTTGGACGGTTCAACGCCTGTCGCGCAACGCAAAAAAGCCATGAATGCCTTTCAAGCAGGTGATGGCGATTTATTTTTAATTAGTTTGAAAGCGGGCGGCACGGGTTTGAATTTAACCGCAGCAGATTATGTGATTCACATGGATCCGTGGTGGAATCCAGCGGTTGAAGATCAGGCTTCTGACCGAGCGCATCGGATGGGACAAAAACGCCCTGTAACGGTTTATCGTTTGGTAGCAAAAGATACGATTGAAGACAAAATCGTCGCATTGCATCATCAAAAACGTGATTTAGCGAATAGCTTGCTTGAAGGCGGTGAATTAAGCGGGAAAATGTCGGTGGATGATATGTTAGCGTTATTGCGCGATGTGGATTAGAAATGGCAGCCGCTTACAGGTAAATTCAACATAAAACAGAGATATTATCTAGTCATTAAAAATGTATTCAAATATATTTAAACATGTAAATTACGAATATTAAAACACAGATAGCGTTTAGTCACAAACTCAACCAAGGAAAATATCGTGCATTGCATGAACAGGCAGCCCGTTTAGGCGTTATTCGCTCAGAAGTTTGGCAACGTTTTGGCTCAGGATTGCGTGATAAAACCATTCGTGACGCTTGGATTTGTGAAGGTCGTCAATTTAACCTCGCCGATTTCTGGCAAAAAGTTTAGTAAAAATGTCTCACGTCGTTTGTCATCATGGACAAAAGGCGTGATTGCACAGGCTATTGAAAATGTATCTCGCCGTAGAGGTTCTACGGTCGTTCATGTCAATGCGGCATATACCTCACAAATGGATTCACGCAACGGGACGCTTACGGGCAAACGAAGCGGGGATAAATTTTACTGTGAAGACGGGGTGGTATTGCAAGCGGATGTGAATGCTGCACGAAACGTTTTAGCAAGGTCACAAGACCATGAGATAGGTTTATGGACTCCTTACCAACAGGTAGAAGCCATCTTGCTAAAACGGACTGAATGCCTACGCTTGAAATTGCTCAAGCAGGACTCTAGTTGCAAGCCTTTCGGCTTATCAACAGAGAGCGAATCACCTTATGCGTACGTTTAGGTACGTTTTTCGGAGCAGCAGTAAAAATTACTATGACCGACATCAAAACATTTAACGTGATTGCTGCTGAAATCAGTGCAGCCACGAAATCGCATTTTGAAATTAAAACCACAAAGTCGATAGCGGGCGGCGATATAAATCGGGCTTTTTTACTCCAAAGTGAAAATCAACGGTATTTTGTGAAACTGAATCAGCCAGAAAGATTGGCGATGTTCAAGGCTGAGTTTTCAGGCTTGCAAGCCTTAGCCAAAACAAAAACCATTTTAGTGCCGTCGCCGATTATTTGCGGACAAACGCAAACGGCGAGTTTTTTGGTGTTGGAATATGTTGAATTACAACGCGCCACTGCGAAATCTGAACGATTATTCGGGCAGCAATTGGCGCAACTACATTTACAAAAGCAGCCACATTTTGGGTGGGAAATTAACAATACGATTGGTTCTACGCCTCAAATCAACACGCCGACTGAAAATTGGATCGAATTTTGGCAAAAATATCGATTAGGTTTTCAATTAAAATTAGTAACACAAAAAGGTTTTGGTCAAAAATTAGGACGATTAGGCGAATTATTGAGTGAGCGATTAGCCGATTTTTTCGTGGATTATAGACCGCCACCTTCTTTATTGCATGGCGATTTATGGGGTGGAAATGTCGCCGCGAATTCGCATAATCAACCGATTATTTTTGATCCAGCTTGTTATTATGGTGATAGAGAAACCGATTTAGCGATGACAGAATTATTTGGTGGATTTGGACGTGATTTTTATGCCGCTTACAACGATGTTTGGCAGCTTGATTCTGGCTACGAAACACGCAAAAAACTTTATAATTTGTATCATGTTTTAAATCATTGTGTGTTATTTGGCGGCGGTTATGTCGCGCAAGCTGAAAAAATGATGCAAGATTTACTACGCTAAAACTGAAATACGACTCTTGACATCCTCCCCGCCCTAAAGGGAACGGGGATTCCTGATTTAACTCAGGAGCAGGCGTATATCACTATTACCTGCTGGTTTCTGCTGCTGACAGCATTACCACGCCGTTCACTTCACAGACTAGCCCCCGATAGACCTCGGGTTGTTTTTGATTTTTGTGGCGAATCCTAACACTGTTCTCTTGGTTTTCGATGAATGTGTTTTATTGGTCTCGAGCCTAAAAGAGCTATGTCACCATGGTACT
>CAIQZX010000093.1 GCA_903876445.1 uncultured Pseudomonadota bacterium | reverse complement strand
TTTGCGGATAGCGTTATGGTTTCGACGTTCAATAATTTGCTTATTGTGAGGTTCAAAGTGCCGATGAATCCGATAAATCGTTTTGTTGGTATGTTCAAGTAAAAATTCTAAACAGAAATCATTGAAATCAGCATCAAGGCACATTGAAAATTCTGAATTATTCAAAATTGCTATGAACTCAGCTAGGATTTCTTTTTTATTATCAATGGTTTTTGCCATCAATACGGTTTCTAAAGTTTGTCTAAATTCATCCATAATTGAATTTTTGAATCGTTTAGAGACTTCGAGTTTCTGAATAGAATTGACACAGACAGCAAGATTTTTGAAGTAATCTTGCGGGGTAACATCTTGGTAATGGGTCAGATTTAAGGTTTTACTTAATCCATGAATCAGTGATACACGGTGAGCAATAGCCGCAAATGAATCGTAATTTAGTTGTTTTACTATTTCTGATGCGAGTTGTGTTTTACCCGATGCCATAGGGTTTGCATCAACAATGATGGCATTTTTATCCTGTTCTGAAAGGGTTATCAGAAAGGAGACAATTTGCTCTTGATTCAAACTTTCTAAGTGACAATCAATGATTCGATTGTTTGAAAAATGCGGGGTTAGGTAATTTTCAGTGTTCTGAAAATAAAAATCCTGTGATAAGATAGAGATCGAACGATTCATAACGCTTCTTCTCCTTTGAGTTTTTGCGGAATGGTTTCCTCTAATCTAAGGTTTAATTCTTTTTTCTTACGATTGGTTGTATAAAAAATATTTCTCATAACTGTCCGTTGTGACCTAAAGCCCTGAAAATCTCTCTATACCGACGAAAGTAAAAGTTGAGATTTCGGGGTTTTCTGTATCTACCAGCCCACCATTGAGCTGAATTCTGTTGATTATCCTTTTTTCTATCCATTCAAACAAGACACGAATTGTCTGTTTGAAAAATTTCCCTCATTTGTAAGCTATTTTGATCGTGATTTCAGTAGGTTTTTTGCTTCAATTTCTGTATTATCAAAGGACGGATAAGAACCCAAAAAAGAACGAAACAGAACGATGTCAAAATTCACATTATCTCAAGCCGCAACAGAAACTGGTAAAAGCAAATCTGTTATACACAATGCCATAAAAAACGGTATTTTATCAGCACATAGATGTGAAAATGGACGGTTTGAAATAGATGCTTCTGAATTGTTCAGAGTATTTGAAAAGAACGTTCAAGAACGCCAAGAAGAACCCATAATCAGAACCGAATCAGAACGGTTAGAACGCCTGTTATACGAGCAGAAAATTGATTCCTTAGCCCAACAGTTAGAACGTGAAAAACAGTTTAACAGGGAGTTATTATTGAGGTTAGACAGTGAAGCCGAAGAACGCCGAAAACTGACATTATTGCTGACGCATCAACAGGAACGACCTGAAAAATTTCATAAAGAAAATCAATTATGGAAAAAGATATTCAAGAGTGGAAAATAGTACAACTAAAACCCAGTTTGCAAGCCAAAATAAGCTGCTGCACCATTAAAACTAAAATTGTTAATTTCCATTGTCCGATTGTTACTGATGTTTTCTCCTCGTAAATATAAATCGGTTTTTGGAGTGATTTGATATTTTAGCAATACATTTACACGAGGTGCTGCATTGGCTTTTTGTGTATTGCCACCGTCAAACCAATAAGCATCATGGAATGTTAAATCGATTCGCATTTTCAATGGTTGAAGCAGTTGTAATTCGTTCCAAAAAGAACCTTGATGTTCTGGTAGATACGGCACATATAAATGATTTTCAGCATTTTTGGCGGACATATAACCGTAATTTAGTCCGCTTTTCCAAAAATCAGACCAACGATGTTGTGATTGGATTTCAGTACCAAAAACATCTGAATTGGGTAAATTTCCAGCTCTCACACCAACGGTTGGATCGAATAAAAACAAAATCATTTGCTGGTAATTTTGGTAATAACTACTAACGCTAATTTCAGTATCCAATAAGGGATTCCAACGTACACCAATTTCACCACCCCGACTTGATTCGCCTTGCAAGGTTTTATTGCCATAAATTGGGTGCATTAACTCACTTACACCTGGCTGACGATAGCCTGTACCGCCTTTCGCCCAGACGTTTGTCGTTTGTGATAAAGAGCGATTTACACCAACTGAAAACACTTGATGATTGCCATAAGTATCATTCTGATCAAAACGGGTGTCTGCATCGAATTTCCACTTTTCTAAAACAAACTCGCCATGCACATTAGGACTAATAATAGTCTGCGATGATGGTACGTTTAATGTTTGTTGATGTTGCGTATTCACACCCGACACAATTGATGCACGATGATTAACATTTTCGCTAAATGCTAACTGATGCGTATTTTTCCAATCTGCCATAAACAATTGGTTGGTGATTGAAAACGGTTTAATCATCGTGGTTTTCATTTTCTGTTGATCTTGCGTAAAGCCTAATTGCAAAGAGGTATTCCAATTCGATGATAAATCATATTGTCCGTGTAATTGCGTTACCCATGTTTCGTCTGAAAGTTTGCCTTGCATATCATCAACCCAACCAAACGTTTTATCGGGTAACAATCCCGCATCATCGATGTCTTGTTTTGATTTCACAAAATACAGCGATGCGTCTAATTTACCCTTGTCAAAATTTTTGCTCCATTTTCCTGACGCATGATTCATTTCATATTCATCACGTTCGATACCGTTTTGGGCTTCACTAATACCGCTGAAAATATCACTTCTTCCTACAACCGCTGAAAAATTACCGAGTTTCG
>CAIQZX010000092.1 GCA_903876445.1 uncultured Pseudomonadota bacterium | reverse complement strand
TTTGAGTTCATGGTTGGGCGACGAAGCCGCGATTGTGCGTTGTATGCCGAATACGCCCGCGTTAGTTTTAACAGGTGCAACGGGTTTGCACGCAAACTCTAATGTTACCGATGAACAAAGTGATTTAGCCGAAAACATTTTGCGTTCCGTGGGAATTGCATTATGGGTTGAAACCGAAGCCGAACTTGATGCCGTCACAGCAGTTTCAGGTAGCGGTCCCGCGTATTATTTTTTATTGATGGAGGCGATGGAAAAAGCGGCATTGGAAATGGGTTTAAATGCGAATACCGCGCAATTATTAGTTCAACAAACAGCGTTAGGTGCGGCGAAAATTGCACTCGAATCTGCCGAATCCCCTGAAAAATTGCGCGAACGTGTCACGTCACCAAATGGTACAACACAAAAAGCGATTGAAACTTTTCAACAGGGCGGGTTTGTTGAGTTGGTTGCCAAAGCATTGAACGCGGCGCGTGATCGTTCAATTGAATTATCAAAACAAGAGGTTTAAATCATGGGCATGAATTATTTCACTAATCCGATTGAATTGATTTTAAACACGGTTTTTTCATTGTATATCGGTGCCGTGATGTTGCGATTTTTGTTGCAATGGTGCCGAGCAGATTTTCGTAATCCGATTTCGAAATTTTTGATTATGCTCACGCATCCGCCGTTAAAAATCATGCGGCGTTTTATTCCGTCGATTGGAAATATCGATACGTCGTCGTTAGTGTTAATGATGGCGTTGCAATTGCTTGCAGACGGTTCAATGGCATTATTACAAGGTGTGCCAATGAGCATTGGCGGGCTGATTTTAACGGCTTTTGCTCAGTTGATTGCATTGTTGTTGAATGTTTTATTTTACGCTGTTTTTGCCCGCGCTTTATTGAGTTGGTTTAATCAAGGCAGTTTTAGTGATGTTTCAATGTTACTTTATAGTTTGACTGAGCCGATGTTAAGAATTTGCCGTGGAATGTTGCCAAATTTAGGTGGTTTAGATTTATCCGTTATTGTCGCAATTATGGGTTTGCAACTGGCTGAAATGTTGATTTTGCCACCGTTATATGAATTGGCAAGTCTCATTTCTTGATAAATTGATTTGGCGATTCAATGAGAAACCGTAAAACTTTACGCTTAAATTTCAATCGCTGAGATGGAAAATGCAAAAAAGGATTTCATGACCGAACACATTTTATTTTTAACGGGTTCGCTTGCCGAAAAGCAATTGCGAAGCATTTTGGAGAAAATGCAGCCCGAATTTTCTTACACTGTCCATCAATTAGGCTTGAAAGTTGCGGCGTTAATGACGACTGAAATGATTGAGCGCAAATTAAAAGATACGTTTGGCGCGACGAAAATTATTGTTCCTGGTCGGTGTCGTGGTGATTTGGACGCGCTTTCTGAAAAATTGGGTATTCCCGTTGTTCGCGGTACCGAAGAAGTCAAAGACTTGCCGTTGTTTTTTGGTAAGAAAATTCAAATTGCAAATTTAGATAATTATAGCGTGAAAATTTTTGCTGAAATCACCGACGCACCCGATTTAACGGTGTCTGAAATTTTAAATCGTGCCTTGTATTATCGAAAAAATGGCGCGGATGTGATTGATTTGGGCTGTTTGCCGAGTACGCCATTTCCGCACATGGAAGAGGCAATTGCCGCATTGAAACAAGCCAATTTTTTGGTGAGTTTAGATTCACTTGAAACGGAAGATTTATTGCGTGGTGGCAAAGCTGGCGCGGATTATTTATTGAGTTTGCATGAAAGTACGTTATGGATTGCGGACGAAGTGACATCAACGCCGATTATTATTCCCGAAACGCATACCGATTTAGACTCGCTCGACCGCGCAATTAAAATCATGCAGGCAAAAAATCGTCCGTTTATTGTTGATCCGATTTTAGACCCAATTCACTTTGGTTTTACTACGTCGATTGTGCGTTATCACGAAGTCCGAAAAAATCATCCCGATGTTGAAATGATGTTGGGTGTTGGCAATATCACCGAATTAACGCACGCTGATACCGCTGGTATGAATGCGTTATTGATGGGCATTTGTTCGGAGTTGAATATCAATCATATTTTGGCGACCGAAGTCAGTCGCCATGCGGTGCGAGCGATTAAAGAAGCGGATTTAGCACGACGGATTATGTTTGCAGCCAAAGAACATGACACATTGCCAAAACATATCAATGCGGGTTTGATGGCGTTGCACGAACCCACGGCGTTTCCGTATTCGCTGGACGAAATTCAAGAACTCGCCGCACAAATTAAAGATCCCAGTTATCGAATTCAAATCAGTGAAAACGGCGTGCATATTTTTAATCGTGATGGCTTTCACAGCGCAATCGACCCGTTTGAATTATTCCCAAAATTAGGCGTTGAAAATGATGGCGGTCATGCGTTTTATTTGGGCGTGGAATTGGCACGCGCTGAAATTGCCCAAAAATTAGGCAAACGTTTTAATCAAGATCAAGCGTTAGATTGGGGATGTGCGGTGGATTCACAAGAATCTGAAGTTGATGTGCATACGTTTAAAGCCACTGGCACTACATTGCAGAAAAAATCATGATTCAAGGAAATTCGTTTTATTACATTTGGTAAGTTAAATGAACGAATGGTTGTTGTCGTTTGGGCATCTCGTGACGAAAATCACCGTATGTTTTTCTTTTACATTTTTCATAGCAATTCATATAAAAATATAGTCGTGTTTCAGAGTTTGAAACACCGTTAACATTACATCTATTGCCAAAAAT
>CAIQZX010000091.1 GCA_903876445.1 uncultured Pseudomonadota bacterium | reverse complement strand
TTGCGCGTCACAATACAATCAACGCCAACATAACAGCCAGCTTGATATAAAACCGCATCTTCAAAATCAGAGAAAGCCGATGCACTCGCTTTTTTCAGGACTATTTCATTTACTTCAGCGACTGAAAACAATTCCAACAACCGACAAATTAACGCTCTCGCTTCGTGTTTGTTTTGCTGTTTTGCTACCAAATAATCAATCGTCGTGAAAGTCGTTGCACATAAATAACCTTCAATCTCTTTTTGGCAGCCGCATCAAACAAATTCATCGCCATTTGCGCGAACGGTTCAGGAATTAACAGCACATCTAAAACGACGTTGGTATCGAGTAAAACTTTCAAAGGTATTTATCCTCGAGGTGTTTTTTATAATCCCGTTCATCAAGATTAGAACTCGCCAACACACCAATAAACGATTGCGTAATCGGTAAATGCCCGTTTTTTGCCGCGATTATTTTCTCGGCTAACTTGGTTTCTTTTTGCTCCAACAACATTTTTTTAATCGCTTCTTGCACGAATGTCACAACGTTGCCTTGTTGTAAAAGTTGCTCGCCCAATTCGTCGGGTAATTCAATCGCTAATTGCATTTCATCATCTCCAAGTTGCTCAATCTAAAACTTCCTGCCCGTGCGTTGCAATCATCGTTTCAATTGATGCTTTCCAATTTTCACGCGGCTTTTTACTCGTTACGGCATCATCAAAAGACAAAATCACTCGCACAGAAACACCGTCTGGAATGTAATCTGGAATACGAACCGTATGTTGAAAAGGCATGGCTTCAAATTCGTTTGTTGTTGCATCATTTCCTCCTTCAAAAGCAGATGTGCGGCATTGTGTTATATACCTCGTTTGCTCGGATAGATTTGTTGATTATCATAAATAGAAGACATTTTTCTCATTAAAAAAACAGAAGCCCACCTTTGAATCTCACTGCTGTATTCATGTCCAATAAAGAACACTTCTAATGTAAATTCCATGAATTTTTCTTTATCACTTTTTGTTTTATTTGCTGTTATGTTTAGCAATTCTCTGTAGAAGGTTTTTTGCCTATAAGTTATTTCGTTAGAATCCAGAAAATTTTGTACAAAAAATCGAATTAGTGCATCTGCATCTTTGTAATAAGATTCATGTTCACTATAAGCGCACATCATACTTATAAGGAAATCTTCGAATTCTTCTATGATTTTGCTTTTCAAAAAGTATTTTTTTATTAAATCAATCATTTGCAACACCATTGTGTTTTGCGTGAATGCGGATGAATGCAAGGTCACGCAGACGTATTCGGATAATGATTCCTAAATAACCTATTTCAGGCATTTTATGAACCTAACAAATCTTTAATCCACCCATTAACATCCCCCAAAGCACCCGCCAACGCCGCAGGATTATTCCCACCAGCTTGTGCTAAATCAGGTTTGCCGCCACCTTTACCACCAATTTTTGCGGCAACAAAATTCGCCAATTCGCCAGCTTTAACTTTTGCGGTTTGGTCTTTTGAAACACCCGCTACCACGCTGATTTTTTCGCCTTCCACTGAAGCCAAAACGACAACGGCGTTATGTAATTTGTTTTTCAATTGCTCGACGATTTCACGCAAAATTTTGGCATCGACATTTTCAACCGTCGTCGCCAACACTTTCACACCGTTGATTTCGACCGCTTTCGCCATCAATTCATCACCTGTCGCACTCGCCAATTTTGAATTCAAACGCTCTAATTGTTTTTCCAAACCACGCGCACGTTCAACGAGTTGTTCCACTTTTTCGACCGCTTTATCGGGCGTGCCTTTGACCAAATCTGCGATTTGCACCAACGCGCTTTCACGTTGCGCGAACCACGCTAAACAGTTTGCGCCTGTGACCGCTTCAATGCGTCGCACGCCAGCCGCCACGCCGTTTTCGCTGATAATTTTGAAACAACCAATATCGCCAGCTCGCGCAACGTGTGTGCCGCCGCATAATTCGGTTGAGAATTCGCCGATTTTTAAGACGCGCACTTCTGCGCCATATTTTTCGCCGAACAACGCCATCGCGCCTGCTTTAACCGCATCATCTTTTGCCATGATTTGCGCGGAAACGGCATTATTCAAACGGATTTGTTCATTAACTAAACGTTCCATCGTAGCGATTTCGTCAGCCGTCAACGGTTCAAAATGCGAAAAGTCAAAACGCAACCGTTCCGTATTTACAAGCGAGCCTTTTTGCGCGACGTGTTCGCCCAATGTTTGACGCAACGCGGCGTGTAATAAATGCGTTGCCGAGTGGTTTAATTCTGTGGCTTTGCGTTTTGCCATATCAACGGTGGCTTTAACATTTTGTCCGACTTTCAACGCGCCAGCAGTGATTTTGCCTTGATGCAAAAATAAACTGCCTGCTTGTTTTTGGGTATCGGCAACATCAAATATCGCGCCGTCTGTGCTAATCGTGCCGCTATCGCCAATTTGCCCGCCTGATTCACCATAACACGGTGTTTTATCTAAAACGATTACGCCATCTTCACCAGCATTTAATTGTTCAACCGCTTCTCCGCCTTTGAACAACGCCACGATTTGCGCGGTGTCGTCTAATAATTCATAACCCGTAAAATCCGTTTGCGAATCGAGTTCGATATTTTTGTGAGCATCCGCACCGAAATGGCTTGCCGAACGCGCTCTATCACGTTGCGCTTCCATCGCTTTTTCAAAGCCGTCGTAATCGACAGTTAAATTATGTTCACGGGCAAAATCCGCCGTTAAATCCACAGGGAAACCGTAAGTGTCATAAAGTTGGAAAACGGTTTCGCCTTCAATCACAGTGCCTGCCATTTTCGCCACACACGCTTCTAAAATTTTCATCCCTTGACCCAGCGTTTCAGCAAAACGTTTTTCTTCGCGTTCTAAGACTTTTTCAACTTGTTCGAGTTCTTTGCGTAATTCGGGGAAGGCATCGCCCATTTCTTGCGCGAGTGGCGCGACCAATTTGTAAAAGAAAATGTCGCTAATTCCTAAACGATAACCGTGACGAATCGCGCGACGAATAATGCGGCGCAACACATAACCGCGACCTTCGTTTGACGGCATTACGCCATCGACCACCATAAACGCACATGAACGAATGTGGTCAGCAATCACGCGCAACGAACTGTTAGTTAAGTCCGTCATGTTGGCTAATTTCGCAGCGGCTTTGACGATGTTTTGGAATAAATCGATGTCGTAATTGTTATGCACATTTTGCATCACGGCAGAAATACGCTCTAAGCCCATACCTGTATCAACAGAGGGTTTTGGCAACGGTGTTAAAGTACCGTCCGCACTGCGGTCATATTGCATAAACACCAAATTCCAGATTTCAATGTAACGGTCGCCGTCTTCATCAGGCGTTCCTGGAGGACTGCCGAAAATGTCGTCGCCGTGATCGTAAAAAATTTCGCTGCAAGGCCCGCAAGGCCCAGTGTCGCCCATCGACCAAAAATTATCTTTCGCGCCGATGCGTGACAAACGGTCGGGCGAAACACCAATTTCGTTAATCCAAATGTTTGCCGCTTCGTCGTCTTCGTCAAACACCGTGACCCACAATTTTTCTTTTGGAATTTCAAGCACATTGACCAAAAATTCCCAGGCAAAATGAATCGCTTCTTTTTTGAAATAATCGCCAAAACTAAAATTGCCAAGCATTTCAAAAAACGTATGATGCCGCGCCGTGTAACCGACGTTTTCTAAATCGTTATGTTTGCCACCAGCACGCACGCAGCGTTGACTGGTTGCCGCACGAGTAAATTCGCGTTGCTCACGCCCCAAAAACAAATCTTTAAATTGTACCATTCCCGCATTCACAAAAAGTAACGTCGGGTCGTTGCTCGGAATTAACGAACTGGAAGGCTCAACCGAATGTCCGTGTTGTTTAAAAAAGTCTAAAAAAGCAGAGCGTACTTCTGCGCTAGTCATAGTTTTCATAATGATTTTGTGTGCGTGATAAAAAATTTTAGGAATAAATAAAGCGTAATTTTCTAGCAAATTCTGTAATTTGCGAACTCGAAAAACCGCGTTGTAATAAAAATCGACTGCGTTTTGACCAGTCATAACGAGTAATTGGGGCAATTTCTCCGTATTTTTTACAATACGTTTGCGTTAATAAATCTAACCAATCGCCTGCGACTGTCAACATTGCGTCATTTAATGTATTGACAGCAACATCTATGCCTTTTTGGCTTAATTCATAACGAATTGCCGTTGCACCGTAGCCTTTTTTCAAACGATACCGCGCATAACTTTCAGCAAAACGTGCATCGCTTTGCCAATTATTTTGCGCTAAATCATCGATAACAAATTGAATGTCTGCTCGTTGAAACCCTTTTTGCATCAATTTAGTGATCAATTCTTTTTGCGAATGCTCACGACGCGCCAATAAACGCAAACAATGGTTTTTGATGTCGTGAGCAACGGAATTCACAGCAGATTTTTAGAGTGGTTCGTCAACGTCTAATTCGTCGTCGGTGGGTTCAAATTCTTTGACCGCTAGTAACGGTTTTTTGAAGGCTTCGTCGCGGATTTTGGTTTCGAGTTCCTTGGCTTTCGCGGGATTTTCTTTGAAGAAAATTTTAGCGTTATCTTTACCTTGCCCGATTTTTTCAGTGCCGTAGCTATACCAAGAACCTGCTTTTTGCACGAATCCATAATTCACACCTAAATCAACCAATTCACCCACAAACGAAATGCCTTCGCCGTATAAAATCTCGAATTCTGCTTGTTTGAATGGTGGTGCGACTTTGTTTTTTACGACTTTCACGCGGGTTTCGTTGCCGATAATATCGTCACCTTTTTTCACGGCACCGATGCGACGAATATCTAAACGCACCGACGCATAAAATTTCAGTGCATTACCGCCGGTTGTGGTTTCGGGCGAACCAAACATCACGCCAATTTTCATCCGAATTTGATTGATGAAAATCACCATAGTATTTGAACGTTTGATATTTGCGGTCAATTTTCGTAAGGCTTGCGACATTAAACGCGCTTGCAAACCCATGTGCGCATCACCCATATCACCTTCGATTTCGGCTTTGGGCGTTAATGCCGCAACCGAATCAACCACCACAATATCTAACGCACCAGAACGTACTAAGGAATCCGTAATTTCTAACGCTTGTTCACCTGTGTCGGGTTGTGAAACGTATAAATTCGCAATATCTACACCTAATTTCCCCGCATAGTTAATATCTAGTGCGTGTTCAGCATCGATAAAGGCGGCGGTTCCACCGAGTTTTTGAATTTCTGCAATCACTTGAAGCGTCAATGTGGTTTTTCCAGAGGATTCAGGACCATAAATTTCAATAATGCGCCCGCGTGGCAAACCGCCACAACCTAACGCAATATCTAAACTTAACGAACCTGTAGAAACGACTTCAATATCTTTTGAAATATCGACATCGCCCATTTTCATGACCGAGCCTTTGCCGTGTTGTTTTTCGATTTGCATTAACGCGGCGGCTAAGGCTTTTTTCTTATTTTCGTCCATTTGAATCCTTTATTATTCATTGAAAAAGAGAGTGATTTATGACGTTTATTATCACACAGGGTTTGCCGTTCTTACACTTTTGATTCAGACAAAATTACTTTTTACCAATCGTTAAGGCTGAATTTAGACTATCCGCAACGATGGCTTCCGTGTCACCGCGAACATAATCAACAACAACGGGAACAAATTTTTGCATCGTTTCAGGCTGCATTCCTAATTGCTGAAAAATTGATACGGCGGTTAAGGCGGTGTTAATTGAATTATCACCAGATAACCCCGCTAATTTTCCCGCTAAACCACCTAAACCAGATTGAGGTTGTAATGCAGGAACAGCAGAAAGTAATTGTGAAACATCGGGGACTTGTTGCATTAATTTTTCAAAGGCTTCCGGACTCATGCGTGTTTTCGCGAGTTGGAATAAAGCACCCGCTCCGCCCATTGCTTGCGTTGTTGAAATACCCAGACGTTGAACTAATATGTTAGTTAATTCTCCCGCCTTTAATGTTTTGCCACTTTCCAGCAATCGTTGCGCGTCGTTCACTGCATCAGCACTGCTTTCTAAAGTATGACTGCCTTCTTTACTAACAGATTTCAAAACCTCGCCCCAGTTTTCAGCATGGGCAATTTGAAAATTGATTAAAAACAAAAAAGGAATTGTACATTTTAGATAGGATGTCATGTTTTACCTCGTCAGGTTGGAACAAAAAATAGAATGATTTTTGTGGATTATTGTATAAGGATTGTTGTTACTATAAACTGTTTTTGAGCAATTTAGCTCGTAGAATAATAATAACTTTTAGGAGATGGCAAAATGACCGAAACAACAACAAATTTAAGTTTGTTTGAACAACTCGGCGGTGAAGGCGCGGTTGATACAGCAGTTGATATTTTTTATCGCAAAGTGTTAGCGGATTATCGAATTAACCGTTTTTTCGATGGCGTGAACATGGACAAACAAGCGGCTAAACAAAAAGCATTTTTAACGATGGCGTTTGGTGGTCCAAATAACTACAGCGGTCAAGATATGCGTGATGGTCATGCGAGATTGGTCAAAATGGGCTTAGACGACAGTCATTTTGATGCAGTTATTGAAAACTTGGCGGCAACTTTGACAGAATTAAATGTACCTGCGGAATTGATTGCACAAGTTGCTGCACTTGCTGAAACTACCCGTAAAGACGTTCTTGGAAAATAAAAAAGGCTGAAATTATGACACGCATTAAATTTGATGATCAAATCTTTGAATCTGAAAATGAAGAAACCGTTTTGCAAACTTTGCTACGAAATAATGTGCAGATGCCTTATGGCTGTAAAACAGGTGCGTGTCAATGTTGTTTGATGCGTAGCATTGATAATAGCCCTCCTGCCGAATCTCAAGTTGGCTTGAAAGATACGCAACAAAAGCAAAATTATTTTTTACCGTGTATTTGTAAACCTGAAAACGATATGTCAGTCGAATTACCTAATACAAAAAATGTATGGTTTGAAAGCGACGTTATCGAAAAACGGTATTTGTCCGAAAATGTCATTCTTTTAAAATTAAAATCAAAAGAACCATTAGCTTTTTTTGCAGGGCAATTTGTAAATTTACGTCGGCACGATGGCATTATTCGAAGTTATTCAATTTCAAACATTCACAATGCTGAACACGAATTAGAATTTCATATTCGTATTTTACCTAATGGTAACTTTAGTCGTTGGGTTGCGGATGAATTAGAAATTGGAATGCCACTCAGTTTCTCACACGCTCAAGGAAGTTGTCATTATGTTGAGGGGAAATTAGAACAATCACTTCTGTTAATCGGCACAGGAACTGGACTTGCACCGTTATACGGCATTCTTCAAGACGCGCTTTTTCACGAACATTATGGCGAAATTCATTTATTTCATGGCAGTCGCGATGCGTCCGGTTTATATATGGAAAACGAATTGACACAACTAGCACAGAAATATCCAAATTTTTATTACACACCGTGTTTGACTGGTGATAATTTAGATTTTGAGACATATACAAAAGGAAGGGCTAATCAAATCGCGTTCGATAAATTTCAAAAATTAAATGGATGGCGCGTATTTTTATGTGGTCAACCCGAAATGGTTTTACAATCTAAAAGAACAGCCTATTTACAAGGTGCATCACTAAAAGAAATTTACATAGACCCATTTTCTTCTTGAAAAGAACACCGTTCATTCCTCCTGCTGGCAATTTAACGTTAAGAGATTACTTTTATTCGTTATTGCCAGCTTTTTTTGGATTCGTGTTTGCCAGATCCTTTGGAAAAAGTGGCGTTACGCTTTTTTTAACTTACGCATAACTTGAGCCAGCAGATTTCAATCCCAAACGCGCAAATAAATTTAAATCGTGATTCGTCATCGGATTATCGGTCGTTAATAATTTATCGCCGTAAAAAATCGAATTCGCCCCAGCAAAAAAACATAATGCCTGCATTTCATCACTCATTTCATTTCGTCCAGCAGATAAACGTACTCGTGATTTTGGCATTATGATTCGCGCCACCGCAATCGTCCGCACAAAAACTAATGGGTCAAGTTGTTCCGTTCCCATTAACGGCGTACCTTGAACTTGTACCAACATATTTACTGGCACACTTTCTGGATGTTGCGGCAAGTTTGCTAATTGCAGCAATAAGTTGGCGCGATCTAAATCGCTTTCGCCCATACCAATAATTCCACCACAACAGACGTTAATTCCGGCATCGCGAACACGCTCCAAAGTATCTAAGCGATCTTTATAAGTACGAGTAGTAATAATTTCAGAATAATAATCTTCTGATGTATCTAAATTGTGATTGTAATAATCTAAACCACCTTCTTTTAAACGTGTCGTTTGCGTATCAGTTAACATACCTAAGGTGACGCACGTTTCCATGCCTAACGCTTTTACACCTTGAACCATTTCAACAACACGCTCAATATCAGAATCTTTCGGTTTTCGCCAAGCCGCCCCCATACAAAAACGGGATGCGCCTTGGGATTTTGCTTGTTCCGCCGCTTTTAAAACATCATAAATAGCCATTAAAGGCTCTGACGTTAAACCGGAATCATAACGCGCACTTTGTGGGCAATAACCGCAATCTTCAGAACATGACCCCGTTTTAATACTCAATAAGCTACTGATTTGAACTTCATTAGGATTGAAATTTTCGCGGTGAATAGTTTGTGCCTTGAAAAGCAAATCATTAAATGGCAAAGCGTATAAATCTAAAATTTCGTTTGTGTGCCAATCGTGGCGAATTTGTGGAACGGTTGAATCAAGCATTAAATTGGGACTCCAAATGAAAAATAACGAATAGATAAAGCTAAAAATTTTAACATTTACACCTTAAAATTACTTAATGTTCTTGATAAATCGCGAGTTTGGTCTTCCATAGATTCTGCTGCCGCTGCAGCCTGTTCAACTAATGCTGCATTTTGTTGTGTCACATCATCCATTTGTCGAATCGCTTGATTTGCTTGCTCAATTCCGACGCTTTGCTCAGAAGATGCCCGAGTAATTTCACTGATAATATCCAAGACAATCAAAATCGAATTCACAATTTCTTGCATTGTTTTTCCTGCATTTGCGACTTGCTTACCGCCGTCTGAAACACGTTCTACAGAATCGCCAATTAACCGTTTAATTTCACCCGCCGCATTTGCCGCACGTTGTGCTAAATTCCGAACTTCAATAGCCACCACTGCGAATCCTTTTCCCGACTCCCCTGCCCTTGCGGCTTCAACAGCAGCATTCAATGCCAAGATATTGGTTTGGAAAGCAATATCGTCAATTACTGAAATAATATCTACAATTCGATGTGATGAATCGTTAATTTCATTCATGGTTATTACAACTGAATTCACCACATTAACACCGCGTGATGCAATTTCAGCCGCATCATTTGCCATTTTCGTTGCGTCACCCGAATGGGTGCTATTTTCTTTAACGGTGCTTGTTAGCTCCTGCATACTTGCAGCGGTTTCTTCCAAACTTGCGGCTTGCTGTTCGGTTCGAATCGCTAAATGATTATTTCCCGCTGCAATTTCTCTTGCCGCTGAATGAATAATATCCGCTGCGTTATGAACGTCTTGAATTAAATTTTTTAAGTTTTTAGTTGTATTGTTAATACTAACTGTTACCTTACCGAAAATACCCGGATAATTTTTTGTGATAGATTGCGTTAAATCCCCTTTTGCTAAGGCTTCAGCGACATGAACAATGTCATTTAAACTTTCTAATGACTCAAGTGTGCTGTTGATATTATTTTTCAACGTCAATAATTCGCCCCGACCTTCTGCATTTACACGATGATTTAAATCGCCTTCTGCAACATATTGCATAACCTCGCCAATATCACCAAGCATAATGCGTAA
The DNA here is from genome assembly GCA_903876445.1 of uncultured Pseudomonadota bacterium. Classification (GTDB taxonomy): domain Bacteria; phylum Pseudomonadota; class Gammaproteobacteria; order Methylococcales; family Methylomonadaceae; genus UBA10906. Next base: position 50,922 of record CAIQZX010000091.1, on the reverse strand, counting down.
TGCGTCTTGAGATTGAATAGCTTGATCAATAATTTGCTTATAATTTCCTTTAACGTTTGCAACAATCACTTTTGCAAAATCTGCGTTATATAAAGAATTCATGACATCATTCAAGGCAAACATGGTGATTCTAATTTGCCCGACAGTTTGATTGACGTTATTTTTCAATTCGTTTAAATCACCGTTCGCATTAACATCAACACTTACCGTAAATTCACCGTGTGAAACGGATTTCATCACGTTATTGACATTAAATAACACTAATTGCAACGCCATCATCATGTTATTAAACGCAATTGCCATTTGTCCAATTTCGTCATGTGAATCGTAATCTAATTTTTTAGAATAATTTCCCGTTTTATTTACCTCAATCAATGTACTTTTCATCAAATCCAATGGACGTATAATCGAAAATGCCACATTACTAATCAAAAAAGCTGTCGCAATCAACAAAAGTAAAACCAAAATCGAAATCGTGATGGCTATTGCCATAGCACTCGCCTTAATGTCGTTTGCACTCACAAGTAAGTCAGCGACTAATTTATCTTCGACTTTTTTCATTAAGTTAATACGAGCCGTTGCTTGTTCAAACCAATAAGCGTTATCAATTCCTAATGGCGTGTCTAAATTTGATTCCAGTGCGTGCTTACGCATGGTTTCGACTTCAAGAACAGATTTTCCGGTGACGGTAGATTTATGAAAATCAATTTGTGCGGGCGTAGCAATTTGCATGAATTGTAAATAACTCGCGTTAGCCTCTCCCAAATTTGCAGATAGTTTTAACACATGGGCGGTATCCATTTTATCAATCGCAAAAATACCCGCTAAAATCGCTCGCTCTCGTCCTGCACGTTCTTTCATATTCAAATATGCGGAATAAGTATTTGCGCCGCGCATGATTTCAGCATTTTTTGAGAATTTACCAACATTTGTAGTCAGTTCTAAAAGAGATTGAATAATACCCGTATATTGTGCAGCACAAGAAAGTCCATCTATTTGTAATTCATTGGTTTTTTTTCGTAAATCCGGCAATTTATTCAGCATTTCCAATGTATTTTGCATGATTTGATTGTCTTGATTAAGGCTAATACGATTAGTAATGTCTTGCGTTAATAATTGAATCGATTTATCACTTTCATCGCGTAATGCCGGCAATTTGTCCGCCATTTTTTCGCCTTTACTGCTTACAAAAGCAACACTTGTACCGCGTTCTTTTTGGAGATTATGAGTCGTGCTACCAATTTCGGCGAAAAAATCTGCGTCGTTAATCAATTGTCGTGAAAGATGAACTTGATGAATGCGGTCAAAAATTATCATGCCGCTAAAAACAAGAAGACTCAGAATAGGCAAAACCAACATTGATAACAACTTACGTCTAATGGGGAGATTTTTAAAAAACATAGTAACCTAATTTCCGAAAAGTGAGTTTTATATAACTCGCTGTGTCATTTCAATTATTTATTCAAAATGGATTTTGTTGTAATTAAAATGCGCTATAAATCCTGAATTTAAGCAAACCGTATACCATAAAAATATAATTATTGTTTTTTAACAAAAAATTTTTCGGTGAATTGACATCTGCAAACCGTTGTTTGAATTATTTCACGCAGATTATTTTGAGTGCGGCGTACAAGAAGAATCTGGCTTCAAAACTGTGTTCTGTGCGGGTTTCGAGTTATCCGTTTGCGGGTAATCTAGCGTGTAATGCAAACCACGGCTTTCTTTGCGTTGTTGAGCGCAGCGAATAATGAGTTCAGCAACAATTACTAAATTTCGCAATTCTAATAAATCACTGGTGACACGAAAATGCGCGTAATACTCTGCGATTTCTTTTTTTAATAATTCGACACGATTCATGGCACGATATAAACGTTTATCTGTTCTTACAATGCCAACATAATCCCACATAAAATGCCGTAATTCGTTCCAATTATGAGAAACAACCACTTCTTCATCGGAATCACTCACTTTTGATTCATCCCAAAATGGTAAATTTTTTGGCATTGTTAAAGTAGGTAATTTTTGCTTAATGTCCTCGCTTGCGCGTTCAGCAAAAACTAAACATTCCAAAAGTGAATTACTTGCCATGCGATTTGCCCCGTGCAATCCAGTGCAAGCGACCTCGCCAACAGCATACAAATTTTCAATGTCTGTTCGTGCAAAACTATCGGTTAAAACACCGCCACAAGTATAATGTGCGGCTGGAACAACAGGAATGGGTTGTTGAGTCATATCTATATCGAATTCTAAACACTGTTGATAAATGTTCGGAAAATGTTCACGAATAAATGATGCGGGTCTGTGACTAATATCTAAATACACACAATCAATGCCGCGTTTTTTCATTTCATGATCAATGGCTCGCGCCACAATATCACGCGGGGCAAGTTCGCCACGTTCGTCAAAATGGTGCATAAATGCAGAACCATCTGGCAAAATCAAACGCCCACCTTCCCCACGCACGGCTTCACTAATCAAAAATGAATGCCCAGCTGGATGATAAAGACAGGTTGGATGAAATTGCATAAATTCCAAATTACTCACCCGACAACCAGCACGCCAAGCAACTGCCATACCGTCACCCGTTGAGCTTTGTGGATTTGTGCTATATAAGTAGGCTTTACTTGCCCCGCCCGTTGCTAACACAATAATTTTTGCGGCAAACGTTTCGACTTTTTGTTTTCTACTATTGAAAACATACGCCCCAACGCAGCAATTATTTTCGGTAATTAAATCAATGATATTGTGATTTTCAAAAAGTGTGATGTTTGAATTTTCTTCAGCACGCTCTATAAGTGAAAGTGAAACCGCTTTGCCCGTTGCGTCCGCTGTGTGGACAACACGGCGATGAGAATGTCCGCCTTCACGATTTAGATGAAGTTTAGTTTCACCATTTATTGTTTGCTCTTCAGTGAATAAAACGCCTTGTTCGCGTAACCAATCAATCGATTCTTTTCCATGATTAACAGTTAATCTCACAATTTCTTCATCACACAAACCCGCGCCAGAATCGAGCGTATCGTTTAAATGTGATTCCAACGAATCATTCGCGTCAAAAACTGCCGAAATTCCACCCTGTGCGTAATAAGTGCTGCCTGCTGTTAAGGCAAATTTCGACAATACGGCAACGTTGGTATGAGAATTTGCAAGTTTAAGTGCTAAGGTCAAACCTGCACCACCGCTGCCAATAACTAAAACGTCAAAATTAAATTCACTTTTCACCTGACATAGACCTATTTACTTGTTTCTTCGAATACACCAAAACTCATAATGCGCTGATAACGTTTTTCGAGTAATGTATGAATGTCTTGGCGTTTTAGTTCATTTAGATGATGCGTTAATGTATTTTTCAAATTTGAAGCCGTGGTTTTGAAATCACGGTGTGCGCCACCTAACGGTTCACGCACGACTTCATCTAAAAAGCCTTGTTCACGAATTCGGTCGGCGGTAATTCCCATTGCTTCAGCCGCAAGTTGTGATTTATCGGCACTTTTCCAAAGGATAGATGCACAACCTTCGGGAGAAATCACAGAATAAGTGCTATATTCAAGCATAATCAATCTATCTCCAACACCAATTGCTAACGCGCCACCCGAACCACCTTCGCCAATAATGGTACAAATAATCGGCGTTGTCAGTTTTGCCATTTCAAATAAGTTTCGCGCAATTGCTTCACTTTGTCCGCGTTCTTCTGCATCAATGCCAGGATATGCGCCTGGTGTGTCGATTAAACAAATAATAGGCAATTTGAAACGTTCCGCGAGTTTCATCACCCGCAAGGCTTTGCGATAACCTTCAGGACGCGGCATTCCAAAATTGCGATAAATTTTTTCTTTTGTATCACGCCCTTTTTGATGCCCAATAATCACAATCGGTTCATTATCCAATTTTGCTAAACCACAAATGATGGCGGGATCATCCGCATAAGCACGATCGCCATGCAATTCGTGGAAATCTGAGAATATCAAATCAATATAATCTAGCGTGTATGGTCTACCAGGATGACGTGAAAGTTGCGAAATCTGCCAATCAGATAAATTTGCAAAAATTGATTCCGTTAACGATTCGCTTTGACCTTCTAACTGTTTGAGTGCGTCTGAAATGTTAATTTTATTATCAAATTGTACATTACGAAGCTCTTCAATTTTAGCTTCTAAAACAGCAATTGGTTGTTCAAAATCGAGAAATTTTAAGTCCATGTTTTTTTATTCTTGAAAATTATAGGGTTTAAAAATTGGCGTATAGTATAAGTCAATTTTCAAGCATGAGAACGAAAGTGTTTTGAGTGACTTGAGGAAATGTTTTTCTTACCCAAAATCCGGTGATACTAGATGAATACGAGAAAGTGCGAAAATTACACGCAGTGACTAAAAATTCAGAAGTGTAAATTTCGTTTACACTTCTAAAATTTCTAAAACTATGAATTTATTTTTGTGTCCAACGAGGCAACCACATTTGAGCAAAACAGGTAACAAACATCACAATCGCGGCGACGCTATAACCAAAGCCACCAATCATAGTGAACCATGCACAAGTGGGATAGAATTTAGTTAACCACCACGAAGCCACATCTAACACTAAAAAGGCAAATGGTGTTGAAATTAAAATCAATTTCCATACTTGATTGAATTCCGCCATACCGAAAATCCAACCGACGAATAGGAAAATAAAACTAATTCCAAATAAATGAATGTGAGAAACTCGCGTTAATGACGCAATGCTCGCACCATGATCAACTTCAGCTAAACTTTTAGCAACTTCCAATTTAGCGACTTCAGGTAAACCCGATTCTTCGTCATGACAAGACGCGCAATTTTTTGCAAATAAAGGTGCTACTTTTTCCCATTCAGTCTCAGACGCGCCATCGCGCACCCATTGAATCATGGTAAATTTCACATTGTCATCGGCTTTCCCTTTCATTTTTCCTGTGAGAGCGGATTCTAATTTAGACCCCGAACGATTACCGTAATAACTGTACACAATATCGTTCATCGATAAACCGGGTTTGCCATCTGCCATGCCGTGAGTCAACATAATTTGCGCTCCAGCCATCATCAAACCTAAACCAACCACTAACAAAAAACTCGTGAACAAAACACGGTACGTTAACGATAATTTTCCCAGCGTTAAATCATCCCTTGGTTCAATCATAATCGCTCCTTAAAAATTATAGATATAAGATAACCCTATCGCATGGATAGAATACGTTGGCGATTGTTCAGATGTTGGCACAACGCCCGTTGGGGTTCCGGCTGGCTGCATTCCAGTGTAAATATAATCGCTGCTAAACAAATGCTGATACATATAACTTAAATGAATCGCTGAAGGTTTATTGATAATGTATTTTGCGTTTAATTTGAATTGGAAGGTTTGTGTTTTAACGGTTGGCATATCGGCGGCGCGAGTGTAGTAATAATTAGGCTGTCCCGTTAATTGTGTATAACTTCCACCATCAACGCCAATCAATGTTCGAGCAAAACTATAAACAAAATCCCCGTTCATATCTAATTTACCGCCGAAGAATCCTTTGTGTTTTACTCCAAAACCAACAGTATCTATGTTGTCGTTCATATTGGTGAACCAATTACGACAAGGATCTGTTTTCGCACTATTGTTCATTGCTTGAACACTAGAAAAACAGCCACCAGAAAGCGTTGCCGCAGTCGCTACGCCACCAATGCTAGCTGTGCTGGAATTGGAATTTGCACCGTAAGACATTCCTGCTGTATTCGTTAAAATATCTTGGTACGAATAAAACACTTGAATACTCGTATCTTCATCAAAATTATAATTCGTATCAAAATTCGTTCCCCAATTTCTCGAAGACTGTAGCCCAAAACTAGAATCAGGGTATTCGTCGTAACGGAAATCCCCGCCAACGCCTAACGACAATTTATTATTCACTTGATAATCTAAATACGAATGCACTTTTTGACGTTCACGATTTGATGTATTGAATCGTCCAAGACCGTTTATATCCATTGAGTTATTCGCTAAATTTCCCGTCGTAGCGGCATTATTATTAGGGAACAAAGCCGTCGGTGCATTGGCATAAGGTGAAAACGCCCCCCAGGCAGGCAATCCTGATTGAGTAATTAAATTATAAAGTGCCATGTTGCCAGCCGTGGCGGGATACGATGCCCAAGCTCCATTATCTTGATTGTAATTATCGGCGGTACGATGCGAATAAGCGTAACCCAATTTGCCGTTGAATTTGTCCAGAAAACTACCGCGATAATCAATTCTACCTGTATTTTCGAGAGTGGTTCCTGTATCAACACAAGAAATCCAAGTGCCGTTGCACCAACGATCAATGTTTTGAATTTCGTAGCCTGCTTTTAGCCATTGACCTTTAGCGAACGAATAATTGGCATCTAAATTACCTTGATTGATACGTTTACTGTATGGCGTGTTGCTACGGAAATTAGTCGGTGTAGTTCCGGTAGCAATAACACTATCAACATCATTGAAATTGTACAAATTGATGGGCGTGTTATTTTCGCGCTCGTCATATTTATAAGCCGATGCAACATTGAAATCACTATTTACACGATGCGTTAATTTCAAATTAGCGGTTTTCGTTTCTACATCACCATTTAGATTTGAAACTGGTAAAAATCCACCACTATCATTGGCAGTGTTATAAGGTAAGAATGATTGAGTTTGCCAATTTCTAGCATACGAACCATTAGCGACTAATTTAGTGTTGGTGGTGAAGTTATATCCACCCGTTAAACTAAACTGATGAAATTGGTTATCGGGTGCGCTGCTCATACGCCCAAAAGCAGGTTGACCTGCTGCAAAAGGATTTTGAAACAACACACCGTTAATGTCGTTATGAAATAACGAACCATAATAAGCGAATTGACCAAAGCCTTTTTCGCCGTTGTATTTCATGCTGGCGTTAATTTGTTCGGTTGATTGAGAAATTGGATTCGGTAAAATAATCGAACGTGCAGCGACAATCGGCGCACCGAGAGCTTGCAAGCCATTTTTATCTTCATGGCGCACACTGGCTTGTACTTCCCAGTGGTCAGTTAGGAAATAGCTAAAACCACCATCAATTTTTTTGCGTGTTGTTTCCATGCTAACAGTATGAAAATCCGGCAAGTCAGTTGACGGCAAAGCTCGCATATTATTTGCGGCTGGGGGTGTCCAGTTAGGCAAATTCAAATTATTACCGCCAACACCTAAATAAGGTGTTAAATAGCTACCATTACGATTTACTTGTAACTCGTCATAATCAAAATTAAGTTTGTAATGCCCTTGGTCTTTATACTCACCAGTAAAATTACGAGTATCCAAACCGATGTCTTTACCAGTTAAACGCCAACGAGTAGCGTCGTCACTGTCATAAGCTGCGCCACCACGAATATCAAAATTACCGATGCCATAAACACCACTATCATTCAAACCATTGTATTGACCAAATTTCCACGACGAATCGGTTACGCCACCTACACCAAACTCAACGGTGCTTTTAGGTTTTGTTAATTCTGCAGTTTCGGATTCTGCCGCATCCTCTGCCGCGAAAGTGCAAACAGAAAAAATGGCACAACTCATCAAAGCCGCTGTTCTAACAATTAAAAAATTATTGTTCATCAAATTGCGCGTGATACCCCGCCGTTCAGTGCGGGGAGGTAAGCGCGGCGGCGATAAGCCGCCCTCAATCACGCATTCTCCTGTTTGCGTTGTGCTTACTTACTGTTATAAAATAACTCCGTCTTTTTAGACCTACCGCAGGGCTTGCGGTATGTTAAGTCTCCGGAGAGTGTGTGAGTCTTGGGGGAATATGGGTTGGTTCGACACCGTAAAATTCCCTCTGGGATTTTACGGCGATAACCAAGCTACCCCCGAGCTACACTCTTTGAAACAGAAACCTAGATTGCGAAACCTAGGAATCCCCGTTCCCTTTAGGGCGGGGAGGATGTCAACGGTTGAACTTAGCACCCGCTGGATGATTAGAACCATGAATCATGGAATGACAACTCAAACAAGCACGCCCATTCGCTTGCGCTCTTGGATTTAAACTCGCCGCTGGTTGATTGCCGTTAATAGTGGTGACATCACCGCCGATTAAATTTGCTCCACTGTCTACCGTATTGGCGTGGTCAGCAGTATGGCATTCTTGGCACAACCACGGAGCGCGTGTTTTTAACAATGGTGAATTATTAGAACCATGTGGTGTGTGGCAATTTGTACAATCGTCGAAAACAGGTGAATGTTCCCATAAGAATGGACCACGTTTTTCAGCATGGCAGGTGTAACAGGTTTCATTTATTGAATTCTTAATCAACAATTTAGGACCTGTTGAACCATGCGGGTTGTGGCAATCTGAACAGGAGGTTTTACCCGCTTGAATCGGATGAGTTGAAAACAAATGAGATTCAGCACGTTGACTTTTGTGGCAAGTAAAACAAACATCGGGTTGCGTCGTTTTTGCTAACACTTTATCGCGAGGTGTATGAACGGTGTGACAAGAGTTACACGCCACGCCTTGGCTTTGATGTTGGCTGCCCGCCCAATGATTACGCAAACCGTTTTCGTGACAAGAAATACATTGCCCACTTCTAGCTTCAGCTGGTGATGCCGGATAAGTTTGAGATTTTTCTGCAAAGGTAAAATCAGGACGCGGTCTTACTTTCTGTTGCTGGTCACCTCTAATATGTGAGTCACTTTCGCCGTGACACGTTTGACATGAAGGGGTTCTCGAATCGCCTTTATTACCATGAGCTGTTTGGTAAATAGAAAGGATTGGCTTATTTTCAGTTTCATCATGACAACGGGTACAAACCGCATCCCTGCTCAACGACTGTGCCGGATTAGTAGTTGGCGGCTGCTTGTTGTCACTCAACAAATTCGCAGCATGAACGGGGAAAACAATAAATCCCAATAACATGATGATTACAATTTTAATAAAATTTTTCATAAGCCGTATTCCAAAGATAATTTAAAACCACTCCAAATGCCAAACCAAAAAATGTGTTTCAAATTTCAGGTGACGAAAAACGAAAGTGTTAAAGCGAAAGTATCCAATCAACTAAGTTTTTAGTTGCTTTTGCATCATCTGATTTCAAAATCATGTGTGCCTCTTCGTGTCCATCAGAAAATTTCGCTGTTTCTCCTGAGGTTAAATGATGTAAAAGTTTTTCTTCTCCTTTTGGATCTGCTTTAAATTTTGCAGCAATTTTGTTCCAAGCGGGTCCATCTTTGTCTTTATCAACACCGTGACAGCGGAAGCAATTATTTTGTTTTGCTAAACCTTTTGCCGCGTCAACATCAACACTTTCTGCATTTGCAGAAAAACAACACATGATAAGTGCAGCAGATAAAAAAATTTTTAATTTAAACGGTGAGCGTAATAATTTCATGGAGTTACCTCGGGAAGTGTAGGTTAATATAAACATATTTTTTATATTGTTTTTCTTGGATAGTAATCTAAAAGCATACGTTAATCAAGTTACAAGTTAATTAAACTGTCCATTTTTTAAAAGATACCCTGACTTTTCATTTTTTAACTAACCGTGCGAAATTCCCCACCCAGAGCGATCTGATAGGCTTGGGTGGGGATGGATAGCAGTTCTTCCGCGAAGCGGCTTTTGATTTTCTTATTCATACTGTAAAATTTCCGTGCGCTTACATTGTTGGTCATCGAAAACCAAGAGGCTGATAATGTGTGAAAAGCAAACCTATTTGCAATCTAAACCAATCATAGTTAGATTGCGCAACCAATTTGAGGCGGCAGGTTCTGTCGTAACTGTAAAGCGTTCCTCAGTGTCTACACGAGTCAAAGCTCGTGATACTGCGAGAGGTGCTGATGAAAATATCAGTACGGGTCAGTCGAAGCCACCACTAGAACGCGATAGCGTTTAGTGGTTGGTAGTTCACGCGAAGTTGTCATTATTAACGCGCTTCATGAATTCAGAAATTTATCTCTAATTTCTTCAAAATGCGCTCATAAACGGTGAGTTACCGTTATCTAAAATTGTGAATAATCGGGATTGTGTACTATAATTGCACGCTCAATTTAGACGGTGATTATGCCGTTGAACTCTTTTTTATTATCTAAACAAACACTGGAATTTTTGAATGCCATCAGTAAAACTTAAAGAAAACGAACCTTTCGACATTGCTATTCGCCGTTTTAAACGCGCTTGTGAAAAAGCAGGTGTATTGGCGGAAGTGCGTCGTCGTGAAGCGTATGAAAAACCCACAACCGAACGTAAACGTAAAGGTGCTGCAGCGGTTAAACGTCATTTGAAAAAATTGGCGCGTGAACGTTATGCGTTGAAAAACTTACGTCGCGGTCGTCCTGCGCTGTAATTCATGAGTGAATTATTAGCACACCTTAAAAACGAAATGAAAGTCGCCATGAAAAGTGGCGAAAAAGCGCGTTTAGGCGTGATTCGGTTGATGTTAGCGGCGGTTAAACAAATCGAAGTTGACGAACGTATCGAACTCGACGACAACCGCGTTCTGCTCGTTTTAGATAAAATGGTCAAACAACGTCGTGAATCAATTCGTCAATATACAGACGGAAATCGTCTCGATTTAGCTGAAATCGAAGCGGCTGAAATCCTCATTATTCAAGATTTTCTTCCCCAACCGTTAACCGAAACTGAAATCGATGCAATGGTCGCGCAAGCTGTGGTAGATTCTGGCGCAACGTTGATAAAAGAAATGGGTAAAGTCATGGCGTTATTAAAAGAACCCATGCAAGGTCGCGCTGATATGTCTGTCGTGAGTGCGAAAATCAAGGCAGCATTCGCAGAATAACGATGCAGCGTATTCATCAAAATGTCAGGTAGCATTCCAAGGCAATTTATTGATGATCTTTTAGTGCGAGTTGATATTGTTGATATTATCGATTCGCACGTCCCTTTAAAAAAAACGGGAACAAATTATACAGCCCGTTGTCCCTTTCATAACGAAAAAAGCCCAAGTTTTAACGTCAGTCGGAACAAACAATTCTATCATTGTTTTGGTTGCGGAGCCGGTGGAAACGTGATTACGTTTTTGATGAATTTTAATCACCTGAGTTTTGTGGAAGCGATTGAAGAATTAGCACTTTCCTGCGGCGTTGAAATTCCTTATGAAAATCAAAATCCAAACACACCTCCACAACAAGCAAAAAACAAACTTCTTGAATTACAACAACTCTTGGCAAAAGTCGCTACATTTTATATGCAGCAACTACGAAATCATCCACAAAAACAAATAGCTATCGATTATTTGAAAATGCAACGCCGTATTACAGGTGAGATTGCGCGTGATTTTATGATTGGCTATGCGCCTGAGGGATGGCAAATTCTCGCACCAAATTTTAATATCGATTTACTTTGTGAAGCAGGAATGCTCGCGTATAAAAACGAGCAGTATTATGACCGTTTTCGACAACGCATTATGTTCCCGATTCGGAATAAACGTGGTCATGTTATTGGTTTTGGTGGTCGTGTTTTAGACGATTCTCAACAACCGAAATACCTTAATTCTCCCGAAACACCTTTATTTCACAAAAGCAATGAAGTTTATGGTTTGTATGAATTATTGAAAAAAAATCCTAAACCAAACCGCATTTTAATTGTAGAAGGTTATATGGATGTTGTAATGCTTTCACAATTTGGAATTGATTATGCGGTTGCTACATTGGGAACGAATTTAACCGCAACACAATTACAGCTTTTATTTCGTTCAACCTCTGAAGTGATTTTGTGTTTTGATGGCGATAAAGCCGGACAAGATGCTGCTTGGAAAGCGATGGATGCTGTTTTTTCTATCTTAAACGATAATCGTCAAGTGCGGATTTTATTATTACCCGAACCGCATGACCCTGATTCTTTATTACAAACGGAAGGTGCTGAAGCATTTTTACAGCGAATTGAAAATGCTGAAATGGTATCCCATTATTTTTTCAATCATTTTACTTCGACGCTCAATTTAAACTCAATTGAAAGTCGGGCTAAACTTGCGTCTCAAGCAAAACCGTTTTTACTTAAATTAGCCGACGGTTTTTTTAAAGAAATGATGCTGACAAAGTTACAAGAATTGATGAATTTTAATGTAGCACCCATTTTAAACAAAGAAACACTTCCGCTACCACCAAAACGCTACATCAAGAAAAATCAAAATACGCGGCATTCTTTAGAAAGATTAACGTTAGCGTTGCTTGTACAAAACCCACGTCTTGTTGAAAAATTAGAAGTAAATCCCATTGATTGGCAAGCGTTAGATTTTATTGGTATTGAGAAATTCAGAGAAATTGCTGAAAAAATATGTGCCGTCAAACCAGCAACAACCGCTCAATTACTTGAGCATTATCGGGAAATGCCTGATGAGAAAATTTTGAATATATTGGCGTGTTTGCCAATTTTATTACCCGATGAAGGAATTGATGCCGAATTTTCAGGCGCATTAAAGCAATTGATTTTACATGGGCGTAAAAATCGTCTGGCAAAATTACAAATTAAAGCCACGACTACTGAAGGCTTGAATGATTATGAAAAAGGCGTTCTGTTGCAATTGTTGCGTGAAACAAGCTAAATCCACTTTGATAAAGGTTTAAAAAATGAAACTTATTGTAAATGTAGGTAGTACCTCTGTAAAAACGCAATTATTCGACGATAAATTATGTGTCAAAGCCATTTTAAATGCCGATTACGGTGCGAAAGATGGTTTGTCAATTAGTGGCGAAAATGTTCAAGGTGAAAAATTTTCACATCACGATAAAACAATTCACGATGCAAAAAACACTCTCGCATTTCTTTATCAACATTGGCAAAAATGGCTTATTGAAAATAAATTTTCGCTTTTGGCGATTGGACATCGCGTTGTGCATGGTGGCGCGAATTTTAAAAAAATCACCCTAATCACCCCAGACGTTCTAACACAAATCGCACAACTTGATAATTACGCGCCTTTACACAATCCTCTGAATCGCTTGGGAATTGAAATGGCAGCAGAATTATTTGTGAATGTCGAACAATTTGCCGTTTTTGACACCGCATTTCATCGACAAATTCCCGATTACGCCGCGCGTTACGCAATCCCTGAAAATTTATCATCCCATGTCGATTTTTATCGTTATGGTTTTCACGGCATTTCATGTCAACACAGCGTCAATGCGGTGGCAAAATTGTTAAATAAATCTGCCGAGAATTTGAATCTGATTATTTTACATTTAGGAGGTGGAGCAAGTGCTACAGCCGTTAGAAAAGGTGTAAGTATTGATACATCAATGGGTTTTTCGCCAACCGAAGGTTTAGTCATGGCAAGTCGTAGTGGTGATATTGATCCAATGATTTCGCTAACGTTACAACGTGAAGGAAAAACGCTTGAAGAAATTAACCAATTCTTAAACAAAGAAAGTGGTTTAAAAGGCGTGTGCGGTGAAACGGATATGCGGACTATTTTACAAAAAGCGGATCAAGGTGATGAACGCTGTTGTTTAGCCTTAAACCTGTTTTGTTACCGCATTAAAAAATATATTGGTGCTTATTTCGTTGTTTTAAATGGGCGCGTTGATGCCTTAGTTTTCACGGGTGGTATTGGTGAAAATGCGCCAATTATTCGAGCGCAAATTGTAGATGGATTGGGCGGCTTGAATTTGTCAAAGGTTCTAGTCATTCACGCAGAAGAAGAACGTGAAATTGCACAACAAATTCAAGAAATTCGATAAAACAAATAAGTTCGTTGAACCGAAGGCGTGAAAACAAACGTTTTTACGCCTTTATTTTTAGGCTGTTGTGTTGAAGATAAGACCGAGTGGACTTTGACCTTCTAAGTTTTGCGCTAAAGCCTGCAAAAAATTTCCAAGTGTCGCAGGATTATCTGAATTCGCGCCTTGTGCGTCTAAAATAGTTTGAAATCTATCTTTCAAGAATTGTAAGGCACTTGAATCATCACTTCCTATTTTCCGACTTGTATCGTTTAACTGGCTAACTAATGTTTGCAAATTACCGACGATATTACCGACTGTTGTCGTATTATCTACACCATAAGCCGCTAAAGCCTCTTCATTAAGAGCCACTTCTGCGTCATTACCATCGGGTGTTTCAACGTTTGGATTTGGATTCCGTTGATAATTAACTTGTTGCTCTACACCAGTAACCGGAGTTTCAGAGGAATTACCTTTGTTACTCAAAACTGAGAATAAATCTTGAATAAATGTACTGATTGTTTTTTGTGAATCTTGTTCTTTTGCGCTTGCTTTGTTCGCGCCACTTACAACTGGGGCTGTTGAATTAGTTGGATTTGCTACGCCAATTTGCGCTAACGCTTGCCCAATGTAAGACGAAAATGCCGATTGATTCGCCGCATTGTTAGCTAAGTTTGCACTGTTTGCCGCCGCAACTTTATTTGTTATTTGTGGATTATAAACATTGGAATTTGAAACAGAAGAAATGGTATTCATGATGAACCTCGCACTTTTGGATGTGAAATCGAATAAAATAAGAACTGCTGTTTAGTCGCTGTATTACGCCCTAACATGCGTATCGGATTCTACGCGATTTTCTTTAAAAATAAAGCGACTTACTTCACACTTTTTTATTCTTATATTTCAAGGAATTCTCATGCTAGAAATTTATCGCCAACACATTGCAGAACGAGCCGCTGAAGGTGTCGTACCTAAACCATTAAACGCAGAACAAACCGCTTCACTAATTGAATTATTCAAAAATCCACCTGCTAGCGAAACTGATTTTATTTTAGACTTACTCGCAAACCGTATTCCCGCAGGTGTTGACGAAGCGGCTTATGTCAAAACAGGATTTTTAGCGGCAATTGCAAAAAGCGAAACGACATCGCCGATTTTGAATTCAGAACGCGCCACCGAATTACTTGGCACAATGCTTGGCGGTTATAACATCGCGCCATTGATTGATTTGCTCGACAGCAAAAATGAAAAAATCTGTGGACTTGCCGCAAAAGGTTTGTCACACACATTGTTAATTTTCGATGCGTTTCACGATGTTCAAATCAAAGCTGACGCGGAAAATTCATTCGCAAAAAAAGTCATGCAATCGTGGGCAGATGCCGAATGGTTCACCACTAAAAATGCCACGCCTGAAAAATTAACTGTGACGGTTTTCAAAGTTACAGGCGAAACCAACACAGACGACCTCTCGCCTGCTCCCGATGCGTGGTCACGTCCTGATATTCCATTACACGCTAAAGCAATGCTCAAAATGCCACGCGATGGAATTACAAATGCCGAAGCTCAAATTGCCGAATTAAAACAAAAAGGTTTCCCCGTTGCTTACGTTGGCGACGTGGTTGGCACAGGTTCTTCACGCAAATCAGCGACGAATTCGGTTTTATGGTTCATGGGTAACGACATTCCACACATTCCAAATAAACGTGAAGGCGGCGTGTGTATCGGTGGCAAAATCGCGCCAATCTTTTTCAACACAATGGAAGATTCAGGCGCGTTGCCGTTTGAATGTGATGTAAGTCAACTCGCAATGGGCGATGTAATCGATATTTTTCCGTATCAAGGTGAAGTGAAACGCCACGACAGCGATGAAATCATCTGCAAATTTGAATTAAAAACAGACGTTTTATTAGACGAAGTTCGAGCAGGTGGACGGATTCCGTTAATTATCGGACGTGGTTTAACGGATAGAGCGCGAATTGCATTAGGTTTAGAACCATCAACCGTATTCAAACGCCCAGTTGATGAAAAAGACAGCGGAAAAGGTTTCACATTAGCGCAAAAAATGGTCGGCAAAGCGTGTGGCGTAATCGGGGTTCGCCCGAATACTTATTGCGAACCACGAATGACAACTGTCGGTTCACAAGACACAACAGGTCCTATGACTCGTGATGAATTAAAAGATTTGGCGTGCCTCGGATTTTCTGCGGATTTGGTGATGCAATCGTTTTGCCACACCGCCGCCTATCCGAAACCCATTGACGTTGAAATGCAACATACACTGCCCGATTTCATTATGAATCGTGGCGGCGTTTCATTGCGTCCTGGTGATGGGATTATTCATTCTTGGTTAAATAGAATGTTGTTACCTGACACGGTTGGAACAGGCGGCGATTCGCACACACGCTTTCCAATCGGAATTTCATTCCCTGCAGGTTCGGGTTTAGTCGCATTCGCTGCCGCCACAGGTGTGATGCCGCTTGATATGCCTGAATCCGTTTTAGTGCGTTTCACAGGCGAAATGCAACCAGGAATTACTTTACGCGATTTGGTCAACGCGATTCCTTACGCCGCAATTCAAAAAGGACTTTTAACGGTTGATAAAAAAGGCAAAAAGAACGTTTTTTCAGGTCGTATTTTAGAAATCGAAGGCTTGCCTAATTTGAAAGTTGAACAAGCGTTTGAATTATCTGATGCCTCAGCAGAACGTAGCGCGGCAGGTTGTACGGTACTTTTAAATGAAGCTCCGATTCGTGAATATCTCAATTCAAATATCACGCTCTTAAATTGGATGATTAAAGAAGGTTATGGCGATAAACGCACGATTGAACGTCGCATTTCTAAAATGCAAGAATGGCTTGAAATACCTGTTTTACTCGAACCAGATGCCGATGCCGAATACTTTGAAGTTATCGAAATCAATTTAAACGAAATCACTGAACCATTGCTTGCGTGTCCAAATGATCCCGACGATATTAAAAAATTATCCGATGTCGCAGGCACGCATATTGACGAAGTGTTTTTAGGTTCGTGCATGACAAACATCGGACATTTCAGAGCGGCAGGAAATTTACTTAAACAGCAAACAAACGATTTACCAAGCAAATTGTGGATTGCACCACCAACGAAAATGGATATTACGCAACTCACGAAAGAAGGGTATTATGACACTTTTGAAAAGTCAGGCGCACGCTTGGAAATGGCTGGTTGTTCACTTTGTATGGGTAATCAAGCGCGTGTGAAAGAAGGCTCAACTGTGGTTTCAACCTCAACCCGAAATTTCCCAAATCGTTTAGGCAATAACACCAATGTGTTTTTATCTTCAGCGGAATTGGCAGCGGTATGTTCAATTTTAGGCAAAATTCCAACGGTTGCAGAATATATGTCTTACGCCACAAAAATTAACGAAACTGCCGAAGAAACTTATCAGTATTTGAATTTCGATAAAATCGCAGACTATCACAGTTAGTAACGTATTACTTTTGAGGGATTTCTATTATGCAAACATTGATTGATTTTTTCGGTATCGGCAGTTTTATTCCGCACGGTTTTTGTTTGAGTTGGAATCCCTTTTTATTGTGGCTACACGTTACTTCGGATGTATTGATTGCCATCTCTTATTATTCGATTCCAATTACCTTGGCGTACTTTATTCGAAAACGTAAAGATTTCCCTTATGCGTGGTTGATTCTCATGGCGGCGACATTTATTGTGGCGTGTGGCACAACGCATTTAATGTCGGCTATTCTGGTTTGGATTCCGATATATTGGCTAGATGGTTATTTGAAAGCGTTTACGGCAATTATTTCTGTGGCAACAGCTATCGCAACGGTAAAAATAATTCCTAACGCTTTACAATTACCCAGCGCAGAGAAATTACAATCTCAAATAAATCAACGCAAAATAGATGAATTATTACAACAAGAAGCCTCCGAACAGTTATACAAAATCACAAATCAAATTCCGAGTTTCCTTTTTAAATTTCTGATGCGTGCCGATGGTAGTTTTTGTGTACCTTACGCGAATGAAGCCTTACGAACTGTTTATCAAACAAATTTTGAAGCGTTACAAAAAGATGCCTCGCCGCTTTTTGCGCTTTTTCATACCGATGATTTAGAAAAATGTCTTTCTGAAATAAGAAAATCGGCACTTTATTTAACGATGTGGAATGGTGAATACCGACTTAAATTTAAAAATGACGAAGAACGCTGGATAGCCGGTAATGCAATCCCCCATCATCAAGAAGATGGCTCAACACTTTGGTACGGTTTTTTTTCCGATGTTACCGAACGCAAAAAAATGGAAATCCATTTGCGAGCAAGTGAAACACGCTTTCGTAAAACATTCGAAAACGCCGCTATTGGTGTTATCAATATCTCGTGTGATGGTCGTTATTTAGCCGTTAATAAAACATATTGCGATATTGTCGGTTATAGTCGTGAAGAATTATTAACTATGACCGTGATGGACGTAACACAAGAAAAAGATAGAGCCACCTATTTTGAGCTAATCAAACAATTATGCACAGGCGGAATTGATAATTTCTGTTTAGAAAAACAATATATTCGACGCGATAAAGGTTTAGCTTGGGGTAGTTTATCTTTTCAATTGGTTAAAGATATTGATAGCGAAACCGCCGATTACATTATCGCAACGATTGAAGATATTACTGAACGCAAAAAAATAGAATTTGCGTTGCGTGAAAGTGAACAAAAAATACGCGACGAAGAAGCCTTTATTTCCGGTGTTCTCGATTCATTAGCCATGGAAATTGTTGTTTTAAATACTGAAGGAATTATTATTTCAGCAAATCATGCTTGGAATAAAATCGCGCAAGAAAATAAGCCAGCCAAAATGTGTACGGATAAGAATAAAAATCAGACCATGATTGGTCTAAATTATTTAAACGTATGTGAAAAATCCCTTGAACACCCCGATGGTGAATACGCGCTTAACGCTCACGATGGTATTAAAAATGTGATGAATGGAACAGAACCTTTTTTCAGCATGGAATATCCTTGTCATACCCCGATGAAACAACGTTGGTTTTTGATGACGGTTTCGCCTTTAAAAAGTGAAAAAGGAACGGGTGGCGTTGTTGTCAGTCATGAAGAAATTACCCATCGGAAAAAAACAGAATTAGAATTACAACGTTCAAACACCGAACTCGAACAGTTTGCCTACGCCATTTCGCACGATATGCGGCAACCATTACGAATGGTTGCTAGTTATTTATCACTCATCGAATCCGCCTTAGAATCAAAATTAGATGAAGACACTCGCCAATTTATTGATTTTGCGGTAGGTGGCGCGAAACGCATGGATTCGATGATTTTGTCGTTACTCGATTATTCGCGAGTGGGACGCTTTAAAAATCATTTTGCCGTGATTTCTTCACGCGAGTGCGTTGAAGAAGCCTTAGCATTTTTGAAATGCGATATTGAAAAAAATAATGGTCATGTCGATGTATTGGGCGATTGGATAAACTTAGTTATGAATCCCGATGAATTAACGCGACTTTTACAAAATTTGATTGGTAATGCGCTCAAATATCACGACGAAAATCAGCCTCCTCTTGTTGAAGTTCGAGCAACGATTGTAAATGAACAAACCTTTAGAGTTGAAATAAAAGATACCGGCATTGGCATTTCACCAAATCAAATCGAAAGATTATTCAAAGTATTTTCACGATTACAATCACACAGCCGTTTTGAAGGTACCGGTGTTGGTTTAGCGTTGTGTCGTAAAATTGTTGAACATTACAACGGTAATATCGGAGTCACATCCGAAGGGGAAGGATTAGGCAGTTTATTTTGGTTTGAAATCCCTTTGATGAAATCTATTGAGCCGGATGATTTGTAATGCAAAATAAAGAATTAAGTATTTTATTATGGTCTAAGAAAAAGCTACTTATGGTGATAAGTAGTGTTTTATTTGCCATTGTATTGAGTATCATGCTAATTTTTAATTTTGTGAAAAGTGAAGTTTTAGTTAATGAAATTATGGAATTAAAACAAATTACGAGCGTATTTACTTCCGTTATTACGCAACGTTTTTTAGAATCCGAACCCAAACTTAAAATGCTCGCACAACGCATAGAAATGGACTTTTCGAAACCGATTCAACAAAATGATATGACGGTTTTTCATCAACAAATGGAGCGTGATTCCAACGGAATTTGGCAAAATAAACAAAGTAATTTTAATCCCGAACATGAAGCTCGCGTTTTTTTACCTTCAACTTCCACGCAAAGTGATTTGGAAAAAATACAGTTTTTGCGAATTAAACAAACGCTAGATGTTGCTGGTGATTTTGACAGCGCACGGGTTAAAAATACTTGGTATGTGTCGCCAAATCACAGCGCGATTCTTTTCGACAAAAGTCATTCAAATGCCATTTTGCCTAAAAAAATCGAAAACGATTACATTCAAATTCTGCAATTAAAATATGCGACAGCGTTAAATCCTGACAAAAAAATTCATTTTTCACCACCCTTTTTCGATTCTGAATTAAAAAGTTGGATGGTCAGTACAATTTACCCACTGTATGTGAATAATGAATGGATGGGGGTTTTAGGACAAGACATTCCCATTATGGATGTTTTCAAATTTATGATTCAATTTGACCCAATTTATTTTGGTACAGAACATTTTTTAATGGATAACAAAAACAATTTCATTTTCAAAAATGAAGAAACAACATTCCAAACATTGATGAAGGAAGAGCCGGCATTTTTCGATTTACTTCTAACGCCTTTGAGTAGCAAACCTGAACTATTAACCAATAATTTGTCATTTAATAATCAACCTCATATTGTGATTGGCATGACAATCGCGCCCTTGAAGTGGCGTTATTATGTTTTAGTGCCAGTTAATCAAATAATGACATCCACGCATGAATTATTTTCAAAGATATTAAACGCATTATTATTTTTTACCGGATTAAACGGGCTGATTGCATTTTTGATTACCAACAGTGCCATTTCAAATCGTATCAATACGTTGAAACATCTTAGCGATGCCTTACAAAATTTCCACCGCATAACGGATGAATTGGAGCAAGAAAAAATAAAATTGCAAGAAAGTCGCGATCAATTCAAAGCCTTAATCTCAAATATCCCTGGTGTAACTTTCCGTTATTGCTTGGATGCAAATTGGACAACGTTATTTATGAGCGGTTTGGTGTATGAATTGACGGGGTATGTGACGGAAGATTTTATGAATAATAAAACTCGCACTTATGTCAGCGTTATTCATCCCGACGATGAACAGCGCGTATTCGATGAAATAAATAAAGCGATACATAAAAATCTGCCTTACACGGTTGAATATCGTATTCTTCATAAAAATGGCGATATTCGCTGGGTCGATGAACGTGGTTCTGGCGTAAAAAATGAACACGGTGAAGTTCTTTTTGTAGACGGTTTTGTGGTGGATATTACCGAACGTTATGAGATGGAATTAAACCTGAAAAAACATCGCCAAAAATTGGCTCTGATTAACGCCGATTTATTACAATTTACCCATGTTGCGGCGCATCATTTACAAGAACCCACCCGCCGAGTTGTGAGTTTTATCCAAAAATTAAAATCAGAATTGGGCGAAAGTTCAACGAATGAATCCGTAAAATTGCTAATTCAATTTATCGAGCAAAGTGCATTACGTCAACGCGCGTTAGTTCGGGATATTCAAATCTATCTCGCGGCAAATAAACCTAGAGCAAAAATTAAAGAAACCGATATGACAGAAGTTTTGAGTCATGTGCTGAGAAAACACGCGCCGCTTATTCATGATTTAAACGCAAACGTAATTTGTGGTGAGTTGCCATTTGTTTTGATAGATCATCCGCGTTTATTCGATGTGTTCGATATTTTGCTTCACAATGCGCTGATTTTTCACATTGTAGATCGGAATCTGAAAATACGAATTTATGGTGAAAGGCATAAAACGTTGGTTCGCTATTATATTGAAGATAATGGAATGGGGATTCCTGTACAATATCGAGAGCGCGTATTTTTAGTCTTTGAACGCTTACAAACCAGTATAAATCAAGAATCAACGGGCATTGGATTATCGACAGTGAGAAACATTATGGAAAGTCTCAATGGCGCGATAAATTTAGAGGAATCGTTGGGCGGCGGTCTTACTGTTGTATTGGATTTTCCGAATGAAATCGTTTCGTGAAGACTTTTTTTTCATAAAGAATCATAAATTGAGTTTTACCCTCGCATGGATTTTATTATTGCTAGGTTTATTGACAACGTTTTTTGTAAGTTATTACGTTAAAAGTTATATCGATAAAGACAATCAAGAAAAATTTGAAAAACATTGCGATGAAATTAGAACAAGAATTGAAATTCTCCTTGAGGCACATAAGCAAACATTATTAAGTGGTGCAGCCATGTTTGATGCCTCAAATTATGTAGAGCGTAAAGAATGGACGATTTATGTTAATCGCTTGAGATTAGATAAACATTTCGATGGTATTCAGGCATTAGGTTTTTCACTTTGGATAAAACCCGAAGAACTCGCTGCTCATGAAAAAAGTATTCAAAAAGAAGGTTTTCCAGATTATCACATTAAACCCGCTGGTAAGCGCGACGCTTACACTTCCATTATTTACATCGAACCTTTCAGTAACCGAAATTTACGCGCCTTCAGTTATGATATGTATTCAGAGCCTGTGCGTCGAGATGCAATGCAGCGGGCAGTTGATAATAATGAGGTTAGTTTGTCGGGTAAGGTGCTTTTAGTTCAAGAAACATCAACGGACATTCAAGCTGGGACGCTAATGTATTGTCCTGTTTATAAAAAAAATCAACAAATTGAAACGGTTGCACAACGTCGTAATGCGATATTTGGTTGGGTTTATAGTCCTTTTAGAATGACCGATTTATTTCAAAATATCGTTTCCAATGATCATGATTTTGATATGACGTATTTACATATGCACGTTTACGATGGCAACGATATAAACGAAAAAAAATTGTTATATCAAAACAAAAAAGATTCGCCGAATGATCCGCCTGTTCTTTTTCAATATAAAACTCAACTAAATTTTTATGGCGCGATATGGACAATCAATTTCCAACAATTTCCCAACCCAATCAATAAAATCAATTACCGCGAAGCATGGATTACGCTCGTAACAGGTGTCTCTATCGGCTTATTATTATTTTCGTTATTACGCTCTTATGCGATGACACGAATGAAAGCTTCATCAATTGCGTTTGATTTAACAAAACAATTGCGTGAAAAAGAAAGAAAATTAGCGTTAGTGAATGCGGATTTATTGCAATTCACCACAATTTCCACACACCATTTGCAAGAACCTGCGCGTCGATTAGTCAGCTTTTCCAAACGATTACAAGACGAACTCACTCGCTCTACAAATGCCAATGAAGAAGTGGCAATTGCTTTACAATTCATCATGCAGAGTGCGGAGCGACAACAGGCATTAGTTCGTGATATACAGCTCTATCTTGCCGCGCCAACGCCGCGTGGGGAAGTTGAATTAGTTTCTGTGACCGACGTAATCGAAAAAGTCATTCAACACCACGAATCGTTAATTCGAGAAATTCATGCACAAATTGTGTGTGATACGTTACCCTCTGTAATAATTGTGTGTGATACGTTACCCTCTGTAATAATAGATAAATCGCGTTTATATAATATATTCAATCTTTTAGTCGATAATTCGCTGCGCTATCGACGATTAGATTGTGCGCTTAAAATACGAATTTACGGTGTACCCGATGAGGCACGGATTCGTTATTATGTTGAAGATAATGGCATCGGCATTCCCGCCGAATACCGTGAAAAAGTTTTTTTAGTTTTTGAACGGTTACAAGTGAATGAAGACCAAAATTCAACCGGTATTGGATTAGCCATTGTGCGCCGGATTGTTGAAAGCTGCGATGGTGCCGTTAATTTAGTCGAGACAGCGGGTGGTGGAACAACCGTTGTATTCGATTTGCCAACGGGTCTTTGAAATTTAATTTTGGAAAAAAAATGATTACTGAATGTACAGATGTAGCTGAGATTTTATTATTGGAAGATGAACCCGCCGACGCTTATTTAGTTAAAATTGCGTTGAAAGAAGCGAAAATTCTCGCAAATTTACATCATGCGATAGATGGGCGTGATGGATTGGATTTTCTTGAGCGATTAGGGAAATATACTAATATGCCGCGACCGGATTTGATTTTTTTAGATTTGAATATGCCTCGCATGAATGGCTACGAATTTCTGAATGAGATAAAAGCGAATACCTCATTAAAAGATATTCCTGTTGTGGTATTAACAACGTCAGATGTAGAAAGTGATGTTGTTCGCTCTTATCAATCGGGTGCATCGAGTTTTATTACGAAACCCGTTGATATGGTGCAGTTCACCTCTGCAATTCATCAACTTTGCGAATACTGGTTCGCACTTGTGCGTTTACCAAAAGAACTCAAAAACTGACAGGAAATGTCATATTTTTCATTCTGGAGATTTTCAACATGAATCAAAATCGCAGTTCTATGACAATTCGCGTTCTAATTGTGGAAGATGAGACCGGCGATGCGTTTTTAATTAAAAAAACGTTGAAACAAGCTAAAGATATTTATTTTGACGTAGCATGGACAGAATCATTAGCCAGCACGAAACAAAAATTAGTTGATTCGGATTTTGATGTCATTTTGTTAGATTTGTCATTGCCTGATTCCAATGGATTACAAACATTAAAAGCGATTCAAAATACGATAAATTCCCTAATTCCTATTGTTATTTTGAGTGGTTATAACGACATGGAATTTGCTTTAACGGCATTAGAATTAGGTGCTGTGGATTACGTCACAAAAGATATAGTCAAAAATAGTGACAGTTTAGTTCGTGTGATTCGTTACGCTTTGCTTCGTATTGAACTTGAAAAAAGCACTAAATTATTGGAGGCAGCGAATTTAGATTTGAGTTTACTTCGCACATTAAATAATGCCGCTATCATTGCTGAAACCGCATTAAATGGGAAAATTACCTTTGTTAATAAACAATTCTGCCGTATTTCTGGTTACAATGAACACGAATTGATCGGCACAACGCATAAAATGCTTCAGTCCGGCATACATACAAAGGAATTCTATCTTAATTTATGGGCAACAATTAAAAGTGGCGAAATTTGGTCAGGGGAAATTTGTAATTGTCAAAAAACCGGTGATTATTATTGGATGCAAACCATTATTTTTCCTATTTTTTACAAAAATAATGGCATGGAAACGCATTATAAATATGCCATGGTGGGTTTAGATATTACGGAAAAAAAGAAGCGTGAATTAGAAATGCAAAAACGGGCGGCATTGTATGAAGCCGCAATTGAAACGACCGATGGATTTTGCCGAATCACAAGTGAAGGGGATTTTTTAGATGTAAGTGATGGTTATTGTTTACTTTCTGGACACAGTCGAGAAGAATTGCTAAGAATGAACATTTTAAAATTGAGTGATAATTTTGCATTAAGTTGTCAGCAATTTGATCATATTATTCAAGATGCGGGGAAAACATTTGAAATTGAACAGCGTAGAAAAGATGGTTCAATTTGGTTAGCTGAAATTACCGCTTCGCACTCTACGTTGAACGATGGCACTTGGTTTGTATTTTTGCATGACATTACCGAACGAATAGAACTACAAAAACGCGATAAAATTCACCGAGAACAAATCATTCAAATGCAAAAAATTGATAGTATTGGACGACTTGCAGCCGGCATCGGTCATGATTTTAACAATATGCTGACTGGCATTTTGGGTTATACCGAGTTAAATAAAATAATTAGCGAAGATATTTCGGATGATAAATTAAAAAATGAATTGATACATAATTTGCATCAAGTTGAAATTGCGAGTTATCGTGCTGTGGAACTTATCGCCAAAATGATGAACTATTGCCGCCAAAATACAGAAAGCAAAGAGAATGAATTACTCAAAAATGAATCCACATCCAAAGTAATTCGAGAAGTTATTGATATGGTACAAGCGGGATTGACCAATAAATTTAAAATAGAATTAGCATTAAATGACGCGATAGATATTTCAATTTCTGCTATTGATTTGCATCAAATTATGACAAATTTATTAGTGAATGCCCGCGATGCCATGAAAATAAACGGCGGAGTAATTAAAGTGAAACTCGAAAAAGTTAAAATGCAAACACAGCGATGTACCGCTTGCTTAATGGCGGCTGAAGGCGATTTTATTGAATTAAGCGTCTCAGATAGTGGAAGTGGCATTGACAGTAAAATTATTGCCAAAATTTTTGATGCGTTTTTTACAACAAAAAAAGAAGGTGAAGGAACCGGACTTGGATTATCAACGGTCAGTGGAATGATACATCATGCACATGGACATATTTTAGTTGAGTCAGAACTTGAAATAGGAACGACATTTAGATTGTTATTCCCTGTGGAAAAATAAAAAAGGCAACAAAAAAATGAACCCGATTATTATTCGTATTTTGCTTGTTGAGGATGAAGCAGGTGATGCGTTACTCGTGAAAACAGCTTTGAGGCAAACACAAGAAATAAATTTTGAAGTCACTTGGGTTGAATCGTTAGCTATCGCAAAACAAATTTTAAGCCATTCGCATTTTGATTTGGTGTTATTAGATTTATCATTGCCGGATTCAGAAGGATTAGAAACAATAGAAATTATGCGTAAACTTGCGGCAAACATTCCAATTGTTGTACTCACAGGGCGATGCGACACCAATTTTTCATTGTTAGCATTAAAAGCAGGCGCAACCGATTATATGGTGAAAGGCGATTTTGGTTTTGATGGTTTAGCACGAGTAATTCGTTACGCGCTGCTTCGTGTTGAAATGGAATCGCATAACAAATTATTAGTCGCCGCCTTAAAAGCCGCAGGAAATGGCATTGTGATTACGGATAAAGATGCAAAAATCTTATGGGCAAATCCTGCTTTTAGCCGTTTAACAGGTTTTGAATTAGATGAATCAATAGGCAGAAAACCAAACGAACTTGTTAAATCGGAAATGCAAAATAAAGAGTTTTATCAAGAGATGTGGTGTGCGTTGCTAGAAGGAAAAAATTGGCGCGGTGAAATCATCAATAAACGCAAAGA
The DNA here is from genome assembly GCA_903876445.1 of uncultured Pseudomonadota bacterium. Lineage (GTDB taxonomy): Bacteria > Pseudomonadota > Gammaproteobacteria > Methylococcales > Methylomonadaceae > UBA10906. Next base: position 24,157 of record CAIQZX010000091.1, on the reverse strand, counting down.
CGGCAGTTTATATCATGAAGAATTGTGTATTGCACCGGTAAAAAATACGTCGGGTGAAATTACAAATTTTATTGGTATTAAAGAAGATATTACGGATCGAAAACTTTTGGAAGAAAAATTACAATTACTCGCAAATACAGATCCTTTAACGGGTTTATTTAATCGACGTGTTTTTTTGGAACGACTAGAACAAGAATCCGGTCGAATTTTACGGTTAGGTGGAACGGCGGCATTATTGATGTTGGATTTAGACTTTTTCAAGCGAGTGAATGATGTTTATGGACACGCGACAGGCGATGAAGTATTAAAGGAATTTTCGGAAATAGTAAAAAATCATTCTCGACATATTGATGTACCAGCACGTTTAGGTGGTGAAGAGTTTGCGATTTTATTACCGAGTACGAATCAAGATGATGCTCAAATTGTGGCGGAACGGTTACGACAACAAGTTTCAGAAATGAGCATTGAACACACAAAAGGAAATGTTCATATTACGGTAAGCATCGGTGCAGCATTACTTTCTGTTAATAATACAGATGGTGAAATAGTATTAAATCACGCAGACAGTGCTTTATATGTCGCAAAAGAATCGGGGCGCAATAGAATATGTTGGTTTTCATATTGAATTAAAAGAGGAATCTTAAATGAAACAAAAAATAGAACAAGCACGCGGTAAAAAATTACGCGGTGTAAATTTAGGCGGTTGGTTGGTGTTAGAAAAATGGATGACACCGAGTATTTTTGAAGGCTTAGAAGCTACTGATGAGACAACTTTTTGCGCCGAATTGGGCGAAGATGCCGACGCAATTTTAAAAGCACATTGGAACAGTTTTATTGTTCGTGACGATTTTGAATGGCTTTCTAAACATGGTATTAACGCTGTTCGTATTCCTATTGGACATTGGATTTTTGGCGCAGATTATCCTTACCATCGCCGTTATGGTGAAAATCAATATCCGTTTGTCGTGGGTGGAATCGAAATTTTAGATCAAGCGTTTGATTGGGCGAAAGAATTTGGTCTAAACATTATCCTAGATTTACACGCTGGAGCAGGTTGCCAAAATGGATTTGACAATGGCGGCATTAAAGATATTTGCGAATGGCACACAAAAGAATTGTACTTAGAACATTCTTTATCTGTTTTGGAGCGGCTTGCCGAACGCTATTGCCATCGTCCAGCATTGCACGGAATTGAAGTTTTAAATGAACCGCGTTGGGATGTACCGACCGATTATTTAAAAAATTACAACATATTGGCTTATCACAAAATTCGTCAACATTGCTCCGATAAAGTCGCTGTTATTTTCCATGACGGGTTTCGATCATTCCGAGAATATATTGGTTTTATGCTAGAGCCAGAATATCAAAATGTTATTTTTGATATTCACCGTTACCAATGTTTTGATCGTACCGACATCAACTCCGATATTTATACGCATATACATAAAGCCACCGGCGAATGGAAACATGAAGCCGATGGAATTATTACCGAATTAAAATTACCTACCTTTTTAGGCGAGTGGAGTTTAGGTTTAGATTTAAAAGTTGTTTCGCTTTGGGCAGAGGGACCGTTTAACCACGCGCTTGAAAAAATGGACGATTTCCAAATGAATGTTGCTTACCGTGGCTATGCCGCTGCACAGTTGGCGACATTTGAAAAATATCAAGGTTGGTTTTTCTGGAGTTACAAAACCGAAACAACCCCTGCGTGGTGTTTTCGAGATTGCGTGAATAACGGTTGGTTGCCAAATAAATTCGACTAATCTAAAACGCCATCGATATAAAACCAACGACCATCAATTTTTTTAAAACGGCTGATTTCGTGTATCAGCCGTGATTCTCCATCTTGAACATAAAACGCATTAAATTCTACCCTCCCCTTGTCATCTTTCGCGCTGCCTTTTTTGGTATGTAAAATTTCTAAGTTTTGCCAATTTACATTTTCATCTGAAAAATCGAGATGTTTTGGGCGGGTTGATTTGTACCACGTTGCCAATAGATACTCGGTATTTTGCAACACATACGCGCTGTAACGTGAACGCATTAAGGCTTCAGCAGTTCTAGGCAAGGTTTTATTATCGTGAAAAGGTTGGCAGCAATCCGCATAAAAAAGCGTTGAACCACAAGGGCAATTTTTTGTCATGATTTTATGGCTTGAATAGTTTTTAAAAAAGCAACGATACTATAATTAAATCTTTTTTGCAGGAGTGTAGTTTTTGATTAGTGTAATAAACAAAATGATTATGCGCGATTTAACAAAAACGTTATCCGCTGTTTTGTCTGTGTTAGTCGTAATCATTGTAAGCCGAAAATTTCTTCGAGTGCTTGATCAAGTAATCGAAGGACAAATTGCGAGTGATACGTTATTTGTGATTTTGAGTTTAAAAATGTTAATTGCGTGCGTAACATTTTTACCTGCAGCCACGTTTATGGCGGTGTTAATGGTTTTAGGGCGAATGTATCGTGACCAAGAAATGGCAGCCATTTCATCTGCGGGTGGCGGAATTTGGACAATTTACCGCGCGGTTTTTTTGGTTTTAGTGCCATTAAGTTTGTTCGCTACAAGTTTATCGTTAACCATTTCGCCTTGGGCGGAAAGTCAAATTGAAGCGCGAACACATCATGACCAAGAATCTGCTGATTTGCGCGGATTGGTGGCGGGAAAATTTAGCGAATACAGTCACGGCGATATTGTTTTTTATGTTGAAAATATTGATGATCATAAACAATTACACCATGTTTTTGTTCAGCATCGACAAGCCGATTCTGTTGCGATTATCAACGCCGAATCCGGAAAACTGATGGATTTAGAAGATGGACAATATATGGTTTTGAAAAATGGTGAACGGGTTCAAGGCAAAGCGGGGGAGCTAAATTATGCCATTGAACGTTTCGACGATTACGCGGTAAGAATTGATACTAAAGTGTCGCCATTGATTATTGCTAAACAGGCGACATCGTTTGTCGAATTATGGCAATCGGGAACAAGTATTGATGCGGCTGAAATACAACGCCGTTTTGCTGTGCCATTGGGCATTTTATTACTGGGATTTATTGCCGTGCCACTTGCGGAGTTATCACCACGCGGTGGAATTTACGGCAATATGTTAGTGGGTTTTTTGATTTATTTCAGTTATGGAAATTTGCTGAGTATTTCGCAAAATTGGGTTTTAAAACAAACCATTCCGCCATGGATCGGATTGATGAGTGTGAATTTTTTATTGATTTTAATCGGCAGTTTTTTACTGGCGAAATTTTACGGCTGGCGGTGGCTAGCCTTGCAACTTTTAGCGAAAAAGTAACTGGATGATGCCGTTTGTGAAAAATGTTTTAAAACTTAGGCGTACGGTTTGTCACAACTACTTTTTACGATTTTAGCCCTTAAAGCCGCGCCCTGAACGGCGAGGCTTTAAGGGTAAGTAACCGCTCACTTTAATCTATGATTATCAATATAATCTATTTTTTTGTATTAAGTTATTATTCATGTAGAATGCTTTTCGTGGAACGAAAACCAAGTTTCACGTTAAAAAATTCGTTACGCTTAGTGGCTTTATAAAACAGCCAGACTTTAAACGCACACAAGAGCAGAGTAAAACTTTCATAGCTTCTGTGTTGACGGTGTGAATAGATACTTTCCATGGGTTTTTAGTAGCGGTGGATGTCAATCATTCAATTGGAATGTTGTAATGTGATTTTCCAGAGATTCATTTTTATTTATTTCCCGCGCTACTCGTAAATAATTAGGCGTATAACCAAAGATTTTCACGTTACCATTTTCCAACTCTTCGCGCTGACCTTCCCATAAAACATCAAGAGTTTGTCCAATATTTTGTTGATAAAACATCTGTTTCATTTCTTCAGCTAAACGATGTAATTGTTCACTGCGTTGTTTTTTGATTTCATGCGAAACGGGATTTGGTAACGTCGCAGCTTTTGTGCCTTCGCGCGGCGAATAAGTGAAAATATGAATATGCCCAAAACCACATTGCTTAATAAATTCAAAACTTTCTTGCCATTCTTCATTCGTTTCATTTGGAAAGCCAACAATAATATCTGTCGTGATGTTGAAGTTCGGAATTTGACGCAATCGCTTTAACATTTGCGCGTACTCATCCGTTTTACAACGCCGCGCCATACGTTTCAAAACGGAATCCGAACCACTTTGCAATGGTAGATGTAAATGCGGCATCAAACGTGAATTAGTAAATAATTCAAAAAACTCATCATTTAATTCCCACGGTTCCAATGAACCTAATCGTAAACGGGGAATTTGGGTTTGTGTCAAAATAGCTTGAATTAAGGAAACGATATTTTCGTTATTATCGCTACCATAACCGCCTAAATGAACGCCCGTTAAAATCACTTCATTGATGCCTTGCGCGTGCAACGTATTGATTTCTGAAACTACATCAAAAATGGAGCGGCTGGTTTCTTCACCTCGCGCAACAGTTACAATACAAAATGTACAGCGATAACGGCAACCATCTTGTACTTTCACAAAAGCACGTTGCCGACCGCGTGTAAATAATGCGATTTCAGCGGGTTCAGTTGCCATTGCTGGCATGGTGTCAAAGTTCAATTCGCTTAATGCTTTTTCAACCAAATTTTCTTTATCTTTATTGCTAACGACTAAATCAACACCTAAAAGAGATTGTGCTTCATCCGTATTTAAAGTGGCATAACACCCGCTAACCACCAATTTTGCATGAGGATTTTCACGATGAATGCGACGAATCAATTGACGGGATTTTCGAGCGGCATCTTGTGTCACTGCACAAGAATTTATGACCACTAATTGCGCGGTTAAAATATCGCGTGTAATCGAATGTCCTTGTGCTTGAAAGGCTTGCGCCCAAGTTTCTAATTCGGCTTCGTTTAATCGACAACCTAATGTTTTTAAATGAATTTGCATTTTTTAAAAAAGGAGTATTTGCGGATAAAAATGAATGTTTTTTTATTTTATATTTAGGGGCGACATTCATACGTTGTTCAGATTATAGCGCAAAGCATAAAAACTCAATCCACTGACGAATAAACTTGGAAAAATTGCCATTAAAAATGGATTGAAATCATAAATTAAACCTATGTGACCAAAAATTTTATCCAAAATATTAAAACTCATTCCAATCACAACACCAATCATCATGCGACTTCCAACGTTGATACCGCGTTTAACACCAATTATAAAAGGCGTTGCAACCAGTAACATAACAAATGTAACCAATGGATTTACGACCCGCCCCCAAAAAGCGAATTCAAATGTTTGAGATTTTTGTTGGTTGTTTTTCAAAAACTGAACATATTGCGCCAAATCAAGTAACGATAAATTATCCGGATTGACCACCGCAATTTTTACCAAATCTGGCGCAATCGTCGTTTGCCAGATTTGTGCTGTTTGAGAGTTTGCCTGCATTTGCTGAATGGATATTTGTGATTGTTTCAAATTTTCTAAACGCCATTGTTCATTTTGTAAATAAATCGCCTTTTCAGCGTGCGTAACACTTTGTAGCCGTGCCTGATTATTCAATTCATAAATACTAATGTCTGCTAATTCGCCATTATTTTCCAATTTACGAACGTTAATGAATTTGCTACCTTCGCGTAACCAGAGACCGTAACGAGCATTTGAAACAAGCGGCTGATTCTGAGCCGTAGCTTTAAGTAATTGCGCTTTTGCTTCCGTCGTTGGTGCAATCAATTCGCCGATAAAAATTGAAAATATCGCTAAAATGACACCTGCCACTAAAACAGATTGAATAATACCAAAAACCGATACCCCCGCCGCTCTCATCGCAATCAATTCCCGCTGGTTTCCCATTGCGCCTAACACAAATAAACTACCCAGTAACGCGGAAGCCGGCACTAATTCATAACACACTCGTGGCGAAGTCAGTGCAAGATAAGTGAAAACGGCGGTTAAATTATAAGAACCTCTACCGACATCTTTCAATTCGTCGGTCAGCGTAAATAAATTAAATAACGTCAAAAGTAAGACTAAGGCGATAAATGCGCCTTTTAGAATTTCTTTCACAATATATTTTGTTAAAACATTCAATATGAACTTCCCAAAATGACCTATCGAAAAATTAAGAATTCAAAATTTTGAAAATCTTGGATGTGTTTTGCTAATTCTAAACGATAATTTTTTTGTGCGTTTTTATAAACCGATCAAAAAAATTGTGTATCACTAATGCTAATAAAATCAATGTAGTGCCAATGATAATTTGCAATGTCATCGGTTCGTAATTGGCGTAATGCCCTAACCAAAGCGCAAGCACTGGTGATGCAAGTGTGACAAGTGAAACTTGAGTTGCTGAACGTTGTGACAACAAATAATAATACAGCAAAAATCCCGCTGGCGTGGCAATCACACCTAAATATAATACCGAAAGAAACGTGGTCAATGAGAATTGCAAAGGAACTTGTCCGTCGAATGTATCCCATGTCACAAAATAAAGCGGCATCGCCAATAACAAACCACCCGTGACTTGTGTCAAAACAGGCAGTTGAGCGCGAATTCTTTTGATACCTATAGCACTAATCGCTTGCAACGAAATAGAGCCTAATACCCCAAAAATGCCCAGTATCGCCGTTGAACTAAATTCTCCCGCAGAACCAAACATAATCGATAATCCAAGAATTCCAATAAGATATGAAAGAATTTTCCCTATCGTTAGACTGCGTTCATGTAACCAAATCGCTGCAAAAATAGCAGTAACGAGAGGTGTTAAACCACTAATTACTGAAATCCAACCGGATGGAATAAATTGAGCTGCCCAATAAACAACGGTCATTGCACCATAAATTTGGACAGCAACCGCGATATACGTTAATAAAGCCGAGCGTGTTAAAGGCAAACGTTTTTTGAAAAATAACAATAATGCCACCATGCAAAATGCGCCAATAGTCATGCGTGACGTTACGCCCCACAAAAAACCCATTCCATTGACGCTCCATTTAATTGCTAGCGGTGTCGTCGCCCACAATAAAACCATTCCCAAATAAGCTAAAAAAACACGCATTGTTTTACTGTGGGCAAGAAAAATTTAAGCGATTGTTGTAGGCGGCGTGCCAACAATTGTTAGCCCCATATCCTGAAGCATCGCGACATCTAATGATGAAATCGTTCGCACTTCTCCTTTTCCAATGGAATCCGCCATCAAATCATTTGCATTCACAACATGATAATACGCAGAACCATCACCAGCACTTGCAGAATCTAACAAAATAGGCGCATTACCGTTTAATGCCTCAGCATGAGAACCAGTGAAAACAGGCGAATTATTTTGCAGTGTCACTAATGAATCGTAAGCCGTTCTCGCGCCCGCTGATTCGAGATTTCCAGTAAATGCTAAACCATGCAAAATTTCGTGCGTGACAATACTTGTTAAATCATATTGATTTGCAGCGGGCGTACCATCAAATGCCATTTTGTTTAGATTGGCTAAGTTGATATAAAGCGTTGCATCAGATGATGAGCCATTCGAGTTTGTTCCAGAAGTAGCTTCAGCAACAAAAGTGGTCGCTTGTGTTACGCCATTTTGTCCCGCTACAGTAACCATAGACGCACTCGTTTCCGCCAATGTTCTTGATGAAGTCTGCTCTGTTAAAACTTGCAAATTAAATGGCACGGTACTTTTTACATATTGTCCGATATTATCCAATGCAGTTTTAACAACAGCTTCCACATCAGAAAGATAACCCCCTAAATTAGTTTGACTGAAATCAATCACATAAGGCAAATTTGAGCCTCCAGAAATGATAGTCGATGCAGCAGGTGTAGTCGGATCTGTGACAACAACGTTCCAATAGCTCCAGCGTCCAAATGAACCGTTGGTTTCCCATGTCGCATTCAGTGTTTTATCGGCAAATTGAATTTGAGTACCTGTCGAGCCACTATTTACATCAATAAACGCTACATCATTTCCATTAGAAATACTGCTGACAACAACGGTTCCACCTTGAACATCATAGGAATAGTCTTTGAAATTTCCGTCAATCGCTACCGTTTCAACCATATTAGAAACCGACACGCCTGTTATATCATGACCGAGCGTGACTTTTTCTTGTCCAGAATTACCATAAACAATCAAATCATTGTTTAAAACAGCATAATTTTGATTTTTATCTAATTGAATTTGAGACAAATTAAAAATGCCATTTCCAGAACTATCAAGCGTTGCCGTTCCAACCGCGTTACTGAAATTTAACGATTCATTATGATTCGCAGTTAAATTTAATGTCGCTAGATTTCCAGATGTTGAATTGATAGCAAGGCTACCTTGTGAAGAAACAAGCAATCCCGAATTAAAATTAACGCCTTTGAAAGTAACGGATTCCACAGCAGAATCTATTTTGATACCACTTACATTTTGAGAAATCGTTACTTTTTCAAAACCGGTATTGCCATGAATATTCAATCCGTTGTTTTTAACTGTATAAGACAGACCAACGCCTAAGTTAACATCCGCCCCCTTAGTCGTTGTAACGGGCGGTGTGTATTTTCGATAAGAAAACGAAAATGAATTGAAATTAAACATTGAATTAAAATCGTCAAATAGCGAATTGAAATTTGATAACGTCGTAAATCCATGATTTTTTTGCATAAATAACCTCTTTTAAACGGCTTTGTTAATAAAACTTAAAGCATCTAACCAACAGTTGAAAACGCTTTCGATTAGCATACAGCGATAAATATGCCAATTTAAAATTTTTATTATCTTTATGATAAATAAAACTTTTTAAAATTTAAAAGTAAGTGTTAACTGATAAAAATAGGTGAAATGCCCCTTTTTTATTTTTAAATTGGTGGATTTGCCTGAATCGCTCACGTTTATATAAAGCGTGAGCGACGTTTTATTTAATTTACCGCGCCAATTTTCGTGGCTTCAGGTACTTCAATTAACCCACCTGTTTTAACGTCGTAAATATAACCATAAACAGGAATATCTGAAGGGACAAGTGGATGATTTTTAATGCGTGTTACATCTTCGACAACACTTTGTGCCAAATCACTAATTGTGAGCCATGCAATATGTTTTGCTTCATGTGAACCGCCGCCTTCACAGCAATCATGCCAACCATTTTCATCGATAGAAGCGGTTTTCAAACTGGTTGAAAGTAAATTACGCATTATGTCGTCTGTGAATGTTTCCATACCGCAATTCGTGTGATGAATCACAAACCATTCTTTTGTGCCGAGTAATTTGTAAGAAATCACGAGTGAACGAATCGCATCATCGCTTGCTCGACCACCGGCATTACGAATAACGTGCGCGTCGCCTTCGCTCAAACCTGCATATTTAGCCGGATCTAAACGCGCATCCATGCAAGTCAAAATTGCAAATTGACGTGCAGGCGGCATAGCTAAATCACCTTTTTCAAAACCAGCGACATAACTACGGTTAGCAAGTAAAACTTCATTGAGAACTTTTGACATAAAACACCTCATTGTTAAAATTTAAAAAAGCCTCTCGCTTTTCCTTTAATAAAAAAGCATTGATAGTGTAACAGGTGAAACATTGATTTTTAAAACGCGACTGAATTACAAACGCTTATCCGTAGTAATATATACTACGAATGAATACCTCACATTTGTGTGGGTGTTTAATTTATTTTTATAACCTTTAAAGTGAAATGATATGACAGATTTTATTATTGGACGGCAACAAATTCTCGACAAAAAACTTAACATTTACGCTTATGAGCTTTTATTTCGTCAACAGGGATTAAATTCAAATAGCAAAAATGAAGCTAATCAAATTATCATCGATACGATTTTAAACGTAGGCATTAAAAATATCGTTGATGAAAATCGTGCTTTTATCAATTTCGGAACGCAAAATATCTTAGATAAAACGCCGTTATTATTACCAAAAGAACAAATTGTGATTTGTGTATTAGGTGACGTAAAAATTGATTGGCGCATTATCAATAATTTGCAGGAAATGTCAGAAAAAGGCTATTTAATTGCATTAGAAGATTTTGTTTTTACTGAAGAATTAAAACCAGTTGTTGAATTTATCAACATGGTTACATTAGATATTTCAGAAATGGGGGGAACAAAAGTTCGTGATGCCATTGCTCAACTTAGCGTTTATGACTTAAAAGTTTTGGTTAAAAACGTCCAAACCTACACTGAATACCAGTATTTACTTGAATTAAGTTGTGACTATTTTCAGGGTTTCTTTTTCAGTAAACCCAATTTAGTTGAAGGCAAACGAATGGGAGTAAATCAACTCGCCGCCATTCGTTTATTAACAACAATCAATAATCCAACTGTTGAATTTGATGAATTAACGAACGTGATTTCTGAAGATGTGGGACTAAGTTACAAATTATTGCATTACATCAATTCAGCATTTTTTTCGCTTCCATCCAAAATCAACTCTATCAATCAAGCTGTTTCATATCTAGGCATGAATGAATTAAAACGTTGGATTAACATTTTGATGTTGTCATCGTTATCAGATAAGCCCGTTGTTGTTATGCAAAATGCGTTAATTCGCGGAAAAATGTGCGAATTACTCGCCAAAGCTATCGGACAAAAAACAGAAAATTTCTTTTTAATTGGTATGCTTTCGTCATTAGACAGCATTTTAGATATTTCACTGGATGAAGCACTTGAACAATTACCACTTGGCGATGACGTTACAGAGGCAATTTTAAAACATAACGGAATTGGTGGCGAAGCGTTAAATTGCGTATTAAGTTATGAACATTGGGAAACAGGTGCGATTACCTTTTCTAATGTTGACCAGAAAATAATTGGTGAAATTTACATTGAAAGTATCAATTGGGCAACCAAAGTAATCAGCAATACTTAAAGCGGTTTAAAAAACAGATTTTCCGCATCGTTATGGTCGTACAAAAAAAATAACATAATTGATTTTAGTGCTATACAATCGGCCGTTTTTTTTATTCTAATTTGGATTTCATCACAATGACAGTCACAACCAAATATCGTTCTATTTTTTCACCGTCCACCGCGCAACAACGCAAAGAAAACTTTGATAATTATTGGGAATTTACACAACAGCATGGTGGTGAATTATTAGAAGAAGACCGCGATTTAGCTGTTAAACGTGAGAAACTTGTTTTTTTTCAAAACAATCCCGTTAAATTACGCACGCCATTAGCGAATCCCGAAGCGTTTTATCGTAATTATGTTGAAATGCAAGACAATCCAGAATCATTAGACAAAATGACATTGATGCTAACAGGCATTTATAAATTTGCGAGACACGAATGGGTGGGAATTAAAGGCGCGTGGGATGTAGCTCCGAGAATGGAACACTGCAAAACACTTGAAGATAAAATCAGTCGAATTCATTTAGCGGAAGAGTTTTGCCACGTTCGATTATTTGATGAAATGTTAAAAACGTGCGGTTTGGATAAAGTCGAATGGGTACCTTTGTCGCCTTGGAAAGAAAAAATGTATGAACAATTTCCAAAATTTCCGGGGATTCTAATTGACACACCGGCGTTTGTAACGGAATTGATGGGCGTTACGTTTTACTTTCATTTACACAAATTGTTCGATGATGTGTTAGCTGACGAACCGGAAGTGCGCGATCGTTTAAAAGAATTGCTGGACGAAATTACAATTGATGAAATCGCTCACGTTGGACAGCGACGTAATTTCATTGGAATGATAGGAATTAAGGTGGCTAAAAAATTAGTACAACCTTTTTACACGTTATTTTTCAATGATATTCCTGAAGTTGGGCAGTTGTTTGACGTGAGAAAAATGATTCAAGATGGCGAAGAATTTGATTTTAACAAAGTGCCAGATTACATGATGAAAAAAAGTTGGGTTCCATCTTATTGTTTATTGTAATTTTTGGGGTTGCAAATAAATAATCGTATTTTTGTTTTAATTATTGCTGACTGTCTTTAATGTGAACTTCTCGTTGAGGATAAGGAATTTTAATTTTATTTTCTCGTAACGATTTTTCTAAGCGCATATTTAAATCATGAATGACAAATGATCGGAGCGTAGGTTCGTTAACAAATGCACAAATTGAGAAATTTAATGAACTTTCACCAAACCCAATAAATAACACACATGGCGCAGGTTCTTCTAAAACCTGCGGTGTTTCTTTCACAATTTGTAACATCAAATCGTGAGTAAATTCGACATCCGAATCAAATGCAATTCCGATTGGAATGACAATTCTCGTTGTCGTATTACTTAACGTCCAATTTGTAAGTTGGCTGGTAATGAATGTTTTATTAGGGACAATCAATTCACGTTGTTCCACGTCAATGAGCGTTGTGGCTCGCATTTGAATACGAGAAACTGAACCTGTTAAGTCACCAATTGTTACGACATCACCGACTCGAATCGGACGCTCAAATAATAAAATAATGCCGGAAACTAAATTTGCGAAAATTTCCTGTAAACCAAATCCTAACCCTACGCCTAATGCCGCAACAAGCCATTGTACTTGCGACCAACTTCCACCGAGTTCATTGGCGATGCTGATAAAGGCTATCGTAACAAAAAAGTATTTTGCTAATTGGTTGGTCGCATAACGGCTACCGACTTCAATTTCCCAGCGACGAAATACTAATAATTCCAATACACCGTAAAAATTTCTTACCGCCACAATCGCAATAAAAAAATACAAACTCGCAAACAGTAAATTCGTGAGTGTAATTGGTTGATAACTTTCTTGATTTTCGACAATAACTTTATGCTGCCAAAGAACGATATGATCTAAAAATGAAAATGCCGGTAAAAGATTTTTCCAAATTACCCAAAATCCAAAAATCACGATAAAAGCCAGTGTAACGTGTAATAATTTTCGAGTTTGGGCGTTTATTTTTGGAATGTCGAGCAACGCTTCATTTTCTAATATATGTTTATCGTGTAATTCATTTTGTTGTTGAGCATTCTTTAACGCTAACTGGCGATTTATCAACGTCAGCCAACGCAATACCATTTCATGTGCAACTACGATTAACATTAGTAATCGAAAACTGCTAATCAATTTTTCCTGCAATTCTAACGCACTTGAATAATATCCCATGATTGTAGAGCCAATAATCATGACTGGCACTGCAATAATTAGCGCGAAAGCGACATAACGTAAACGCGGGAAATGGTTTTTTAACCAAATTTGCCATAAATTGTGCTTTAAAAGTTTCACCATAAAAACAGCTAAAGCAATAAACATAACAATTAACGCTAATCTACCCAGTGAATCGCTATACTCTGAAACTTCAGAAACGCGCGTTGCATTAACAAAAAAAACAGCGAGGACAATCACAAACCGCAACCATGCTGAATGTGTATGAAATAAAAGTACGGTTTTTTTATGCCATTGAAAATGTCGTCTAGCAATACCATTGATTGCAAAAATAGAATAACAAAACTGCCAAACAAACAATGAAATTGCCGCACTCTGTAATCCAGATCCTAATGCGAAAGTAAAATCTGTTGAACGACTAATTGTAAAAAAAAGCCCGAATAAATAAACGATAATTGGCGCAGGTAAAATAAATAAAACCTGATAAATAAGAGCTTGTAATGTGCTGTAAAAATGAACATTACGCCAATGATTTAATTCTGTTGCATTGATTTTTAAACGATTACTCGCCCAATTTTTCAATCGAATCAAGAAAAATAAGAAACCAATAACGCTACTAAAAATTACACGATTATTTTGAATCGCATTTAATGTTTCGCGTCCAGCTTCCAGCCAATTTGAGGGTGAAAATAACCACTGTAATGAATGAGAAAGCCCCGAAAATATATCTAAATTAACGGGTTCGGAACTTTGCACCCATAGCAAACGCTCGTCTAAATACACAGCAAATTTTCTAGCTTGCGTGAGCATTTTTTGACGAGTGAAATCTAAATCGCCTAGTGTTCGCAAATATGTCGCATCTGCTAACGCAAGTTTATTGAGTAATTCTTTTTGATTATTTAACAACATACGCAATTCAGCTTGAATCATCATGCGCTGTTCAAATGACAATGTGAATTCAACTTGTGTTGCCATCATTTGTTTCAAAAAAGTATCTAAATTTAGCAACGATTTTTGCTTATCTTCTATTTTGAACTGCTCTAAACTGGTTAATTCAATTTCATTTTGAAGTTTAGAAGATTCTTTTTGATCTTCATTTTGATTCGCTAAACTGCGGCGTTGTTCACGCAAAATTTTTCCTAATGCTGGGCTTAAACTCGCTAAACTGATTTTTTTCTCTGCACTTTTAAATTCATTTTCAATGTCAGTATTTTTAGTTTCAACTTGTGTTTTTTGGTCACTGACTTGTTCGATTTTTGCTGTAACTGCTTGCAAGTCCCGGCTATATTTAATATTTTCACGAGTATATTGCTGAATTAAAGGATGCTTATTTTCAATTTCCTTTTCCGTTTTACTTAATGAATCCTCCATTTTTTTTGCTTCTTGTTCTCGCAAATCAAAAGCCAAATTTTCAATTGTTGCGACAATGGGGGCGAGGGAATTTTTTTGAATATCAAGTAATTGAAATTGTGTTTTTAATAACTCAAGTCGTGCTGGCTGACTGATTGCTTCGACATCAAGCAGCTTTAATTCTGTAATTTTCGTTTCAATAAGCGTTTTGAAATACAGTTGTTGCGCTTCGATTTCGAGTTTAGAAATCGTCGTGCCAGAGAATTCAAGTTTTTTGCGAGCGTCTTCGATTTGCTGTTGGGCAGCATTTGTTTCTTCTCGAATTAACATTGGGCGGTTATTTTGTAAGGCTAAATCCGCTTCCAATTTTTTCGATTGTTCATCAAGTTGGCTGATTTTGTTTTTTTCTATAATTAAACGTTGCTCTAACTCTTCGACCGGAATTTGTCGAAAATCTTCAATTTTTTGTTTACTATTAGATTTAAGCGAGGAGGCTTGTTCAATTTCTTTTTGTAAAAGTTTAATTTTTGAAGGTGCTTGATGTAGCGCGGCAGTAAAATTCTCAATTTGTGCGATAGCCTGAGTATTACTTGTTAAATTATCTAATGCAGCTTGATATTGCTTTAAAATTGCGGCTTTTACA
The DNA here is from genome assembly GCA_903876445.1 of uncultured Pseudomonadota bacterium. Classification (GTDB taxonomy): domain Bacteria; phylum Pseudomonadota; class Gammaproteobacteria; order Methylococcales; family Methylomonadaceae; genus UBA10906. The sequence continues at coordinate 9,130 of CAIQZX010000091.1, read as the reverse complement.
GCTTCATCTAAACCTTGGCGAGCATTCAAATCTGCAATTTTATGTTGAATAAATTCGGCAGAAATTGCTTCGCTGTTTGTCGGCAACGTTGCGCTAAAACTGAGTGTTGAAACTAATAAAGAAAATAAGATAACAAAATACAGACAAATTCGATTCATTTTGACATTAAATAACGTTGTTTAATCGCTTGACCGAGCTGATGCACCGCCATCGCATATTTGTTGCTGCTATTGTATTTTTTGATGGTTTTAAAATTATCACCGACTGCCCAAAATTGATTTCCGCCATCGGTTCCCAAAATAATATATTCCGCATCAACATCTCCATTTATTGGCGTAGCAACAAGTTGATTAAATTTCCAACCCGAATTACTAAAATAATGCGCGACACTGCCAATCGCATCTTCAGAATTCCACAAATCGCGTTTACCATCGCCATTAAAATCAACCGCTAATTTGCGAAAACTTTTTGGCATAAACTGACCTAAACCTAACGCCCCCGCCCAAGAGCCAATAATTTTACGCGGTTCTAAATTTTCTTCTTTAGACATCAACAAAAAGTTTTCAAGCTCTTTGGTGAAGTATTCGGCACGACGAATCGTAAAAAATGACAATGTACTTAACGCATCAAAAGTATTTGTTTTTCCGACATTGCGCCCAAAATATGTTTCCACGCCGATAATTCCAACGATATATTCAGGATCAACGTGATACGTTTGTGCGGCACGTTGCAAGGCTTCGGCATTCGCACGCCAAAAAGTCACACCGTTATTGATATGCGCGTCATCCATAAATTGTTTGCGATAACTTGACCAACCCGCTGTTACTTTTGGTTTTGGTGGCACAACAGGTTCAGACGAAGTAGGTCCTGTATATTTTGGTTTTGGCGGCACAAATGGATCAACTTCTAAACGTAAAACGGAATCGAGTTTGTTTGCTTGTGAAAACAAATTATTCAAATAATCTTCTGAAAAACCGTAATCGTGAACCATGTGTTGGACAAATGCACTAACAGAAGGCTGATTTGCATAAACACCCACAATTGGACGAGCTTCCGTATAATCAGGAGTTCGACCCGTGTCAGTTGGATAAGGTTTGCTTGGACGAATAACGGGTTCAGACGCGCAACCCGCTAATAAAAGCAGCAGAAAAACAACAAATAATCGGCAGAAAGTAATCATCACAAACAAATTTCTCAAATAGCAATTGGGGCAGAAATATGAGTATCGGCATCGTAGCCGATTAGTTCAAAATCATCGTAAGCGTAATCAAAAATTGAATCGGGTTTGCGTTTGATTTTCATCGTTGGCAAAGCGCGTGGTGTTCGCTGTAATTGGATTTTAGCTTGCTCTTGATGATTCAAATACAAATGCACATCACCGCCCGTCCAAATGAATTCGCCGAGTTCTAAATCACATTGTTGAGCAATCATCATCGTCAGCAACGCATAACTGGCAATGTTAAACGGCACGCCGATAAACGTGTCACAACTACGTTGATAAAGTTGGCAAGAAAGTTTGTTATTCGCCACATAAAACTGAAAAAACGCATGACATGGTGCGAGAGCCATTTTGCCATTTTTGACGTTTTCTTGCGGGCTGATTTTTTCGTCAGGTAAATCGGCAACATTCCACGCTGAAACGATAATGCGGCGGCTGTTTGGATTGGTTTTTAGTTGCTCGATGATTTGAGAAATTTGGTCAATGGTTTCGCCATTTTGTGTTTCCCATGAACGCCATTGTTTGCCATAAATCGCGCCTAATTCGCCGTTTTCGTCACTCCATTCGCGCCAAATTGAAACGCCTTTTTCTTCGAGCAAATTGTTATTCGTATCGCCATTCAAAAACCACAACAACTCATGAATAATCGATTTCAAATGCACTTTTTTAGTGGTAATCAGTGGAAAACCCGCCGCCAAATCAAAACGCATTTGATGCCCAAAAATCGACAACGTCCCGTTTCCTGTTCGGTCGCCTTTTTGCACGCCTTCGGTGAGCAATTTGTTTAAAAGTTCAAGATAATTTTTCATGTTTTTTATACGCAAAAATCATTAAGGCTGCCCCAATCACAATCATCGGCGTGGACAAAATTTGTCCCATCGTCACCCAATCGAGCGCGAGATAGCCCAAATGCGCGTCGGGCAAACGATAAAATTCAATGAAAAACCGAAATACGCCATAACCTGCAACCGCTAAACCCGTTGCTGCCATTGTGGGACGCGGCTTTTGCGTGTAAATCCACACAATCACAAACAATACAAAGCCTTCCAAAAACGCTTCGTAAAGTTGCGACGGATGACGCGCCACGTCACCGCCATTTGGAAAAATCATTGCCCACGGCACGTCTGTTGGTCTACCCCAAAGTTCAGAATTGATAAAATTACCGATTCGTCCCGCGCCCAAACCGATTGGGGCAATCGGGGCAATTAAATCTGTGAGTTGCCAAAGCGTGCAATTTTGCTTTTTCGCAAACCACGCCATCGCTACAAATACGCCCAACATCCCGCCATGAAAAGACATTCCACCTTGCCAAATTTTGAACAAAATCAGCGGATTTTCTAAAAACGCGCTGAAGTTGTAAAACAAAATGTAGCCAATTCGACCGCCTAAAATCACGCCCATCGCGCCATAAGTCACTAAATCTTCAATTGCTTCGGGTTTGATGGGCGACCACGCTTGTTTTGCGCGGTGTTGCCCAAGCAAATAAACTGCTGCGAAACCAATCAGGTACATAATGCCGTACCAGTGAATTTTTACGGCACCAATCGAAACAGCAACAGGGTCAATAGCGGGATAAGCAAGCATTTTTAAACGTCCAAATTCGACACGTCGAGCGCGTGTTTCACAATAAAATCACGACGCGGCTCAACGACATCGCCCATTAACGTAGTGAAAATTTCGTCGGCGGCAATCGCGTCTTCAATCCGAACTTGCAACAAACGACGATTATTGCTGTCGAGCGTCGTTTCCCACAATTGCTCAGGATTCATCTCACCTAAACCTTTATAGCGTTGAATCGTTTGCCCTTTTTTGATTTCGCGCATCATCCATTCAAACGCTTGTTTGAAATTTTCAACAGGCTGTTGACGTTCTCCCATTTGCATCATCGATTCAGCGTTAAACATTCCTGCTGTTTCGTTTGCATAAGTCGAAATTCGTTGATAATCCGTGCTGTTAAAAAACGCCATTGGCAACTCAAAAACTTTGCTCGTTCCGTGTCGGCGTTTTGTCACGGTAATTTTAAAATTATGTGCGTTTTGATAATCCAATTCGCTCGTAAATTCAGCTAATCCACCCGCTTCAGTCAAACGTGAATGAATGTTATCGAGCCATTTTTGCATCGATTCAGCAGACGATTTTGTTTCATCATTCAGCGGTTGAATGTAGCAAAATTGATCTAAAAATAAATCGTCATAACGTCGTGCCAAACGTTGAATAATCGCATTCACATCTAAAAATGCTTTGGCTAATTTTTCTAAGCCTTGACCTTGAATCGCAGGCGCAGACGGATCGGTAATTAACTGCGCTTTTTCGAGTGCGAGTTGAATCAAATAACTGTTCAATTCCGCATCGTCTTTGACGTAATGTTCTTGTTTGCCTTTTTTGACTTTGTAGAGCGGTGGTTGAGCGATATAAATGTAACCTTTTTCAATAATTTCAGGCAGTTGGCGATAAAAAAATGTGAGTAACAACGTGCGAATATGTGAACCATCAACGTCCGCGTCGGTCATGATGATGATGCGGTGATAACGCAATTTTTCGAGGTTATATTCTTCTTTGCCGATGCCGCAACCTAGCGCGATGATTAGCGTACCGACTTCTTCAGACGAAATCATTTTGTCGAAACGCGCTTTTTCGACGTTTAAAATTTTACCTTTCAACGGCAAAATCGCTTGCGTGCGACGATCACGCCCTTGTTTTGCCGAACCGCCAGCCGAATCTCCTTCGACTAAAAATAATTCTGACAACGCGGGGTCTTTTTCTTGGCAATCCGCTAATTTTCCTGGCAAACCAGCAATGTCTAATGTCGTTTTACGGCGTGTCATTTCACGCGCCCTTCTAGCAGCATCACGCGCCCGTGCAGCATCGATAATTTTGCCTGCAATCAGTTTTGCGATTTGCGGTTTTTCTAACAAAAATTCTTGTAATTTTTCGTTCATCGTTGATTCAACGAGTGGTTTAACTTCCGATGAAACGAGTTTGTCTTTGGTTTGCGAGGAGAATTTTGGGTCTGGGACTTTCACGGATAAAACAGCCGTTAAACCTTCTCGTGCATCGTCGCCAGTTGTTGAAACTTTTTCTTTTTTTGCTAAACCGCTAGCTTCGATGTATTGATTGATTGTGCGGGTTAATGCGCCGCGAAAACCTGCTAAATGCGAGCCGCCGTCACGTTGTGGAATGTTATTTGTATAACAAAAAACGTTTTCTTGATACGAATCATTCCACTGCATTGCAACTTCAACCGTCACGCCTTCTTTGTCTGCGGTGAAATAGAAAACTTCGGGAAATAACGGCGTTTTGTTTTTGTTTAAATGCGTCACAAACGCGCTGATGCCGCCTTCAAATTCAAAAACATCTTCACGGTCGCTACGTTCATCAAACAAACTAATTCGCACGCCTGAATTTAAAAACGATAATTCACGCAACCGTTTTGCCAAAATATCGTAATGAAATTCTACGTCTGTGAATGTCACTTTGCTGGGCAAAAAACGAATAGTGGTACCTGAACCTTCAAATTCACCTACCGACGCAATCGGCGCGACAGGCTCGCCATTTATATAACTTTGTTTATAAAGTTGACCGTTTTTGCGGATTTCTAAATGTAATTCTTCGGATAGCGCATTGACCACCGAAACACCTACACCATGCAAACCACCTGAAACTTTGTAAGCGTTATCGTCGAATTTTCCACCTGCGTGTAATACCGTCATAATGACTTCGGCGGCTGATCTGCCTTCTTCCTCGTGAATATCTACGGGAATGCCACGTCCATCATCTGAAACACTCACAGAACCATCGGTGTGAATAATGACATTCACGCCTTTGCAATAGCCCGCTAACGCTTCGTCAATCGAATTATCAACCACTTCAAAAACCATGTGATGCAAACCCGAACCGTCATCGGTGTCGCCAATGTACATTCCAGGACGTTTGCGAACTGCGTCTAGTCCTTTAAGAACTTGAATGTTAGTGCTGTCGTATTGATTGTTTGGATTGCTCATAGCCCGTACGTTTTTCCTGTTGCTGAAAATCTGAAAACACAATGCCCGAAAATCGGGCATCGCTTTTGATAGTGCATTATAACGCGAATTGGTAATTACAGGCGCATTGCCATAACGACATATTTGTATTTTTCGTTGTTTGGTTCGTTAATAAAACAACTACTGGAATCGCTAGCGATAGTAATTAACGCTGTATCGCCGTCTAAATTTGATACCGCCTCCGATAAATACTGCGCGTTGAAGGCAATCGATAATTCTTCATCGTTGTATACAACCGCTAATTCTTCTTCCGCTTCGTCGTGTTCGGGATTATGTGCGCTCATTTTTAGACTTTCATTACTAATCTCAAAAGTTACGCCTTTGAATTTTTCATTTGATAAAACCGCGACGCGCGTAAGTGAATTTTTTAAAACAGTTTTTTCAATTTGAATTGGGCTGAAAAAAGTTTGTTGAAAAACTTTGCTGAAATCGGGATATTTTGAATCAATCAATTTGGCTGAAAAAATCATATCGTTAATGAAAATACGAACACTGCTACTAGAAAATTCAATTCGTAATTCAATGTCACTCTCGTTAATAAGTTTGTTTAGTTCTAAAACACCTTTACGCGGCAAAATAATTCGCGCTTCAAAACCGGCGGGCATTTCAAGTTGATCTTCATAAATCGCCAAACGATGACCGTCTGATGCAACAAGTTCGAGTTTGTTATTTGAAATGTTCAACAGCATTCCGTTTAAGTAATATCTTACATCTTGGCTTGCCATGCAAAATATCGTTTGATCGAGAGCTTTTTTAAACTGACCTGCATTGATACTGAATTGATGCTCAAGTTCGCCTTCGGTAAATTCAGGATAATTATCTGCTGGCAAACAATTTAATGAAAAACGACTGCGATTTGACGTTATTTTAACTTTGTCGTCATTTTGCTCAAATTTAATTTCAGAACCCGCTGGTAATAAACGACAAATATCTAAAAATTTACGCGCTGGAACAGTTATTCCGCCAGATTCAGCATCAGGTAAATATAATTTTGAAATTAACTGAACTTCTAAATCGGTACCCGTCATTGTAAGGTAATCATTTTCTAGGATTAACAAAACATTACCGAGAATCGGCATCGTTTGACGTTTTTCAATAACACTTACAATTTGTTGTAATGGTGTAAGTAATGTTTCGCGGTTTATGGTGAATTTCATAATGGCTCCTAAAGTTAAAAATGTGAAAATTGACATTCTCTTTGCTTTATTAAAAGCGATGAGAATTCCACTTGCTCAACTGTAGAAGTGTATCATTACTTTCTTTCGTTTGTGCCAAATACAGCATTATTTTGCTAGTTTTGTGTGTCTAATTTCAACGTAATGATTCAGAAAGTTGCTAAACAATCTCAAAAGCAAAAATTACTGCAATAATTGTCATTGAAACTAAACCAAAAATGAAAATAATTTCTGCCCAACGCTCCAAACCAAGTGTCGATTTTTCTAATCGAATCGATAAAAAAGACAGTAATGCGCTCGCCATAAAAAGTACGCAATCAATCGCTAATGCTTTGTCGATTAGGTAATTCACGGCATCGGGCGGCATACTTTTTACAATGCTGATAACCATAATGCAAACTCCCACCATCGTCGCTGAGTTTGGCAAAATATGGTGAGAAAGATCGTTGTTGTTACTGTCGTTCATCATTTTTATTGATGTAAATTTCAATAATTCAGATACAAATTCACCGACAAAATATCATCTTTGCGGTCTGGAGCGGCGGCTTTGCGAATATATTGATTCATATAACCGACTTCGGTTTTAATGTTTTTATCGAAGTTATAACCCACACCCGCAAACGCCCGATTTTGATCAAAACCATCCGCCGCGCCAAAATTCGTTTTGTTAATGTTCACAAAATACTCGTCCGACATCACAAAACTAAAATCGTAAGCAACTGGCACAGACGCTTTAAACATTTGTCGAAAACGCCAACCTACATCGCTACCCGTCGGAATAAAACGCTGTTCCAAACGGGTACGACTGGTCAGCGTAATATCGGCGAATTTATCGCTCCATAATAATTGTTGCCAAATTCGATGCTCATCGAAAGGCTTTTTGGTGAATGGTTCTTCGGTCGGTACAAACGCATAACCGAGCCAAACGCTAACTTTATCCATGACGGCATAGCCTAAACCTGCACGAACCATACCTTGTGAAAATTGCGACGTGTCATTGCCGAAACGTCCCTGCCCTTCTACCCAATACTTCATATTTTTGAGTTCGGGATTTATAACACCTAAACTTCCCGTTGCGGTGACATTTCCCCACGTTTGAAAGTCCTCGACGGTTTTGGCATTTCCCGTTGTGGCAACTCCTAAAAATAGGAGTGAGCCAATTAACACTTTTTTCATTTTTATTTTTCCATTATGGCTAATAATGCCTTGAGCAAAACTAAAGGCGTTGGTGGGCAACCTGCAATCGTCATATCTACAGGAATTACGTTACTCACTGCCCCACAACTAGCATAAGACGTACCAAATTCACCACCACAACTTGCACAATCGCCCATTGCAATCACCCATTTTGGATTTGGCGTGGCATCATAAGTTCGCAATAATGCGGTTTGCATGTGGCGTGACACCACACCCGTTACCAATAAAACATCGGCGTGGCGCGGTGAAGCAACAAAATGAATTCCAAATCTTTCAACATCATAAAACGGATTATTCAGCGCGTGGATTTCCAATTCACAACCGTTACATGAACCTGCATCAACGGCTCGAATCGCTAAACTGCCAGTGAATTTTTGATCAATGCGGCGTTTAATTTCAATGCCTAACGTTTCCAATTCGGCATCGTGCGGGGCTTTGTAATTTTCAGTGACAATGCCAACGGTAAAAATTTTTTTAAAGGTATTTAACATCGTCGTCGCCTATAAATCGCAGCCAGAATAAGAACAATTAAAGGATTTGTTGCACACCGGAAAGTCAGGCACGATATTATTCAATACCGCCTTTTCGAGAGCTTCCCAATTTAATTGGCTGGGGTCGCGTGGATAAAAACGCGCAATTGTGTTGTTTTCACCAAAACGAACATACGAAATAATTTCGCCGCGCCACCCGTCTACAATTCCCAATCCATAACTTTCAGCTTTGGGCGTTTGCCAATTCGCAACTAAATCGCCTTCGGGTAAGTTTTCCAATTGCTCAATAAATTGCTCAATCAATTTCATGGACGCATTGATTTCTTTGTAGCGCACCCAAAAACGTGACGCAATATCGCCTTGGTTTTCCGCTGCTACTTTTACTGCAACAGAATCATAAGGCGCGTAAGGGGCATCGCGACGAACATCGAAATCTTGCCCACTGGCACGTCCGACAAAACCTAATGTTCCAAAATGCGCGGCAGTTTCTGGCGATAAATAACCCGCTGTGTAAATTCTGTCTTCGAGTGATGAATTTAAATCAATTGCCGAAATTAAATCCGCTAATTCTGCGCGAAGTTGTTCAATGTCGGTCAGCATGAATTTACTTGCCGCTTCGGTCACGTCAACCGCTACGCCACCTACAATAATTTTGTCCATCAATGAACGATGTCCGAATAATTCGTAATTGGTTCGACACCACAATTCTTTCAATCGCATCATTTGCATAAACGCAAACGTAAACGCCACGTCATTACAAATCGCGCCGATGTCGCCAAGATGATTGGCAATGCGTTCGCGTTCGGCAAAAATGCCTCGAATCAACGCTGCGCGTAGTGAAATTTCAACACCTGCGGCTTGTTCCATTGCCATGCAAGCTGCCCAAGCGTGTGACACACAAGTATCACCCGAAACGCGCCCCGCTAATTTCGCCAAACTTTCTGGCGTGCGACCTTCGGCGATTTTTTCGGTGCCTTTGTGAACGTAACCAAGCCGCTCTTCTAAATT
>CAIQZX010000090.1 GCA_903876445.1 uncultured Pseudomonadota bacterium | reverse complement strand
AGTTTTAGTATTTTTATTTTCTAGCAATACACTAAAAGAGTATCTAATGAGTGTATTTTTAGTATTGAACGGATATTTAATCAGTGTCTTTTATGTATGCGTAACCAAATTCTCTTTCGAGCGTTTCAGTGATAGGGGTTCCAATACTAACGGGGAGAAAACGTACGCTAAGGAATTTGAATTTTCATAAGCGACTAATTTCATTTAATAATTTATAAACCGTTGATCTTCCGATTCCCATTTTGGTAGCAATCTCAGTTGCGCCAAAACCTTGTTGGTTCAACTCCAACAATTTATTTCTATCAACACTTCTTTTCCTACCAAATTTAACGCCCCGAAATTTAGCGTCAATTCGTCCTTCGTTGGTACGTTCCAAAATCCGTTGCCTTTCAGCCTGTGCCACAGCAGATAAAATGGTGACAACCATCTTACCCATTGTGCCTTCCGTGCTAATCCCATCATCCAAAAATCTAACGGAAACGCCGATAGCATCAAATTCTTTTATCAGTGAAATCATGTCAGCGGTATCACGCCCTAAGCGGTCGAGCTTGGTGACTAAAATAACATCGCCTTTTTCAATTTTGAGTCGTAATGTGTTTAAGCCGTCACGGTTAATTTGGTTGCCAGAAATGGAATCAGTAAAAATTCGAGTATCTTGTACGCCAGCATTTTTCAGGGCAGCGATTTGAATATCGAGTGATTGTTTGCTGGTTGAAACACGGGCATAACCAAAAAGACGCATTGTTTTGTTCCTTAAATCGATTAGTAGAATATCAGTCTATTAAGTGCCAAAAAACGATTTTTTAGACGCTGATTTTAGCTGGTTTTTGACCGTCTATAAAGTTACAACATTTTAGAATTGAAAAAGTAGTATGAACTTAGATTTTTTAACAAATGAACAAAAAGCGCAGTATGGAAAATTTTCTGGTGAACCCGATGAACTTCAACTGGCACGCTACTTTCATCTCGATGAAGCGGATTTGGAATTCATTTCTAATCGTCGTGGTGATCACAATCGATTGGGTTTTGCGTTGCAAATAACATCAATCAGATTTTTAGGCTGTTCTCTATTCGATTTGAACGTTGTGCCAATAAACGTTCAGCATTTTGTAGCAGCACAACTTTCAATTAGCGATATTGATGTGCTGACTGAGTATTCAAAAAGAGAAACCACCGTACGAGAACATACTGCATTGATTCGTACGCATTATGGATACAGGGAAATCAGCGATTGTAAATTTAGCCTAAGCCGTCTGTTGTATGCGCGTGCATGGATTAGCAATGAAAGACCCAGCTTGATGTTTGATTTTGCCACTGTATGGTTCATTCAAAATAAAATACTCTTACCAGGCGTTACAACCTTATGCCGCTTGATTGCTGAAATCAGAGAAAAAACGTCTAAACGCTTATGGCGATTACTTTCAGCTTTACCAACAATTGAACAAAAAGAAAAACTAAAAACGTTGATTAAAATTCGAGAAGGCAAGCGATTTTCAAATCTTGATTACTACCGTAAAAGCCCGACAACGATTAGCAGTAATTCGTTTAATTTGGCGATAACTCGTTATGTAGAATTAAAAAATTTTGGAATTCAATCGATTGATTTTTCACATATTCCACCGATACGACTAAAAATGATTGCGCGTCATGCTGGAATGATTACAGCTCCAAAAATAGCCGAAATGCCCGAACAAAAACGTATCGCTATTTTGGTTGCTTTTGTTAAAACATTTGAAGTTGTTGCCTTAGATGATGCCCTCGAAGTGATTGATCAACTGACTTCTGAAATCATTGGAACAGCGAAAAGACGTGTGCAGAAAAATCGCATACGAACACTCAAAGATTTGGATAAATCCGCTTTAGCACTGGCAGAAGTCTGTGCTTTTATATTGAATGACGAAACCAATAACGACGCATTACGCGATGAAATTTTTACCAAAATATCCAAAGAAAAATTGATTGAATCCATCAATACCGTGAACTCATTAGTTTCCAGAGAGGGAGATTTTTATGAAGAAATGATTGATCAATACGGACGAGTTCAACGATTTTTACCGATGTTATTGAAAAACATAACATTCAAAGCAGCTCCAGCAGGTGAAACAACACTACAAGCATTGAATTACCTGAAAAGTATTGAAGGTGGTCGCAAACAAATTTTAAAAAATCCGCCTGTTGATTTCATAACAGCAGCCTGGAAAAAACAAATTTACGATGAAAATAATTGCATTACTAAACAAGCCTATACGCTTTGCGTACTACAACAATTACAGGATTCATTACGGCGACGTGATATTTACGTTGAACACAGCGAATGTTGGAGTGATACCAGAGAGAAGTTGTTACAGGGTGGGGCTTGGCAAGCAAATCGAATACAGGTAAGTCGTTCGTTAGGGCATTCATTAGTTGCCAGCGAAGTGATAGAAAAACTCACATCTAAGCTGGATGAAAGTTACAAACAAGTCGCCGCGAATTTTTCAGAAAATACGGCAATAACCATTGATAATTCAGGTAAAAAAACGGCTTTAACCATTACCAATCTTGATAAGCTCGAAGAATCGGAGGCATTAGTTCAATTCAAAGAACAAGTTGCCGCGTTGCTTCCTCAAATTGATTTAACTGAAGTGCTATTGGAAATCGATACTCATACAGGATTTACCAGTGAATTTAATCATGTCAGCGAAGCAAATTCACGCGCAGATGATCTAAACATCAGTATTTGTGCCGTATTGATTGCTGAAGCCTGTAACATTGGTTTAGAGCCGTTAATCAAAAATCACATCCCAGCATTAACTCAAATGCGATTAAATTGGGTTAAACAAAATTATCTGCGAGCAGAAACCTTGACCAATGCAAATGCAAAATTGGTGAATTATCACTCAACACTTTCGTTACCTAAGAAATGGGGCGGGGGCGAAGTTGCCTCGGCAGATGGAATGCGATTAGTCGTACCTATTCCAACTATCAACGCTCGACCAAACAGAAAATTTTTTGGGCTAACCAAAAAAGGGCTTACTTGGTACAACTTTATTTCTAATCAATACACTGGATTTCATGCCATTGTTGTTCCAGGAACATTGCGTGATTCTATTTTCGTTTTAGAAGGAATACTTGAACAACAAACAAATTTGAATCCCATTGAAATTATGACTGATACCGCTGGAGCAAGTGACATGATTTTTGGTTTGTTTTGGTTGCTTGGCTATCAGTTTTCACCGCGTTTGGCAGATGTGGGCGAGTCCATTTTTTATCGAATAGATAAATCAGCTGATTATGGGATACTCAATGAATTAGCGACATCAACAATCAATACCGATCGAATTGAACAACATTGGGATGACATGATGCGAGTGGCGGGTTCGTTAAAACTGGGGACTGTTTGTGCCTCTGAATTGATTCGTTCGTTACTGAAAAGTGACAAACCTTCAAACTTAGCCAAAGCCATTATTGATGCGGGTCGAATTAACAAAACGTTGTATTTGCTCAATTACATCAACGATGAAGATTATCGGCGCAAAATTCTCACTCAACTTAACCGTGGTGAAGAGCGACACCATGTTGCGCGGGCTATTTTTCATGGGCGACGTGGCGAAATGAGAAAACCTTATCGTGCAGGTCAGGAAGACCAGCTTGGCGCACTCGGATTAGTTCTCAATGCTGTTGTACTTTGGAATACGACTTACATGGAATCTGCTTTAGATCATCAGAAAAATCAATCTGTAACGGTTGGTGAAGATTTTGAACAACGGTTATCGCCGCTACTTTATGAACATATCAATGTGCTTGGACATTATTCATTTACGCTTTCAGAACAAATCGAAAAAGGAAAACTTAGACCGTTAAATCTGGCTGAAATTCCTTAGCGTACGTTTTCTCCCCGTTAGTATTGGAACCCCTTTGTACGTCGCGCCACTTCTTAAACTGATTTCTATATTCATCGGAGGCACGGGGTAACAATGATTTACTGTTTCGACAATTAAATCAGCGTTCACGGTT
>CAIQZX010000089.1 GCA_903876445.1 uncultured Pseudomonadota bacterium | reverse complement strand
TCGAGGTGCAATTAGCACCGACACGCTTTCGATGTATTACGGAAATGCCAATGCAGTTGATGATTCGGACAGCAAAGGAATTTATGACGCAAATCAATCGCTAGTTTTCCATTTCAAAGATGGCGAAACCTTGCCACAAGATGCGACAGTAAATGCAAATCATGCTAGCGAATCGAAAGCGATTATTTCGCCAGCAGGTTGGATTGGTTCATCGGCGAAATTTAGCAACGGCGGCATTAAAATCAATGCGAATCCTGCGTTAGAAATAAATCCTGAAAATGGTTTTACGTTTAGCACTTGGGCAAAAATTTCACAGCCTCAAAATGCGACGATTTTAGAACTCAGCGGCACAGCAAGATTAGAATTACTTGTACAAGGTGGCGCATTAGTCGCACGTTATCAAAACGTCAGCACTTCTCCTGTCAATTTTACCGCTGACAAATGGCAACACGTCGCGGTTGTTGCAAGCAAAGATAAATTAGAACTTTATTTAGATGGACAACTTGCGGCAAATTCCCCCATTCAACTAAGCGCGTTAAATCCAAACGTATTTATTGGTAGTTCCGAAAGTGGGCAAAATTTTACGGGCGAACTCGATGAAGTTCAGCTTTCAAAACAAGCGCGTAGCGCAGATTGGATTAAATTCGCGCAACGTTCACAAAGTCCTGATTTCACAATTTTAAATTTTGGTGGCGACGAATCGAATTCGTCAGCGAATGAACCAAATTACTTTCTAATCATTTTGCAAAGTTTGACGTTTGACGGCTGGGTGGTGATTGCACTTTGCGGCGTAATGTTTGTGATTAGTACCCTCGTTATCGTGGGCAAAAGTGTGGGATTGAATCGCGCAGCAAAAGACAATGAAGCCTTTTTAAAACAATATCGCAACGCAGATTCAGAAGATATTGGCTCACTTGACCGCGACGAAACGACCGAAGAACAAGAACTCAGTAATTCGGAGTTTTTAAGCGCGTTGGTTGGCAAACACGACCATTTTCAAGGTTCACCGATTTATCACGTTTATCACGCAGGTGTTCAAGAACTCAAAAAAACATTTGGTAGTTCAAATAATTTGGTGTTGAGCGATGAGGCATTGAATTTAGTTCGTACTCGTTTAGATGCCGCCGTTGTGCGTGAAAGCCAAAAAATTAACAATAATATGGTTTTACTAACGATTGCAATTTCGGGAGGTCCTTTTTTGGGATTATTGGGAACGGTAATGGGCGTAATGATTACCTTTGCTGTAATTGCCGCGACAGGCGATGTTAATATCAACTCCATCGCACCAGGTATTTCAGGGGCGTTAGCGGCGACGGTTGCAGGTTTAGCTGTGGCGATTCCTGCGTTATTTGCTTACAACTATTTGCTCACGCGCATCAAAGAAATCACCGCCGATATGCAAGTTTTCACCGATGAATTTTTAGCGGTTATTACAAAACGTGTTGCTGACCGTCAACGCGAAGACGATACAAAATACATCGTTTTGACCGACGAATTCATCGCCACAATTAGCAAGCGGGTTATCGAACAACAACGGGGATTAGCACAATGAAAGTCGGTGAAGAAGGCAAAGTTTATGACGACATAAACATTACGCCGATGCTTGATGTCGCTTATGTGTTGTTGCTCATTTTTATCATTATGACGACAGCGAGCGTGCAAGGCATTACGGTTAATTTACCTAAACCTAGCAACAAACCTGCGCCAGCGTTGTCAAAACCGAAAACAAAAGCCATTTCAATTACGAAAGAGGGCGCAATTTATTTAGATACTTATCCCGTTTCAATCGAAGAACTTGAAACACGTTTAGGACAATACAAAGCCGCAACGCCAGATTTACCTGTAGTTGTGAAAGCAGATGGCGCAGTGGAATATGACAAAGTCGTTTCTGTTCTGGATGTTGTAACACGTTTGGGAATAAATCAATTAGGTTTAGTCACGCAAAAATTGGTGAAATAAACGATGGATAAAAAAACACAATTTCTGCGTCGGTTGCCTGTGATTATTGGCGTAATTTGCACGTTAATCATTGGCGTGGGCGTGTATTTTTTGCAAAGTATGTTTGAAAAACCTGCTCAAGCAAAAAAGCAGGTGCAACAAATTACGATGATTCAGCCGCCTCCACCACCGCCCCCTCCTCCGCCTCCACCTGAACAAAAACAACCTGAGCCAGAACCCGAAAAAGTTGTTCAACCTGAAAAACAGCGCAAAGAAGATGATGAGCCTCCACCAAAAGGCGATAAAAGTACCAATTCAGGAAATGAAAAAGGCGGTGATTCAGGTGAACCTTGCCCACCTGGTGAAAATTGTGAACCTGGCGGAAGTGGTGCAGGCGGTAACGGTAATGCAACGTTGTATTACGGCGGATTAGTCAGAAATGCCGTGCTGGATAATTTAGACAAACTTTTAACAGAAGACAGTAAAGCGCGAGAAACCAGTTACAGCGTGCAAATTAGCATTTGGATTAGTCCAGAAGGACAAATTAAAGAAGCAAGATTGAATGGTTCTAGCGGAGATGGCGAAGTCGATAATGAAATTCGTGAAGCTCTAAAAAAATTACAAATTACGTTAAAAGAAAATCCTCGTGAGGATATGCCACAACCATTAAAAATTCTCCTTACGTCGGAATTGTAAAAGGAACTAAAAGAAATGATAACTAAAAAAACAATCGCGGCGTTGCTTGCCAGTTCGTTGATTACGCCAGTAATGGCGGCTGATGAAAAAGATGAATTGCTCAATTTGAAAAAAGAAATTTCGAGTGAACGCGAAGAATTATTAACGCTCAAAAATACGACGGTAAATTTGATTGATGTCTTTGTGCAGCAAGGTTTGCTCGATAAAGATAAAGCATCGCAATTGGTGAAAGCTGCTGAAACCAAAGCACAAGCGACAACAAAACAAGAATTAGCCAAAGAAGCGTCGCAAGTCGCCGAAGATGCCACAAAAAATCCAAAACGTGTGCGTGTAACTTATGTGCCTGATTTTGTAAAAGAAGAAATTCGCAAACAAGTGATTTCGGATTTAAAAGGTGAAGTCGTTGCCGAAGTCAAAGCCGATGCAAAAGAAGAAGCATGGGGCGTTCCTGCTGCACTACCTGATTGGATAAATCGCATTAAAATCACAGGTGATGCACGTTTGCGAGCGCAAGAGGATTTTTATGCGGATAATAATCCAAATCAAAATGTGTTAAATAATCCGTATTACGATTATTTGGCAATTAACAAAGATGGCGGACATTTAGCCGCGCGAAATAAAAACGAAG
The DNA here is from genome assembly GCA_903876445.1 of uncultured Pseudomonadota bacterium. Lineage (GTDB taxonomy): Bacteria > Pseudomonadota > Gammaproteobacteria > Methylococcales > Methylomonadaceae > UBA10906. Next base: position 1,039 of record CAIQZX010000089.1, on the reverse strand, counting down.
AATTGCAAAATACGTCAGCGGATAGATTGCGTTTTCGTGAGCGTTTTCGTTTAGGTATCGACGCGCAAGTGACTGACGAATTAAAAGCAGGTGTGCGTTTATCGACGACAAATCAATTAAGCCCTGTTTCAAGCAATCAAACGCTAGGAAATACGGGACAATCATTTCAAGTCGCAATCGACCGCGCGTATGTGCAATACGATTTCCTAGACAAAAACAAAACGGATTGGTTCAGCGTCTATGCAGGACGAATTGCAAATCCTTGGATGTCTACGGATTTGATGTATAGCCCCGATTTGAGTTTTGAAGGTGTCGCAGGAACATTCCGTTTGCGTTTCAATCAAAGCGATGTAAATGTTAAGAATTTCCATGCGTCAGATAACTCTGCGCGATTCGGTTTATACACAGCACCACAAACACCAGATTCACTTTTCGTTACGTTGGGCGCATTCCCATTGCAAGAATCGAATTTTTCAACAGCGGATAAATGGCTTTTCGGTGGACAGGTTGGCGCAGATTGGTTAGTTAGAAACGATGACCGTTTGAAAATTGCGGCGGCTTATTATGATTATGAAAACGTCAATGCGCGAAGCAATAAACGTAACAGCTTCACAAACGATTGGACTGCACCGCAATTTATGCAAAAAGGCAATTCGCTTGTACCAATTAACGTAAATGATGGCTTTAACAGCCGATGCACCGACGCGCAAAGTTCAGCAGGTCAAGCGTGTTTGTATGGGTTAGCGTCAGAATTCAAAATTTTCAACGCCACAGCAATGTATGATTTTTCAGGTTTTGGCGATACGCACGTTTTATTTACTGCCGATTACGCAAAAAATTTAGGCTTTGACCAAGCGCGTATTCTTAAAGAATTCAAACAAAATATCACGCCAAAAACTAACGCTTATCAAGTTCGTTTAGATGTGGGTAATCCTGAAATTAAACGTTTAAATGATTGGAGTACGTTTGTTTCGTATCGTTATTTAGAACGTGATGCGGTTTTTGATGCTTATACCGATTCGATTTTTCATCAAGGTGG
>CAIQZX010000088.1 GCA_903876445.1 uncultured Pseudomonadota bacterium | reverse complement strand
GTACAACAAACAGCGTTTTCTTTTTCACACCAATGGATTGAGCATATTGAACGGCTGCAAGGCTTGTAAAAGTTTTTCCTAATCCAACGCCAAAACCGTTAATACCACTAAAATCACGCCCCATTTTTCGCACAAATGAATTTTGATAACCATGCAAGGCTAACTCAGGATTCATGTTAGGGATTTGCAGTGGTGCTTCGTCGTCGGGCTGTTTGAATTCAAGGTTATCAACGTGATTCGCCTTATCTTCTAAGCGATTCATAATTTGTGGATTCGCTTGCACCCATCCGTCGAATTGTTCATTAGCTGTATTGATGATTTTACGCAATTCACGCAAGGCATCACCTGTACTCATATCGAGTTTTGCTCCGCCAATGGTGATTGTGCCGTTTTTCATGTAATCGCCAACGCGATTAAACAATTTATCGCGGTCAGTAGAGTATTTGTCGATTTTGATGTCAATATCAACACGCGGCAAACCTGTTTTTTCATCCCAAACAACCGCTGCTGACGGATGCACAAATTGACGCATAAATGCCGCTTTTTCTTCAACGGAAACGTGTGGACTGAATAAATTAAAGCTCAATGATTTCACATCGATTTTATCTAAGCGTGATTGCGCCATTAACTTTTGACGCAACAATTTGTCTTTTACTTGCTGGTCGGTAGCCTCTGCAATAGCTTTATCAATCCGAGCAACAAAATCGCGGTAACTGCCAGAATAATAATCATCGGCGCGACAAACTTGTTTGCCGTCGCTTGAGATACACCAGTCATCGCTTTCAAATGGCTTGAAACTTTCACCATAAATTGCTTTTGCCTCCTCAATATCCGCCCAACTACTTTTGTTTTTGTATAAAATTCCATCAAAACCCATATCGGTTGTGGTTTGTGCGTCAGCTACTTTTTGTAAAACATCGCCCCGCCATAACGCACTAAATCCGTCTTTTTTGCTGTAGTTTTGCCCAATTTTGAGCAAGCCTTGTTTTAAATCACCACCGACTTTGCTGGCACAAGTTTTGGCACTGGCACTCACGCGCTGCATAGCCTCACTTAGCGCGGTGTATTCTTCGCTGTAATTTATGCCCGTTTCTTCGCCTAAACGTTCATCTAAAACCTGTACACATGACAAGCCAACAATGCCCGCGTTCCAACATTTTTGACGGTCTGTAATCGGCTGTTTATTTAATTCGCGTAATGTTTGCAATAACCAACTTGGAACGCTTAAAACCTGCGAGGTAGCACGCATGAATTCAAGATATTCTGCCGCTTTTGCATAAGTAATGCTGTTTTCAAAGGTCTTGTAAGGATTGCTTAATTGTTCGCCTAATGCGTCAAATTGTGCAGTATCAAAGTCGGATTCTAAAGCGTGCCATGTGCCATTTTTGTATTCCAGAGTCTGCCCAGCTTGTGTGAGTGTATCGCCTTCGTTGTAAATAATAACGTCGGTTTCTGTTGTATCTAGCAAGTCCCAGTTAATGCGTGAATCGGGGAATTTACGCAACATTGCGCCAATTTCACCCGTTGTGGCATTGCTTACAACTTGGTCACGGCTAAATTTATCGCCTTCTTTTTTGGGTACGAATTCACCTAAAACAAACCGTTTTCCTTCACCCTTGAAATAAAGTCCTTCCGTGAATTCCTGCCATTGCACGTTTGCATCAATTAGCGTTTGCGGTGACTGTTCGCGTAACTCTTGAATTTTCTCAAGTGTTGGTTTATCGAATTTACGAAATGCAATGACATCGGTAATGGTGTCTGCGGCGGCTGTGCCAAAAACACTATTCGGCAAACGATACGCACCTAGAAATTCTGCCATGTAGCTTGCTTTTTCGCGCACATCACCGCTTTTACCGTCACGCCCTGTTACCACGCTAGGCGGAACAATGAAAACCGCTAAACCTTTTGGCTTGAGTTTTTCTAAGCAGCGCAAAATGAAATAGCCTTGCAAGGTTTCTTTTTGAAAGCGTTTATCGTGCATTTTATTTGCACCACGCGCCGCATTATCGCCAAAAGGTACGTTAGAAATTATCGCTGAATACTCCTCATCTGGTGTTACAGCGGCTACTTTTTCAAATGGTGAAACCGTTACACTAAATCCCGTGCCTTGATTGACTAATTGGTTAATTTTGCCGCTGGTTTCATCGAGTTCAACAGAATCTACTACGCAATTTAACGGGGCAGTTGCGCCGAAAATTCCAGTTGCCGCGCACGGATCTAAAACTTTACCACCACTAAAACCTAATTCTTTGGCTAACGACCAAATTCCAACAGATATTTCTTTTGGCGTATAGTATTCATAGGCACTGCCACGTTGGTTATCAATTCCAGTTAATGCGCCGCCTAAGCCTGAATACTTTGCCAGCGTGGCTTTTTGGTCGTCGGTCAAAGTTGTGCCGTCAACGTCCCCCGCCTCGATTTGATTTAACAGTGCAATCGCCGCTGCATTTTCGCGTTTGCGTTGTGCGGGTTTTCGGTTTGGGTCGTATTCGTAGAATTGCGCTGTGGGACGGCGGGTTTCAACGGGTGCTAAGGCTTCATTTTCTAACGCTGGGGTGATTAAGTTTTGCTCAACCAAATTGTTGGCAAGTGTTGTTTCCAATCCAACAGGCGCATCATTTGCCACTGTGCTTTCTGAAATGCCCAATTTTTCAAAGCAATCAACAATCAATTTTTGAGCGTTTCGACGTTCTGAAAATTTAGGATTAGATGCTAAAACATCAAACTCGATAGAGACTGTTTTTTGAGCTTCTCTTTTTTCTTTAAATCCTAACATTTCAGCCTCCAAACTTAGCGTTAGCGGCTTTCAACAAGCCAGTTAAAATATCTGCTACGTCATTTAAACGCGGCTCGTACTCATCCATCAAGCCAGCCGCTTCAACTTTTGCCGCTAAATCATCAAGTCGTTTGTCGAAAACTTTGTAATCTGTTTCGCTTTTTAGTGATTCGAGTTCTGCGTCAATTTCGGCAATTGTGTTTTCTGGTGGTTGTGGTATATTTTCACTCAAGCCACTTTGTTCCAGTGTCCCGCTTGGGCGACTTCCATCAGCTTCATTTGGAGGTAGTGCCGCAAAGGAGGTCTGATTGCTGAAATCAGACGGAGTTGTCTCGGACTTCTCCCAAAGTAGTGGATATTTCTTTTCAAGCCTTGAAACCTTAGTTACAAAAGCTGTTTCCACGCGATAAAAATCACCCGTTTCATCTGGTTTAAGCCTTACAACTGCTGCACTAACAATATCATCTTTATCCTTAATGTCCTTTTCCAAAAGCAATGCTCCTCCGTCTGCTTTTCTTATTGAATCTGGATTGCTAGTGATTCGATAGACAAATTCATTGGTTGTTAATCCAGTTGCTTCGATTTCTTGTTTGTGTTTTGATTCGATATGCTTAATTCCGAACTTTTCAGTCGGCGACTCCTTTCCAAATTGCAATCTTATTTTCCCGCCTTGTCTTTTGATTACCTGTGCAATTTCAGGCGTAATTTCACCAAAATCATTTGAACCATTCGGCGCAGTGATTAGTGTTTCAGGGGTTTCGTCGCTTGTTTCCAAATTTGTCTCACTTAATTCTGTTTCAGTTGGCGTATTATCGCCTAATTCGACAGATTCTAATTTATCAACTAATTCAGCACGCTTATCTCTCAATTCAGGCGTTAAATGCCCTGCGTTTTCTTGTTTTTTTTGAAGCGTATTAAATTCATTAGCTAACGCTTTATCACCTTTTCTAAGTGCCTTTACTGCATTGTAATAGTTGTGATAATTGGCGTTTTCAAGCGCATCAATGAGCTTTTCATAATCATCATTACTTAATGCTTGCACCTGCTCAACGCTGGCGTTCCAAACATTATTATCTGTGCTGTATTCATTATTTAACTCGTCGATTGTTTCAGATACTGAAAAACCGTTTAAGGTAGCTTCAATCGGTGAATTCTCGTCACCAGTTGGTTCGATAGTTTCAGTATTTTCAGTTGGTGCATTATCAGTATGATTGGTTTTTTGATTTTCAACACCTAGAAACGATTTTATTTTGTGTTCAACCCATTTAAAGGCATCATCGTACAAATTACGATCTTCTGCCTCATCAAATCCATCAAACGGATTAAATGGTGTTCCGACACTTCCAATCACTTCTAATTCACTGTTTAAAATTTGAGCATTGCTTCTAGGGTTAATTTTTGATGCCGTCCAATCGCTACTGTAGTAAGAAACGCCTTCAAATCTGAGATCTCCATTATTCAACGGCACAGAACTAACAACGCCTTCTCTGGCTGTGATAAATAGTATTCCACTGGAAATGCTTTTGTCTTTTGCATTAAATACCATGCTGCTGGATTTTGTGAACCTTACGACATCGCCATCACGCAATACGGCAGGATGTTTGATTTCAGCGGTTTCAGTTGGTGTATTTTCGTCATCGACTGAATTATTTAAATCAGGCTCAATTTCAACGTCTGGCTCAACGGTTTCAGGTTCAACTACAGGATTCGTAACCGCCGCAATTTCTCTATCATCGTTTTCAACTTTTGCCACTTCTAGCCGATTTTGGGCTTGTTTTAATTCATTTTTTAAGCTGATAATTTCGGCTTTTAAATCATCAATTGCCTGTTTTCGTTCTTCGCTTTTGGTATTGGCACGCAAAAATGCTGCACTGTTTTTTTGTGCCAATTTCATAATTCGCACTGCCACTTGACGGATATTTAAATCAACGCCTTTTTCGGGCGCAACGACAATCGTAATATCGCGTTTATTAAGTCGCCACGCATACGAAATAAGCTCATCCGTAGCGGTTATTTTCTTTGGTGTTACGTCGGGATTGTGAAAGAAAATCGTTACACCCTGACCATCAGATAATTCAAAAGTCGCGGTAACATTCGCAACACCATTACGCATGAAAGGTTCTAAAATGGTTAACTTAATTGGCTTAATGTCCGTTCCTGAACGCTCCATAACCTTTTGCAATGCTTTCATTTTGGTTTCTAATTTTGCATAAGGTGTAATCAGTGCATCTAAAGCTATTACCCCGTCACTGTCTTCGATGATGTCGTGAATACTAATCGAATCAAAAATTAAGCCTTCTTTGTCGTCTTTGCGAATGTCATAAAGAATGCGGTCAAGGGTTGTTTCAACAGGTGTGTTATCAGCGTGCCAATAGGTTTTTTTGGTCATAGGAAACGTCCAATTTAGGAGTAAGTAATTTAACTTTAATGATAAAGAGCTAAAAAACGCATCTCGCGCTGGTTTTCCTATGATTCAAGAAAATAAACAAAATCAAATGGTTTTTAGCACGCCATAATTAGCCAAACTAACACTAACAGAAATTTAACTATGGCAATTTTATCGAGCGTTTGGGAAGGCTTAAATCCGCATTTATTGTGCTACTTTTTTGAGTGCGATAAAGAGGGCAATCAATCAGGTGATACGATGGTCAAAGCACCGCTTACTGAATCTAACATTGATATGGCTTTGAATTGGCAATCACCGTTTGAACAAAGCGGGGCCGAAGCAATGAAGCCATCCATGTTTGCGATGCTGCAATCGGGTGAGTTGGCTGGTACGATTGATGCTGCAACTAATTTAGCGTCTGGGGTGATTGGCAAGGATAAAGCCGCCGCCGTACAACAAAAATCCAAGGATTTTATTAGTCAGTTTGAAGGTAGGACGGGGATAACTCGCTTAAATTCCATTCAAACGTTTGCCTCAATGCCGCCTGTAAAAATACAGGTTACGGCACTTTTCAGGGCATGGATGGATGCACAAAGCGAAGTTGAAGAACCTGTTGATCAACTGGTTAAATGGGCGTTGCCGATTGAGCTGGCAAGAGATGGCGCGTTGGCGAACTCTATGAAAGCCGTTTCAGGTGATATGAAGTTATCGGAAGCCTTGCTACCTTCAAAAGCACCATGCCTGATTGGAATTACCTACAAAAATAGAACCTATGCGCCGCTAGTGATTGAAAATATCGGCATTCCAATTGGTTCTCCTATAACTTCAATGGGAAATTACATTGAAATGTCAGTGCCTATGACGCTATGTACGTTGACCGCTTTGGATAGAAATGATTATTTGAAAATAATTGGCAGTTAG
>CAIQZX010000087.1 GCA_903876445.1 uncultured Pseudomonadota bacterium | reverse complement strand
TTCTTCACCTTCATATTTGCTATCAGCATTGTATGAGCCTTTGATGCGAGTAATTCCTGCTAAGGTCGATAACGTAAAATTATTTTTAGAGTCAAAATACAAAACAGTATCTGTTCCAGCACCGCCATCAATGTTGTCGCGCCCACCAATGCCATCAATTGTGTCATCACCAGATGTGCCATTGATATTTTCAAGGCTGTAGCTACTCGTACCGTTAATCATTGCCATTTTTGTGTCCTGTCCTGTTTTGAGTTAAGTTTAACGTAATTCGTAAGTTTGCTGCGCGAAGGTGGCGGGTTTTAAAGTTGTTGAGGTTGTCATGAGTTGGGATTTCTGTTTTGATTTTTGAGTAATTTATTTTAAGTTATTTCTTTAATGCCTTCGCAAACGCATTTGCCATCAAATTATTTTGCAACGGGGCTTGTGGTTTCATTTTTGGCACAGATTCTACTTTGCGTGGTTCACGTTTTATTTCGTTTGGTTCAATCGCACTTTTCATGGTCAACGCAATCCGTTTGCGTGGCGCGTCTACTTCGGTCACAGTAACTGTCACGACATCGCCTGTTTTCACAATTTCGCGTGGATCTTTTACAAACGTGTCAGCAAGTTGTGAAATATGCACCAGCCCATCTTGATGCACGCCAACATCTACAAATGCGCCAAAATTCGCGACATTCGTCACCACACCTTGCAAACGCATTCCGACTTCTAAATCGGTAATTTTTTCCACGCCCGCTTTGAATTCAACACTTTTAAATTCTGGACGCGGATCACGTCCCGGTTTTTCAAGTTCTTGCAAAATATCCGTTACCGTCGGCAAACCAAAATGTTCATTAGTGAAGTTTGCTGCATTTAAGCCGCGCAAAAATGCGGGTTGTCCGATTAAATCACGGATATTTTTGCCTGTATTTTTGATGATATTTTCAACAACAGGATAGGCTTCGGGATGTACCGCTGAAGCATCAAGTGGATTATCGCCATTCAAAATGCGTAAAAATCCCGCCGCTTGTTCGTAGGCTTTTTCGCCTAAACGCGGGACTTTTTTCAGTTGTTTACGATTTTTAAACGCCCCATTTTCATTCCGAAATGCGACGATATTTTCACTCACACTCGATGATAAACCTGAAACTTGTTTGAGCAACGAAACGGAAGCGGTATTTACGTCAACGCCGACTTTATTCACACAATCTTCAACCACATTATTGAGCATTTTTGCGAGCTGATTTTGATTTACGTCATGTTGATATTGACCTACTCCAATGGATTTTGGATCGATTTTGACGAGTTCAGCGAGTGGATCTTGCAAACGGCGGGCAATCGAAACCGCGCCACGAATTGAAACGTCTAAATCTGGAAATTCTTTTGCCGCAAGTTCCGATGCCGAATAAACAGATGCGCCTGCTTCAGAAACCACAATTTTGTTAAATTTTAAATCGCTGTGACGTTTTAAAACATCCGCGACTAACGCATCGGTTTCGCGTGACGCTGTGCCGTTACCAATGCTGACCAATTCCACACCGTGTTGTGAAATCAGTTTCGCTAATTTGGCAATCGAGCCGTCCCAATCATTGCGCGGTTGATGCGGGTAAATCGTGTCAGTCGCCACAACTTTTCCGGTTTTATCAACAATCGCCACTTTTACGCCTGTCCGAATACCTGGGTCTAAGCCCATGGTCGTTTTTGCACCTGCTGGCGCGGCAAGCAATAAATCGCGCAAATTATGGGCGAAAACTTTAATCGCTTCAGTTTCTGCGGCTTCACGGAGTTGGTTTTTTAAATCTAAATCTAAACGTGTAAAAAGTTTCACTTTCCATGCTAATCGAGCTGTTTCCGACAGCCACGCATTAGCGGGTTGCGAAACATCACCAACATCAAGTTGTCGCGCGACTTTTTGAGCGCATAATTCGTGACCGGTTTTCTCATCTTCTGCAGGGTGCAAGTTTAAAATTAAACATTCTTCATTTCTTCCGCGTAACATCGCTAAAATGCGATGTGAAGGCATTTTTTGTAACGGTTCTTGATAATCAAAATAATCTTTGAATTTTTCAGCTTCGGCTTCTTTACCCGCCACAACATGAACGTGCATCACGCCTTGTTGCCAAACTTGTTCGCGTAAATCCGCCAGTAATGGCGCATTTTCAGATAATTCTTCCATAATAATTTGGCGTGCGCCTTCGAGAGCGGCAGTGACATCGCTTACACCTTTTTCTGCATTCACATAGTTTGCCGCGAATTCTTCGGGTGAAACGCTGCGGTTAGCCAAAATGTCATGTGTCAACGGTTCTAAACCGGCTTCACGGGCGATTTGTGCTTTCGTGCGGCGTTTCGGTTTAAACGGCAAATATAAATCTTCAAGCAAGGTTTTAGTTTCGGCAGCGTGAATGGCGGCTTCTAATTCGGATGTGAGTTTTTCTTGTGACGCGATACTTTCCAAAATAACCACGCGCCGCGCGTCAAGTTCACGCAAATAACCGAGCCGTTCTTCAAGCAAACGCAACTGCGTGTCATCTAATCCGCCTGTCGCTTCTTTCCGGTAGCGAGAAATAAAAGGGACTGTTGAACCCTCATCTAAAAGTGCAACAGCGGCATGGACTTGGTGAAGATTAACCGCTAATTCTTGGGCTAAAAGTTGATTGATTGTCATAGTTAATAATCTTTAAATTTAAAATGAAAAAAGCGTCAATGCTGAAGAAGCATTGACGCTTTTTTAATCTGTTTGAAATGGTGAAAATTATTTCCAACCCGCTTCTGCTTCACAAGCTGCCATTTCTTTTGGATGAGATTTTTCCCATGCCGTAATAGAAAGGGTTTCGTTGTCTGACATTTTGTTGTTCATGCAGCCACAATACTTTTGCACTGTTTCAGCTGATGCACCTTCTTTGGCATTATCCGCCACACATTTAGCAATCCACGCGGCATCATCCGCCCCCGCGTAGCTTAAACTACTTGCCATAACACCAACCACAAAGAACAAGGCACTCATTTTTATTTTCATAATCTATTCCAAAATGTGAATTAAAAAACTATTGATTGAGCAACCTGAAATGTAAACAGAATTTGCTCGGAAAAAATTTTAAGTGAAACTGCACCTGAACGCAATAAAGGCATTTTTTAAGCCAATTTCGCTTTTTACAAATGGTATTTCAAAAAATGTTATGGTTTGCACTTTCTTGAAAAATTGACCTCGTTAAACGTTATGTTCACAAAAATCCAGAAGCCCATTTTGATGGGAATTTTAAATGCGACACCCGATAGTTTTTCAGATGGCGGCAAATTTAATCAACTCGAAAGAGCGTTAGAACACGCACTTAAAATGATTGCCGATGGCGCGACAATTATTGATGTCGGTGGCGAATCAACACGCCCTAATTCACTTCCCGTTTCTGCTGAGGAACAAATTTCGCGCGTTGTGCCGATTATTGAAATAATTCGACAACAAAAAACTGATATTTTGATTAGCATCGATACAACGTTGAGTGCTGTTGCAGAAGCGGCTTTGAATGCAGGTGCAAACATCATTAACGATGTTTCGGCGGGTAAAAACGATGCAAAAATGTTTGCCTTGGCAGCACAGCGAAATGTCCCCATCATTTTAATGCACGCTCAAGGAATGCCTGAAACGATGCAGGAAAATCCGTATTATGACAATGTGGTTTCAGAAGTTATTTTCGAGTTGAAACAACGCGCTGCAGAAGCGATTGCCGCTGGTGTAAAAAAAGAAAATATCGTGTTAGATGTCGGTATCGGTTTTGGCAAACGCAAACAAGATAATTTAGATTTACTTGCCCATTTAGCCGATTTTTTGGCACTGGATTTTCCGATTTTGTTAGGAACAAGTCGCAAACGTTTTATGGGTTCAATTTGTGATGTCAGCGAACCGGCTGAACTGATTACAGCAACTGCAGTTACTACAGCATTAGGTGTTATGGCGGGTGTGCAACTTTTTCGCGTTCACGATGTGAAAGAAAATAAACAGGCTCTTGACCTTGCGTGGGCAATTAAAAATTAAAGTCACAGGTTTAGAATTCTGGCATGATTATGAAAATTAGGTTGAATAAATTTTAAAATTTTGGAGTTTTTACAGTTATGAATTGGAAGGGAATTATTTTAGCAGGTGGCGCGGGAACACGTTTACACCCGATTACCAAAGCGGTATCGAAACAACTTTTGCCGGTGTACGACAAACCGATGATTTATTATCCATTGTCGGTGTTGATGTTAGCGGGCATTCGGGACATTTTGATTATTACTACGCCCGAAGATCAACCAAATTTTAAAAACTTGCTCGGCGACGGTTCAGATTTTGGCGTTCGGTTGGAATACGCAGTGCAACCAAAACCCGATGGTTTAGCGCAAGCGTTTTTAATTGGCGAAGAATTTATTGGCGACAGTCACACTTGCTTGGTTTTAGGCGACAACATTTTCTTCGGGCAAGGATTTTCAGGCAGTTTAAAACAAGCCTTGCAACGTGAAAGTGGTGCAACCGTTTTTGGTTATCAAGTGAAAGACGCGGAACGGTTTGGCGTGGTGGAATTCGATGCAGATTTCAAAGCCATTTCGATTGAAGAAAAACCCGTACAACCCAAATCGAATTACGCGGTAACAGGGTTGTATTTCTATGATAATCGCGTGATTGAAATTGCGAAAAGTATTAAACCGTCAGCGCGTGGTGAATTAGAAATTACCGAAGTGAATCAAACCTATTTAAACGATGGCGAATTAAATGTGGAGATTTTTGGACGCGGATTTGCTTGGCTAGATACTGGCACGCATGACAGTTTGTTGGAAGCAGGACAATTTGTGCAAACGATTGAACATCGTCAAGGCTTGAAAGTCGCGTGTTTGGAAGAAATTGCATTCAATAACGGTTGGTTGACGGCGGAAGATTTGAAAATGAGAGGTAAAGCCATGTCGAAAACCACTTATGGCGCGTATTTGTTGGAATTAAGTCAGCTGTGAATACCGATTTTCAACCCTTAGCGGAACGAATGCGCCCGCATGAATTAAACGATTACGTCGGGCAACCGCATATTCTTTCAGCGGGAAAACCGTTACAAATCGCGCTGACTTCAGGGCGGCTGCATTCCATGATTTTTTGGGGCGCGTCTGGAACAGGAAAAACCACGTTAGCGCGTTTGATTGCGAAACAATCTAACGCCGAATTTTTAGCAATTTCGGCGGTTTTAGCGGGCGTGAAAGAAATCCGTGAAGCGATTGAACACGCAAAAACGGTTCAACAATTTGAAAAACGGCGCACGATTTTGTTTGTCGATGAAGTGCATCGCTTTAATAAATCCCAACAAGATGCGTTTTTGCCGCACGTTGAAGATGGCACAGTGTATTTCATTGGCGCGACCACCGAAAATCCGTCCTTTGCCTTAAATAACGCGCTGCTTTCACGCGCTCGAGTTTATATCTTGAATCCGTTGACGCATGGGGACTTACTGAACATTTTGAATCATGCACTTGAAAATGAAATGCAAGGTTTAGGCACGTTGAAACTCGAAATGTCAGATGACATTAAACTGCAATTCGCGCAAGCCGCTGACGGCGACGCGCGGCGTTTGCTGAATTTATTGGAACTTGCCGCCGAAGTTTCTGCCGCACAAGACAGCTCAGTTATTGACGAAAAGATTAGTCAAGCGGTTTTAAGCGGTGGCGTGCGGCGATTTGATTCGCACGGCGAAGAATTCCACAATCAAATTTCAGCGTTGCATAAATCAGTTCGCGGAAGTTCGCCAGATGCGGCATTGTATTGGCTTTGCCGAATGATTGATGGCGGATGTGATTTGGCGTATTTAGCGCGACGTATTGTGCGAATTGCCTCCGAAGATATTGGCAATGCTGATCCGCGTGCGTTGGAGATTGCGATAAATGCGTGGCAAGCGCAGGAGCGTTTAGGCAGTCCAGAAGGTGAATTATCGTTAGCGCAAGCTGTGATTTATATGGCGTGTGCGCCGAAAAGTAATGCCGTTTATATGGCTTACAAAGCCGCGATGGCGCAGGTTAAACAAACCGGAACATTGGAAGCACCAATTCATCTACGAAATGCGCCGACTAAGTTAATGAAAGCGTTAGATTATGGCAAAATGTACCGTTACGCCCACAATGAACCCGATGCGTATGCAGCAGGTGAAGATTATTTCCCTGAATCATTGGCAGGAACGCGCTATTACGAACCCGTTGAACGCGGTTTAGAAATTAAAATCAAAGAAAAATTGGAACGATTGCGCGAATTAGACGCGGCGTTTATGTCGGGTGTGTCATGACTATTCATAACGGTGGAATTCTTCTCTATTTATTGATGGCGTTCGGTTCTGGCTATGCGGTTGGAAATTTACGCGGAATGGGATTTGTTTATTCATGGATGGTATCCGTTATTTTTGTGCCGATAGTCTACGAACTTCTTAACGCTAATACGCTGATGGTATTAACCGTTGTTGGTTTTTCGTTAGGACTTTTTGTGGCAAAAATGATTTCTATTTTTGAGGTATTGCATTATTTAAGTCCGTCTCGTTTTTTACAAACTTTTCGCAAACCGAAATATGAATCGTATGGAAATCGCGCCCCTCAATTTTCAAATTCAAATTTTGATGCGTTTGATGTTTTTTCTGATGGACGGAAACCGGAAGAAATTTTGGGTATAAATTCGAATTTCACAGAAGCAGAACTTAAAGCCGCTTATCAACGCGAATCTAATCGTACACACCCTGACAAATGGGAAAATAAGCCCGATTCGATTAAAAAAGTCATGGAAGCTGAACAAAAATTGATCAATTTAGCGTATCAAAAATTGAGCAAACAAAAACGCTAGCAAAATAAAAAAGTATTTTTCGTGAAATCGATAACTCAGTTCACGAATGCTTTCGTTATAATGCCACCGTCGCATATTCTTCAAAACCGCTATGTGTTTGTCGAATGACCTATTTTCGCATTGCAAAATGTACTAATCACTCACTATAAAAATAAAAAAATTATGTTTGAAATTGAATACGAATTCCGTGAAGAAGATTTAATCCACTTTAATGAAGTGCAATTTACTCGAAATGAAGACATCCAAAGTAACATCCGAAAAAATCGCTGGATTGTACCGGCAGTGATGGCATTGATTGGCGGTTTTTATTATTTTTATTACGGTGATCGTAATTCAGCGGGTTATATCGTAATTATTGCCGCATTATGGGGATGGTTGTCACCAAAAGTCATGATGTTAGATTTACGTCGTCAAATTCTTAACAATTACACTTACAAAGAAAAAAATGCCATGTTTGGCACTTACACATTATCCATTGATCCTGAACAACCACAGTATTTGTTGGAAAAATCACCAAGCGGTAAACACAAAATGTTATGGGCGGATTTGGTGCGTGTCGAGTACAGTAAGCATTATGTGTATATTTATATTAGTTTAGCAACGGCGTTAGTTATTCCACTGGAAACAGTAAAAAATGGGGATGTGTTGGCATTTGCAAAACAAGCTGAAAAAATGATTGAGCGTGCGGCGTAATTTCTAAAAGCATTTTATTACTGACAAAAAATAATGAACATTCACGAATATCAAGCCAAACAATTGTTTCAACATTACGCGATTCCAATTCCTGAAGGGCGCGTGGCAACGACAGCGATTGAAGCCGAAAAAATTGCCCAAGAATTAACGCACGAATCGTGGGTCGTAAAAGCTCAAATTCATGCCGGCGGACGCGGCAAAGTCGGCGGTGTCAAAGTCGCGAAAACACCTGACGAGGTTTTTACGTTTACACAAGAATTATTAGGCACGCGCTTAATCACTAATCAAACCGATGTTACTGGTTTGCCGATTGATTCAGTTTTGATTGAAAAAACTTATCCCATTAAACGCGAGTTATATTTGAGTTTATTGGTTGATCGAAGCAACGAGTGTTTAGTTTTTGTTGCATCAGCAGCGGGCGGAATGGACATTGAAACCGTCGCAAATGAAATGCCAGAACAAATTATTTCGGTCACAATTCATCCAGTCACAGGTTTAGAAAATATTCATTACGACAAAATTGCTTCTGCCTTGAAAATCGAACACGCACAACAAGCACGACTTGAAACGATTATGCGTGGAATGGTGGAGTTGTTTTTAGCAAAAGATGCCAGTCAAATTGAAATCAATCCGCTAATCGAAACCGACTTAGGCGAGTTAATCGCGCTCGATGCCAAAATCAATTTCGATGATAACGCGCTGGCGTTACATCCCGATATTTTCGCGTTGCGTGACGTTCGCCAAGAAGAAGTCAAAGAAAATGAAGCCCAACAATTCGGGCTAAATTACATTGCGCTCGACGGCAACATCGGTTGCATGGTGAATGGCGCGGGACTAGCAATGGCGACGATGGATTTGGTCAAATCAAAAGGCGGATTTCCTGCGAATTTCCTCGATGTCGGCGGCGGTACCAATGTCGAAAAAGTCTGTGAAGCCTTCAAATTGATTTTAGCCGACGGCGCGGTAAAAGCGGTTTTAGTGAACATTTTTGGCGGCATCGTGAAATGTGATGTGATTGCTCAAGGCATTTTAGCGGCAATGGCGCAAATCGAAGTCAATGTGCCAGTTGTTGTGCGTTTGGAAGGTACAAATGCTGAACAGGGCAGGGCATTACTAACAAACACAGACTTTAAACTTTACGCCGCAAATGATTTGAATGATGCTGCCGAAAAAGTTGTGGCATTCGCGGAGGCAGCAGAATGAGCATTTTAATCGATAAAAATACGCGCGTGATTTGCCAAGGTTTCACGGGCAAACAAGGCACTTTTCATTCACAACACGCTCTCGATTACGGCACAAAATTAGTCGGAGGCGTTACGCCAAAACGGGGCGGCTTGATACATTTAGGATTGCCTGTTTTTAATACGGTTGATGAAGCCGTGAAAAACACGGGTGCAACGGCGAGTGTAATTTATGTACCGCCTTTTTTTGCTGCTGATGCGATTTTAGAGGCTGTCGAAGCTGGCATTGAATTGATTGTTTGCATTACCGAAGGCATTCCGACGTTGCAAATGTTGCGAGTGAAAGCCGCGATGCAAGGCACGAAATCCTTGTTAATTGGCGCGAATTGCCCTGGAATTATTACACCTGATGAATGCAAAATTGGCATTATGCCCGCGTCGATTCATCAAGCGGGTGTGATCGGCATTGTGTCGCGTTCTGGCACATTAACGTATGAATCGGTGCATCAAACCACACTGCAAGGTTTGGGACAAAGCACTTGTGTCGGCATTGGTGGCGATCCAATTCACGGCATGAATTTCATCGATGTGTTAACTCTTTTTCAAGCAGACCCAAAAACCAAAGGCATTGTGATGGTTGGTGAAATTGGCGGCAGCGATGAAGAGGCGGCGGCAGAATATATCAAAGCACATGTCACAAAACCGGTTGTTGCTTATATTGCAGGACAAACTGCACCCACAGGAAAACGCATGGGACACGCTGGCGCAATTGTCACGGGTGGAAAAGGTACGGCAGAAAGTAAAATGAACGCGCTCAAAGTGGCAGGGGTTGAAGTGGTAAACGCATTGACGGATATTGGCGTTGCAATGCAACGTTGTTTGTAATTCAAATCGAGGAAAAATTATGAAACATCTACATTTATTATTTATTTTTTTATCGCTTGCGGGTTTTCTAGGGCGTGTTGCTTTAACAAAATTTCGCCCTGACATGATGCAGCTAAAATGGGTAAATATCGCGCCGCACGTTATTAACGGCGTGGTGATTCTGACCGGTATTAGCCTCGTTTTTCAAGGTCATTGGTTAGAAGGTGAATTTGGCTGGATTGTCGCAAAAATTATCGCGCTATTAGGTTACGTTGCTTTGGGAATCATGGCGTTGAAATTGCCTGATGAAAAACGTTGGTATGCGTTCGGTGGCGCGTTACTGCTATTTGCGTATATCGCGAAAGTTGCAGTAACGAAAAGTATTTTTTAAGCGATTTGAAAATCGAGGGGGAATAGTAATCAATCCCCCACTTTTTGTTAAAACTAAAGGTTTAATACACCACTTTGACGTTCAACTTCTTGAACATAGCGTAATACTGCAGATTCTGCAGACTGTCTCATGCCAAGAAGTTTTGTACCAACTAGTTCAGCAAATTCACCCGTTTTATGTGTTTCAATTCGACGTTTCATCATAATCTCGAAAGACACGTTGATTGTGCCAAATCCTGGTAAAATAAGATTACAATTATCGTAAATTGTTCCCTTCGTTAAGAATACTGAAAAATACTCATTGTAATTTGTCATTGAAAATCCAGACAAACTAATGTCATGCAAATGCAAACGCACTAAATTTAGCAATTCTTCATCAGGTTCTGGTGGATTAGCTTCCCGTTCTGCTTCAATTTCTTGGCGTTCGAGTTTCGCTTTGATTTTGTTTTCAACAGACATTTTTGCGTAGGCTTTAATAAAGGCTTGTTGTTCCGCTACAATTTCTGCATGAATTTCTGCCATCAAACCATCTCTGATTGTTTTCATAGCGATGTTATACGCTTGTTTATATTCTGAAGGCGCATCAGATTTTGGTTCTTGTAACGGAATTTCACAAATACTTGGCGTGCTAATAGGTGTACTCACACGGTAGTATTCGCGTCTATTATACCAATACAATGAACTTGGAATAGGAAGTGAGAACGCATCTTCACCTTGATATTTGACTTGGGAAATTTTATCGGCAGTAAATGCAACTTGAATACCATTAAAACCGGTCTGAAACTTCACTCTTGGCGTAGAAATCAATTTTTTATTCAAAAAATCCGATGAGCCAAAATCTAAAATCATTGTGCCTTCTTTATGAAGAACGGCAACAATTGCAGTCAGAAATGTGTCTTTACCGCCTAAATTTGCACTGATCATACATTTGTTTTTTACCAGCATTGATAAGTTACTTGTTATCATTGCCTTGTTGTGGAGCATTGCTGAATCGTCGTTATCCATAGTTATACCAAAAGGTTTGAGTTTAAATGTTGCTATTGTAAAAGATTTAGCCTTTCTTTCAAAAGGGGATTTATGGGTTGGTTATTATTATTTTGTGCGGGCTGCATTGAAATTATTTTTGCGCTAAGTCTGAAATACAATCAGGGTTTTACGCAACTTATCCCGAGTATTGTGACAGCGTTATCGGGTGCAGGCAGTTTTTATTTACTTATTTTAGCACTAAAAACATTACCACTTGGTACAGCTTATGCTGTTTGGACTGGAATGGGTGCGGTTGGTGTTGCTATCTTAGGCATATATTTATTCAAAGAGTCAGTCGATGTTTACCGATTATGTTCAATTTTACTTGTTATCATCGGCATTGCCGGCTTGAAATTAACAGACAATTACTAGAATGTTACATTTAGTTTTTAAATTATCACCAGAAATTTTAGCGCGTTTACAAAATCAATCAGGAATTATTTTTTTAAATAGTGCGGTTTTTGATTTAACTAAAAATTCAAAATGGCAAAACGAAATAGCCGCCATCACGCCTTGCTACGTTTTAAATGACGATTTAACCACACGCGGCATTGAAACACAGAAGCTGATTGATGGCATAACGCCGATTGATTACGCGCAATTTGTGCAACTTACGATTGAAAACACACCGATTCAAACATGGACTTAATTGTAACAGAACACGGTTTTCTTGTTAATTTTGACGATTGGAATGAAGTCGTCGCTCAAGAATTAGCTAACTTAAATTCGATTATTTTAACGCCAGCGCATTGGGAAATCGTATTATTTATGCGCGGCTATTACGAAAAATTTAATTATCTGCCTAACACGCGCATTTTTGTCAAAGCCGTTGCAAATCAGTTTGGTGTCGAAAAAGGTAATAGCCGTTATTTGCAAAATTTATTTCCCGAATCACCATTAAAATATGCGTGTTTAATTGCAGGATTGCCAAAACCGCCAACGTGTTTGTAATCAATCAGCGCGTTTGAATTGATGAATCAATTCCCGATTTTTCTTATTGGGTTTGTGTTCGGGTTTTCGAAAACCTAAAAATTGCCGTTCTTCACGCCGAATTTCTACTTGTTTCTGTCGTTTTTCCAAACTTTCGACGCTTTCTTCATAAAGCAATGCCGCTTCTTTTGCCGAAACGCGCTGTTTCGCAATACCGGCTATAGTAATTAACCATTCGGCACCGTCTTTGTGAATCGATAACTTCGCGCCAATTTTAATGTCTTTGCTTGGTTTGACGCGCTGTTTATCAACGTGAATTTTACCCCCTGCGACCGCTTCACTTGCTAACGAGCGCGTTTTAAAAAAACGCGCTGTCCACAACCATTTGTCGATACGGATTGATTCTAATGATGATTCGAGCATGATTTATTTTTTAATTCGCGTGGCAACGAAAATACAACTTTTTCTTCAATACCTTTAATTTCTGTTGTGACATCCCCCCCCCAATTTTTAAGTTGTTGAATCACTTCTTGCACCAAAACTTCTGGCGCAGATGCGCCAGCGGTCACACCAACAGCGCGACAAACAGAAAACCATTCTTGTCGCATATCTTTCGCGGTATCAATTAAAAACGCTGTTTTGCCAAGTTGTTCTGCAATTTCTCGCAACCGATTTGAATTTGAACTATTTGGTGAACCAACAACTAAAATAATTTCTGCAATTTTGGCTAAATCATGGACGGCATCTTGACGATTTTGGGTGGCGTAACAAATATCATCTTTTTTCTGTTCTTGAATAGACGTAAAGCGGTTGCGTAATGCGTCTACCATGATTTTTGTATCGGTCATTGATAGCGTTGTTTGGGTGACATACGCTAAATCTTCCGGATGATTGACAACTAATTTTTCAACATCTGCTGGCGTTTCTACTAAATAAATGCCGCCACTTTCTGTTTGTTTTTCATATTGCCCCATTGTTCCTTCAACTTCTGGATGTCCTTCATGTCCAATTAAAATCACTTCACGGTTCGCTTTCGCGTGTTTAGCAACTTGAATGTGAACTTTTGTGACTAACGGACAAGTTGCATCAAAAACGGTTAATTGACGGTCTTTCGCTTCTTGTTGAACTTGTTTAGATACACCATGTGCGCTGAAAATTAACGTTGATCCCATCGGGACATCGGTTAATTCTTCAATGAAAATCGCGCCTTTTGCTTTAAGTGCGTCAACAACCGTGCGATTGTGAACGACTTCATGGCGAACATAAATGGGTGCGCCAAAGGCTTCTATCGCGCGTTCAACGATTTCAATGGCACGATCTACGCCGGCACAAAAACCGCGTGGATTAGCTAAAACAATTTGCATTTGAGTTCTCTTTTTTGACGTGTAAAGAATTTGAATGCGGATTCTGTTAGATTCAATCCGATTCGTCAATGTCCAAATAAATGCCTCGCTATTTTTTATGCTGAATATCCCTTAACTTTTAAAGTACAAACTTGCGTTTGTACTTTAAAATCGCGCATTCAATACCTTTTAACTTTTTTCAATGGGAAATAAAAAATTATGACCAGCTCAAGCAAACTTTTTAATCTGGCAAAAACTGTCATTGTGGGGGGGGTGAATTCCCCCGTGCGTTCATTTAATGGCGTAGGCGGTACACCGATTTTTATCGATCACGCAAAAGGTGCGTATATTTACGACAGCGAAGGCAATGAATATGTTGATTATGTCGGTTCGTGGGGACCAATGATTTTAGGTCATGCTCATCCCGACGTGATTGATGCGGTAAAAAATGCCGCTGAAAAAGGGTTGAGTTTTGGTGCGCCAACTGAAATTGAAACGTTAATGGCGCAACGGGTTTGTGAACTCGTGCCATCGATTGAATTAGTTCGCATGGTGAGTTCCGGCACAGAAGCCACAATGAGTGCGATTCGTTTGGCAAAAGGTTATACAAAACGGCAGAAAATTGTGAAATTTGAAGGCTGTTATCACGGGCATTCGGACGCATTATTAGTCAAAGCTGGTTCTGGCGCGTTGACATTTGGTGTGCCGAGTTCTTCGGGCGTTTCTGAAGCGGTCGCAATGGATACGCTAACTTTACCGTATAACAATGCGAATGCTGTGCGAGAGTTATTTACCAAATTAGGTAAGGAAATCGCTTGTATCATTGTTGAACCGGTTGCCGGAAATATGAATTGTGTTCCACCTGTCGAAGGGTTTTTAGAAGCATTACGCGATATTTGTGATGAATACGGTAGTGTTTTAATTTTTGATGAAGTGATGACCGGATTTCGGGTGAGTTTGGGAAGCGCACAAGGTTTCTATAACGTAAAACCGGATTTAACAACCTTAGGAAAAGTGATTGGCGGCGGAATGCCGGTTGGCGCGTTTGGTGGCAGACGTGACATTATGGAATGTCTCGCGCCGCTTGGTTCTGTTTATCAAGCCGGAACATTGTCTGGAAATCCGGTTGCAATGGCGGCGGGTTTGAAAACATTAGAATTGATTTCTGTACCGAATTTCCATGCGGATTTAACCGCGAAAACAACGCGCTTGCTTGATGGTTTAAAAGAATTGGCAAAACAAGCTAATGTGCCATTTACAACCAACCAAGTCGGCGGAATGTTTGGTTTATTTTTCACCGAAGATAAAAACATCACTACTTTCGAGCAGGTGATGGCGTGTAATCAAACGTACTTTAAACGCTTTTTCCATGCGATGTTGGAACAAGGTGTTTATCTTGCGCCTTCTGCTTTTGAAGCCGGTTTTGTTTCAGCAGCACACGATGACGTGGCATTAGCTAAAACGTTATCTGCCGCTGAGATTGTTTTCCGTCGCTTGTCATAATTTATTGAAATGGTCGATTCCATTTTTCACGCATTTCTTCACGGGTTTGACTGTCCAAACGTTCGTATTTTAGCCCGTTATTTGCCATTAAATTGGGTTTCAAATTGTGTAACCATTGATGATAAAGCGCGAAATTTTTAGGATGAAAACCAAAAACCCAAGGCGCGTCGTGTTGTGCGATGCGCTGCATTTTTTGAATAATCTCGTAACGTTCGGGACTGTTATCCATGTTCCGCATTTGTTCGAACAATTTATCAAATTCTGGATTTTCGTAATTGCTGGCATTTTCACCGCCAAATTTCACTTTTGAATTTGGGCTGTATAGCATGAATAAAAAATTTTCCGGATCAGGATAATCGGCATTCCAACCTAAAAAGAAAAGCTGCGCGTTGCCGGTGCGGATTTTTTCTTGAAAACGATTGTAATCGGTGGCGCGAACAATCAATTTAATGCCCAATTTCTCAAATTGTTTCCGATACCAATTCATGCGCGGACGGTCATCGGTGCTAATCGCTGTCGTATCTAAATACAAAATTAACGCTTCATTTGTTTTTGGGTCAATGCCGTTTGCATAACCGGCCTCGGCTAAAAGTTGTTGGGCGACGTTAATGGTTTTGCGTTGGGGTTTACCATTCCAATCATACACATCGGCATTCATACCCACTTCACCGTTGGCGTAACCATAAATGCCTTCTGGTAAAGCTCCTTGCGCCGGCACACCGCGTCCATTCATAAAAATAGAGATGTATTCTTCATAATCTACCGCAATGGCAATTGCTTGTCTTAATTTCCGTGCTGATTCTGTCGTTCCCCCAACTGTCGCGTCCAACATATTAAAACCTAAGTAATAATCTGAAAGTGTGACGGAAGTTTGCAATTGAATCCCTTTTTCAGTCATCGAAGGCGTTAATGCCACGCCGCCACTTCCAGTAAATTGCACGGCTTGATCAAAACTGTCCGACGAAATCCCTGACAAATCGTAATAACCTTGCAAAAATTTTGTCCAATATGGAATCGTTTCTTTTTCAAGCATAAAAACCACTTTATCAATAAACGGCAACGGTTTTCCCGCGTCCGTTAATAAGCCATTTTTCATATCTTCCGATTCGCCGTCAGTCGGATAATTTTCGCCGTGGAAATTGGGATTTTTTAACAAAATCATGCGCCGATTTGGATTATTTTCCGCTAAAAAATACGCCCCCGTTCCAACTGGAAACCAATCAAGCGTGATATTTTTGTCTTTTAAACCGGTTTGATTGTAAAACGCATCCGCTTCCCACGGCATAGGTGCAAAAAATGGCATCGCTAACCAAAAAATAAATTGTGGCGATTTACCTTTAATTCGAATTTTGTATTGATAACGATTGATAATTTCCGCACCAAAACCACTCGGATCTGAAAATTTTTCAAAATTCACAATGTAATTTTTCATCATTTCAGCAATCGGGGATTGCAATTTTGGATTAGCGAGGCGTTTTATTTGATAAACGTAATCATCAGCGGTTAACTCGCGCGTGCCGTTTTGCGTGAAATCCGCCAGCGTTTTAACAGCCGAAATTTGTTCAGAAGTTAGCGTATGGTAAATAAATTTTCCGGTCGCATCTTTCGCAAATGCGGGATGGGGCTGAAAATTAACGTTTTGTTTAATGTCTATAATGTAATCGGTGAATGCGATTTCGGTATCTTTTATGGGTTCGGGTAAAACGTCGCCATTTGCATTTAAATAACGCAACGTGGGCATTTTTGCAGCAGATAAGGGCGTTAATTCGTAAGGGCGTTTCAAATAATGGTATTGCAAAGGCGGCTCGTAAACTTGCCCAATAATCGCAAACTCATTTGAACTGTAGGCCGCGACAGGGTCTAAATGTTTTGGGCGTTCACTAAAAGATTCGTATAACACAGCCTGATTTGCATCGTTGTCCGAATACGGATTATTGCGTTGCGAATCACACGCGGCTAAAAGTACGACGCAAGCAACTAGCATTTTTAATTTCATCGATTTAGCTCCGAGATACCCCTTCCTTTAGGTGAGGGAGGAAAGGAGTGCTTTTGATTTTCGTTAGTCATAAATAATTCTTCGTGTTAAGTTTTGTTTTTCACATTTAATATGTTAAATTGTGAGGCATGAAAAATAGAGCCTACAAATATCGATTCACACCAACAGAAGAACAAG
>CAIQZX010000086.1 GCA_903876445.1 uncultured Pseudomonadota bacterium | reverse complement strand
GATTTCGCCGTTTGCACCCAGTAGCAAAGAATGTCGCAAGTGTCATAACAAACATACTGGACTGAAATTATCTGACCGCGTGTTTGTTTGTCCAACGTGCAATCACACCGAAGACCGTGATTTGCACGCTTCGCACAATATCAAGCGTTTTGGATTACAAAAAGAATTTGAGGCGGCAGGTTCTGTCGTGACTGTAAAGCGTTCCCCATCTTCTAAACGGGTCAAAGCTCGTGGAGATGCCAAAGGGACTGATATTCTCAGTTCGGGTCAGTCGAAGCCACCACTAGAACGCGATAGCGTTTAGTGGTTGGTAGTTCACTCAGTAAAGCCAAATAAGGACAGTTTTTCGGAATTGAATGTGTTTGAAATAACGGAATTTCCTGCGATAAGTTAAACGCGATAAGTTAAAATAACCCGATTCGTTACTTTCTTTTCAAATAATTCAAAATCACAATGACAAAATATATTTTTATCACAGGCGGTGTTGTATCGTCGTTAGGCAAAGGCATTGCGGCTTCTTCACTTGCGGCCATTTTGGAAGCTCGCGGCTTGAAAGTCACGATGACTAAACTTGATCCATATATCAATCTTGATCCCGGCACCATGAGTCCGTTTCAACACGGTGAAGTTTTTGTTACCGAAGATGGCGCGGAAACGGATTTAGATTTAGGGCATTATGAGCGTTTTTTGAAAACCACGATGTCGAAGAAAAATAATTTCACGACCGGACAGGTTTATGACACGGTGTTGAGAAATGAACGGCGTGGTGATTATTTAGGCGGTACGGTGCAAGTGATACCTCATATTACTGACGAAATTAAACGCCGTGTTTATGCCAGTGCCGAAGGTGTTGATGTGGCATTGATTGAAGTTGGCGGCACGGTGGGTGATATTGAATCATTACCGTTTTTGGAAGCGATTCGCCAAATGCGTTTTGAATTAGGTGGCGAACGTTCATTATTTGTACATTTAACACTCGTTCCGTACATTCGTAGTGCGGGCGAAATCAAAACTAAACCAACGCAACATTCTGTAAAAGAGTTACGCACAATCGGGATTCAACCTGATATTTTGATTTGCCGTTCGGAATTACCTATTCCTGTTAGCGATCGCCGTAAGATTGCCTCTTTTACCAATGTTGAAGAACACGCGGTCATTTCTTTAATTGATGCGGATACGATTTACCGAATTCCGTTAATGCTGCATGAACAAGGTTTAGACGAAATTGTGGTGCGTCGATTGCGCTTAGATGTTAAACCTGCCGATTTACACGAATGGCAAGGCGTTTTGAACGCGCTAGCGGAATCCGAAAAAGAAGTGAATATCGCGATTGTGGGTAAATATGTTGAGCATACTGACGCTTATAAATCGATAAACGAAGCCCTTTTGCACGCCGGAATTCGTAACCGTTTAAAAGTTAAAATTACTTATATTGATTCCGAATTGATTGAAGAAGACGGAACGGGGCGTTTGAAAAATGTTGATGCGATTTTAGTTCCGGGTGGTTTTGGTGAACGCGGCGTGGAAGGCAAAATTGCGACCGTCCGTTATGCACGCGAAAATAGAATTCCGTATTTAGGAATTTGTTTAGGAATGCAAACGGCGGTAATTGAATTTGCGCGAAATGTGGCGAATTTAGAAGGCGCACACAGTACAGAATTTTTACCACATTCTCCGCATCCGGTTATTGGCTTGATTACAGAATGGATGGGCGATTGTGGAAACGTTCAAACTCGTGATGAAAATTCAGATTTGGGCGGCACAATGCGTTTAGGTAGCCAGCAATGCCGCTTATTGCAAGACACATTGGCGTTTTCGGTTTATCAAAAAGATGTGATTACCGAACGTCACCGTCACCGTTATGAATTTAATAATCAATATATTGAACGCTTGGAAGCAGGCGGAATGCGTTTTTCCGGCAAATCGATTGATGGGCGTTTAGTTGAAGTTATCGAAATTCCAGAGCATCCGTGGTTTATTGCTTGCCAATTCCATCCGGAATTTACCTCAACACCGCGTCGAGGACATCCGTTATTTAGCGGTTTTGTCCAAGCGGCTTTTGATAATCGTCGTTAATCATTCTGAATTTTCCCACCTAAGTTAACGGGTGGGAAGCACATTCAAAAAAGTGAACTACCAACCACTAAACGCTATCGCGTTCTAGTGGTGGCTTCGACTGACCCGAACTGAGAATATCAGCTCCTTTCGCATCTCCACGAGCTTTGACCCGTTTAGAACATGGGGAACGCTTTACAGTCACGACAGAACCTGCCGCCTCAAATTGGTTGCACAATCCAACTATGATTGGTTTAGATTGCAAATAGGTTTGCTTTTCACACATTGTGAGCCTCTTGGTTTT
>CAIQZX010000085.1 GCA_903876445.1 uncultured Pseudomonadota bacterium | reverse complement strand
TTTTTGTTTTCTTTTCTTTTCGTCATACTCAAGAAAATTCTTAACGCTTTGACCCGCATCGAGTGCCGCCCGAATATCCGCCCCTAAAAAAGCATCTTCCGACAAGTGACCCAAGCGACCGAACTTTTCGCAAGTCTTAACAAGTCTTAACAAGTCTTAACAAGTCTTAACAAGTCTTAACAAGTCTTAACAAGTCTTAATAAAACTGCTTCATCCAGATGAAAAAGAAATAGTTTCTGAAGAGGATTTAGAATCAATTGTCCGTATTGCAATGGAAACACGCAGACGTGTTAAAGAACAACAAAAACGAATAGGCGCAGCAGAATTTCGTAACACTCACTTCAGTTACATTGTTGGAACAGAAGGTGTGGAGAAGTTTGTTTCTACGCCAGAATTACAAAGTGATAATAACATTGGTAATGATCCGTTAGAACCTGGTCAAGTTTGGACAATTAGTCTTAGTGACGGAGAAGAACATTCAGGACTTTATAAAGTTGAAGTAAATGAAGGACAAGGATCGGGCGTTAAAATTTTAAACAAACCAGTTCCTTCAGCATTTCGTGAAAGCGTTAGCTATGCGGAACAAAATTTATATGCGCGTGCAAATCAATTAGTCGGAGATAGAGACCCTCGCCATCATGAATTCACAGTTCAACTAAGGGCTTTTGATACTGCAAAAACAGGTAATAAAACGGGCATAGCTGTTTTAATTGCTTTTGCTACTGCTATTTTGCGGCGTAGTGTTAGAGGCGGTCTGATTATCGTTGGTGAAATAAATTTAGGTGGCTCAATAGAACCTGTACACAATGCCGTCAACATCGCAGAAATAGCCGTTGAAAAAGGAGCTAGTGCATTACTTATGACTGTATCTTGTAGGAAGCAATTATTTGATTTGTCAGATGATATGGCAACTAAAATTGATATTCAATTTTATGCAGATGGTAGGGATGCTTTAATCAAAGCAATGATTGAATAGGTTATTGCATCAATATAAAAATATATTGATGAGTATCTAAAATATATTTTTATATCTTAAAAAGATGTATACTAGATGCTTTAAATGTACTCTAAAATGGAAAAGTAAATGATAATCTTAATTGGAGGAAAAAAAGGAGGAAGCGGTAAATCAACAATTACCATGAACCTCGCCTCTGCACTTGCTAGACAAAAAAAAGATGTGATGATTGTAGATACTGATAGACAATCTTCTACTGCTGAATGGGCAACTGAACGCATACGAAACCAATCTACTTTGCCTGAGATATTCTGCGTACAAAAGTACAATGAAATTCACACAACATTGCTTGATTTGAATAAACGTTACAAATACGTTTTAGTAGACACTGCTGGAAGAGATACGCCAGAATTACGTTCTGCCATGATTGTGGCTAATAAGTTATTGATTCCTGTTCGTCCATCACAACTGGATTTAAACACTATTCCTGATATGCAAAAAATCATCCAAGAATCCAAACTGGTAAATCCAAATCTAGTTACACTAGCTGTATTATCAATGGCACCGACGAATCCAATTGTTAATGAAGCTAAAGAAGCGCAAGAGTTCTTAGCCGAATTTCCAAGTATTACATTACTGAAAACTATCGTGCGTGACCGTAAAATTTACCGTGATGCGGTATCTGAAGGTTTGGGTGTTGTTGAAATTGATAAAACAAGTGAATCTGCTCGGAAGGCAAAAAAAGAAATTCAAGATTTAGTAAAGGAGATATTCAATGGCAATTAAAAAAGTAAGTGAACAAATAAAAAATGATGTTGTTGATTTAATCGGTAAAGAAGACGACATAAAACAGTTTATTCAAAACGCAGATAAAACACCTGAAGAGCAAATCCCTGAAAAAAGCGTTAGTACAAAACGGGATTATTTGAATATGACGATTCGTTTTAACGAAACAGAAGCAGCAGCGTTGAATAAACTTAAAGCTAAAAAAGGGCTAACTCGGATAGGTGCAATACGGTTTGCTATCACTGAAACGCTCGAAAGAGAATTTGGTTACGCATACATAAAAGATACTGATTAAATATCTGTTCAATACTAAAAATACACTCATTAGATACTCTTTTAGTGTATTGCTAGAAAATAAAAATACTAAAACTGAATTAGATAAAACGTGAAAATTATTGAAAAAAAGATTAAGCTAATGAGCTTATAAAATGAATTAAGGTGTTTTGAATTAACCGCCCGTTCCCCCCCTGAAAATCTCACTATCTTTGGTCGGATGAAAAGATTCTCAGAGGATTAGCGGCATAACCAGAAGAGTATGCAGTAATGATTGTTTGCAATCCATTTTCTCTCCTTTGTGGAGAAACGTTGGTTACTCAAAACCAACAAACGAAATCAGCAATTAGAAAGAGTAATAAAACAACTCTAGGACTCGTTCTACTCAAAGAAAAATCCTCAGTAGAAAAAGGAGCAATAACTATATGATTCGTTCGCCTTCTATATTAGCACAACGTAATGAATTACAAAATAATAGTTATTGCTATTTTGATGATTCTTCGCTGATCAGCGACATTGCCTCTGATTGCGGCATTGATTGGTCAAAACTCCAGCACCACATCACCTTTGACGGTCGCAAGGTCACACGCGGCATTGAAATCAGCAAAGCCTATCGTGGCAAAGTATTCGCTGTGGGTACGCAATTCACCGCCAAAGATGGACGTGATTACAAACGCATCAACTTCTACACCAACAAACACGGTGGTATTAGTCATACCTATAGCGAGTGGCACGAAGCACAATCACGCAAACCTATAGGTCAGCAATCACCCGTTATTCCATTCAGAAAGAAAGCTGAAAAAACCGTAATACCTGCGTTTGATAACGCGCCTACAAACAAACAAGCTGCTGATTTAAAACTCGCTAACGCGCAATGGAACGCCGCAAACACGGCAAACGTTGCCAATCACCCGTACTTAATTACCAAAAACCTACCCATTGACGGAATTGAAATTCGTCGTGGTATCGGTCGCTATGGAGACTGCTTAATGATTCAAATCTTCAATATCCACGCCCAAGTTATCGGCTATCAGCACCTCTACGCCGAAAATTTACCTAACAGAAAAGACAATAAAGATTTCCTCGGACAAATCGGCGAAGGGTTTGCCATCATTGGTGGCACATTTGAAGACTGTATTAACGGGGCTTATCACGTTGAAGGATTAAGCACGGGGCTTGCGGTTTATCACGCTAACGGCGCAAAAGGTGAACTCAATAACAAACGTCAGTTACCTGTCGTGGTCAGTTTCAGTGCTGGCAATTTAGGCAAAGTCATTGATGCGTTTATGGCGCGTGGTTGTGAAAATCAACGTATAGCGGCGGATAATGATTGCGGCAAAGCTCATGGTAATACAGGCATTTATGTCGCAATGAGTGCGGCTAAAAAACATAATTTACCGATATTTTTCCCTGTTTCAAATGATGGAAATGCGGTGGATTTTGCAGATACCTTGAAATTCAAAACACTTAACGTCAATAAAATGCGTTATGTGGATTTTCTGAAAAAACTTACCGACGTAGCACCTACAGGTCAGTTAAGACGTTTATTTACCATGCTGGCTAACGCAATGGCTGGATATGTACCATCAAAAATGGGCAAAGAAACTGCCATTGCTTTAATCCATGAATTGATGGCTAAACGCGGCATGGACAAATCGAAAATAAATATACGCGGCATCATTCATAATCACGTTCACAAACGTGCTGGATTGATGAAAAAATGGAACTCGTTGATGAGCAAAAGCGGTTTAGAACTTCACGATTTAAAAGG
>CAIQZX010000084.1 GCA_903876445.1 uncultured Pseudomonadota bacterium | reverse complement strand
TTCTAGCCACCGATTCCATTATCTCAATGAACTTTTTACGCTTAAAGTTCATGCCCGAACCTATTTCACTGATAACGCGACATTGTGGATAGGTTTTACTGATGTAATCCGATGATTTTGTAGGTCATCTTTTTGACCCGCCGTTGAAACTCTCGCATACAAAACGATTTTTCGCGTATCTTCACCATGCTCTACTTGCTCTAACGAATCCACTGAATAACGTGCATGACCACTTACAGAGCGAATAAAGTCAATTTTTCCAGCCACTGCCCAACGGTTAAGCGTCTTTGGATGAAAACCAAACAATTTTTGGGCTTCTTGTGGTGTGATATATCGGCTCATTGCTATTGTCTTAATTAAGGATGATTAAGGTGATATATTGCCATTTATCTATTTCTAATCAATAGACGATTTAACGCTAACCATTGCAATGCCATAATTGGAATGGCGGAATCAATTTGATTGGAAATGACCATGTTGTAAGCCTCTTCAAATGGCACAACGCGAACAAAAATATCTTCATGTTCATCTGCGACACCATGAATTCCGCCGACATTTTCACTATTTACAATGCCACAAAATAACGTGATTTGTTCTGACGAACCGCCCGGCGATAAGTAAAACTTATTGATACGAATTAAATCTAAAAGCTCACAACCTGCTTCTTCTCGTGTTTCACGTCGCGCCACGTCTTCGATTGATTCGCCTTCTTCCATAATTCCCGCCACAATTTCAACCAACCACGGGGTGTTAATTGGATTTTCAGCCGCGCCAACACGAAATTGTTCAATTAAAACCACTTTGTCACGTTCTACATCATATAAAACGACCGCTACGCAATTGTCACGCACAAATAATTCTCGCGTTATTTCATTGCTCCAGCCACCCGAAAATAATTCATGTCGCAAACATTGTTTTTCCATACGAAAAAAACCGTTGTAGACCACGTTTTTGTTCAAAATTTCAATGCCTTTTTTCATGTTACAATTCCGCCAAATTTCAATGTAGTCAAAGGATAAAATATGCCAAACGATAGACCACTCTCACCACATTTACAAATTTACCATTTGCCAATTACAGCCATTATTTCCATTAGTCATCGAATTACGGGCATTTTTTTAATTTTTGGGCTGGTAGGTTTTGTTTTCCTGTTGGAGCAAGTTAAAACAGGAATGTTGACGTATTTAGAAATGCAAACGATGTTACAAACTATATCAATGAAGTTATTACTTAGCGGTTTTATTTACGCGCTGATGTTTCATTTATGTCACGGTATTCGGCATTTGATTTGGGATATAGGAAAAAGTTTTTCACGCGACACACTGGTACATTACGCGAAAATGGAATTACTTTTTTCGTTAATTTTAACCGGATGTTCGTTGGCGGTGTTGCTATGAAATCTGATACACAACATTGGACAATGCA
This sequence comes from uncultured Pseudomonadota bacterium, assembly GCA_903876445.1. Lineage (GTDB taxonomy): Bacteria > Pseudomonadota > Gammaproteobacteria > Methylococcales > Methylomonadaceae > UBA10906. Next base: position 7,018 of record CAIQZX010000084.1, on the reverse strand, counting down.
ACGAGTAAGCGCGATTTTACTGATTCCTTTGTCATATTGGCTACTTGCGTTTCTACAATTGTGTTTGAACGCGGATTATTTTGAAATAACAGAATGGTTGTCGTCGTTTATCAATAAAATGGGCTTAATGAGTTGGGTAATTGTTGTTTGTTATCATGCGTCGATTGGTGTACAAGTGGTGCTAGAAGATTACATTTCAAATCAAAGTAAACAACTTACCGCGATTTGGAGCGTGCATTCTTTTTTTGTGATTTTAGTATTAAGTTCTATCGCTTTTCTTTTCTGACGCATTGAAAATTGATTTTTTTGCGCCATTGTTGTTAACAATCAATTTTATTCCAAAGGGTTTACATAAATGAGAATGGACAAGTTAACCAGCAAATTTCATGAGGCGATTGCCGCCGCGCAAAGTTTAGCATTAGGCAAAGATCATCAATTTATTGAAGCGGCACATTTATTATTGGCGTTAATCGACCAAGAAGGCGGCAGCGTCAAGCCGTTGCTCGCACAAAGTAACATCAACGTTCCAACGTTACGCGCTGAAACGCTTGCGGTAATCAATCGATTGGCAAGCGTAAGCGGTACGGGCGGCGATGTACGCTTATCAAATGAACTCGACCGATTATTAAATATCACCGACAAACTTGCACAAAAACGGAATGATACGTTTATTTCCAGCGAATTGTTTTTGTTGGCGATTGCAGACGAAAAAGGTTCATTAACCGAAATTTTTAAAAGTCACGGCATTTCAAAAACCTTGCTTGAAAGCGCGATTGAAAAATTACGCGGCGGTGAAACCGTTCAAGATGCCAATGCCGAAGACCAACGTCAAGCCTTGAAAAAATACACGATTGATTTAACCGAACGCGCCGAACAAGGCAAACTTGACCCAGTGATTGGGCGTGATGACGAAATTCGCCGCACGATTCAAGTGTTGCAACGTCGAACTAAAAATAATCCTGTGTTAATCGGTCAGCCTGGTGTCGGTAAATCGGCGATTGTCGAAGGTTTAGCGCAACGGATTATCAACGGCGAAGTGCCAGAAGGTATGAAGCACAAAAAAGTGCTATCGCTTGATATGGCGGCGTTGATTGCGGGGGCGAAATTTCGCGGTGAATTTGAAGAGCGTTTGAAAGCGGTTTTAAACGATTTAGCCAAGCAAGAAGGTTCGGTCATTTTGTTTATTGACGAATTGCACACGATGGTCGGCGCGGGTAAAGCTGAAGGCGCGATGGATGCGGGCAATATGTTAAAACCTGCGTTAGCGCGAGGCGAATTGCATTGCGTTGGCGCGACGACGTTGGACGAATATCGTAAATATATCGAAAAAGATGCGGCATTAGAGCGTCGATTCCAAAAAGTTCTCGTTGATGAACCCAGCGTTGAAGACACAATTGCGATTTTGCGCGGCTTGAAAGAAAAATACGAAGTCCATCATGGCGTAGATATTACCGACCCAGCGATTGTTGCGGCGGCAACGCTTTCTTATCGTTACATTGCCGACCGTCAATTGCCTGATAAAGCGATTGATTTAATTGATGAAGCCGGCAGTCGAATTCGAATGGAAATTGATTCAAAACCCGAAGTGATGGATAAATTGCATCGTCGGTTGATTCAGCTAAAAATCGAACAAGTCGCGTTGAAAAAAGAAAAAGATGCCGCGTCGAAAAAACGTCTGCAAATTTTGGAACAAGAAATTGGCGAACTTGAAAAAGAGTATTCGGATTTAGAAGAAATTTGGAAAGCCGAAAAATCCGCGTTGCAAGGTTCAGCCGCCATTAAAGAAAAACTCGAACAAGCGCGTGCCGAAGTTGAAACGGCTCGTCGTAGCAATGATTTAGCGAGAATGTCAGAATTGCAATATGGCGTAATTCCTGAACTTGAAAAACAAATTGCCGCGACGGCAACCGTTGATATGTCAAAAATGACTTTATTGCGAAATAAAGTGACTGAAGATGAAATTGCTGAAATTGTATCGAAATGGACGGGGATTCCTGTTTCAAAAATGCTCGAAGGCGAAAAAGAAAAATTGCTGCAAATGGAAGCACATTTGAAACAGCGCGTTATCGGACAAAATGAAGCCTTAGAAGCAGTGAGTAATGCAATTCGCCGTTCCCGCGCAGGTCTTTCTGATCCGAATCGTCCGAATGGTTCGTTTTTGTTTTTAGGGCCAACAGGCGTGGGAAAAACCGAATTGTGCAAAGCGTTAGCCGAATTTCTGTTCGATACACCAGACGCAATGGTGCGGATTGATATGTCCGAATTTATGGAAAAACATTCGGTGGCGCGTTTAATCGGTGCGCCGCCTGGTTATGTCGGTTATGAAGAAGGCGGTTATTTAACAGAACTCGTGCGCCGCAAACCGTATTCGGTGATTTTGCTCGACGAAATCGAAAAAGCGCATCCCGATGTGTTTAACATTTTGTTACAAGTTTTGGATGATGGGCGTTTGACGGACGGTCAAGGTCGTACAGTCGATTTTAAAAATACGATTATCGTGATGACTTCCAACATCGGCTCGGACACGATTCAAGCGTTATCGGGCGAAGCGTTGTATAGCGTGATGAAAAATGCGGTGATGGATATTGTCTCGACAAAATTCCGTCCTGAATTCATCAATCGCATCGATGAAGCCGTTGTTTTCCATTCGCTTGGGCGCGAACAAATTCGTGCTATTTCGCTTATTCAAGTGGATTATTTACGCTCACGTTTGCAAGACCGAGAAATTGGGTTTGAAATTTCAGACGAGGCATTGGATTTATTAGGTGAAGCCGGTTTTGATCCCATTTATGGTGCAAGACCGATGAAACGTGCGATTCAGCAACAGCTTGAAAATCCTCTCGCGCAAGCCATTTTAAGTGGTCATTTTGTCGCAGGGGATGTGGTAAAAGTGATTGTTGGGAATGGTGAATTGTTATTTTCAAAATAACCTTCTTCTAAATAGAAAACCGCCTTTTACGTTTTGATAAAAGGCGGTTTTTCTATCGCAAAATAAACCGTAAATCTTGTCCAATGTGTCGAACGTCTTGCCATTGTAAATTTTTTTTATCTGTCATCGATTGCCATTCAGGTAACGAAAACGCGCCGCGTCCTTTATCTCCCAGTACACACGAAGCCATATAAATCAGCCATTCATCAACCAAATTGGCTTCCAATAACGCGCCATTTAGCGTCGCGCCGGCTTCAACAAATACATTGTTAATTCCTTGCTCACCTAAAAAATTTAGCGCAGCTTTCAAATCTACTCGTCCATTTATTTCCGGCAAAACATGACAATAAAACCCTGATTTTTTTAAATCTGCGTGTTTTTGTTCATTGGTTGAACAAGTCAAAATCAAAATTTTGCCGGTTGTATTTGCTATTTGTGCATCAAGTGGCATTTTCAACGCCGAATCCAAAATCACCCGAATCGGTTGTTCAACGGGAAAGTTTACTCGCGCATTTAATGACGGATTATCTGCCAAGACAGTACCTATTCCCGTCAAAATCGCTGAACTTTCAGCCCGAAAAAGATGTACATCGGCACGCGCTTCGGGTGACGTAATCCATTTGCTTTCACCATTTGCTAATGCGGTTCGACCGTCCAAACTCATCGCAATTTTACTTTGTACGAACGGACGATTTCTTGTCATGCGAGAAATAAAACCTCGATTGAGTTTTTCTGCATCAGCGCGTAAAACATCACAAATTACTTCCATTCCGGCAGCTTTGCAGCGTTCTAAACCTCGCCCAGAAACCAATGGATTTGGATCTGTCATTGCTACGACTAAACGTTTAATTCCTGCACCAATCAGCGCGTCACAACAGGGTGGGGTTTTTCCATAATGGCTACACGGTTCTAATGTGACGTAAGCTGTTGCGCCGGTTGTATCAACCTTCGTATTTTTTAACGCATTGATTTCCGCGTGTGCTTGCCCTGCTTTTTCATGAAACCCTTCGCCAATGATTTGCCCTTCTTTCACTAATACGCAACCAACACGCGGATTCGGGTCTGTCGTAAAACGCCCACGTTCCGCAACGTGTAACGCTCTCGCCATAAAAATTAAATCTGTTTTTTTCAAGTAATTATCCCATTCAAAACTAACTCATCAATGGTGTAAGTATCGCCATTGAATGCTAAAATTTCTACGTTGGTTAAATTGTCTTCACCTTCGTTAATGTCCGGATTATCGCCCGTATAAAGAACAGTAAAATCGCCACTAACATCTTGATTTTTTGAGATTTGATAATCCTCTAATACACCGTTAAAAATCACCACATCATTACCGTCACCGCCATCAATGACATCGTTACCCTCGCCACCTTCAAGCGAATCATTTCCCCCTTCGCCGTTAATTGTGTCGTCACCCGCTTTTCCGTTTAAGTTATTGGCTACTTTTCCACCATCAATTTCTTGAATTAAGTTGTTGAATTCATCACCTGTGCCGTTAATCGCTTTTGCACCGGATAACGTTAAAATTTCAACATTGCTGCTGCTTAATTCAAAACTCACACTCGCAATGATTTCATCTTTTTCGCCACCGTTTTCGGTTTCAGTAATCGTGTCTTCGGTGTTGTTCATGTAATAAATATCGTCATCGTTTCCTCCGATTAACGCATCTTCACCCAATCCGCCGTTTAATTCATCCGCGCCAGCACCACCAACTAACGTGTCATTTCCTGCGCCGCCGTTGAGTTTATTATCACCAACATTCCCCGTAATTTTGTTGTTTAATTCGTTTCCAGTGCCGCTATTATCCAAAATGCCAGCCAGAATTAAATTCTCAACATTCGCACCGAGTGTATAACTTGACGTACTTTCAATCGTATCGGTTCCCGCTGTTTTGGCTTCTGTAACAACATCTTTTTTATTGTCTACAAAATAATAATCGTCGCCCACGCCGCCCGCCATATTGTCAGCACCCACACCGCCTTGAAGCGTGTCATTACCTTTATCGCCCGTTAATTTATCGTCACCTTTTCCACCGTCTAACGAATCATTGCCGCTGCCAGCCAATAAAATATCGTTCCCGTCACCGCCCAATAAAATATCATTGCCGTTACCCGCATCAATTGAATCATTGCCGTTTCCACCGTCCAATAAATCATCACCGGCATAACCCAGTAACGTATCCGCACCCGCTAAACCCAATAACTTATCATTTCTTTCTGCGCCAACAATTTTGTTATTACTTGATGTGCCGCTTTTTGTTAAGCCGTTAATCGTAATCGCCGCTTTAATGTCCGTCGTTTCGGCACTTGTTTTTGATTCGAGCGTATTCAATCCATCGATGTAATTTACATTTACGCTAATTTTTTTCCCTTCATCCGTTTGGAGAAGCGTATAGGTTTCAGCCGTCGCACCGGCAATCGTTTTGCCCGAAGATAACCATTGATAACTAAAATCCCCTAAACCGTCCGCATCTTTCAAGGTATTTTTTACCGTTAAAATTTTGCCAACTTTTGTTTCGCCTGAAATCGATAGTAAACCCGTGGGTTTATGATTTTCAATTTTTGGCGTAACACTGGTGTCGTTAACGTTAATCGAAACACTTTGTTGTGTATCATCTTTAATCGTTAGCGTTAAATCTTCTACGCCTTCCGTTGTTTTATCTTTTGCAAATGCAATGCTCAAACTCGCTTTGCCTTTTTCATCCAAGACAAATTGAGAAATTGGCAAACCGCCTATCACGTCATCATTTGAAACTTCGCCACCAAAATTGAAGGCGACGATAGATTTTGTGGCTAAATTTGCTGTTTCGAGATTAAAAGTAATCGTCGCGCCTTCATCAATGTTTGCTTTCGTCGCGCTCAACAAATAAGTCGGATCGTTAAGTTCAATCAGATTTGTGGCGATACTGTTTTTGCTTTCGGCATTATTTTGTAAATCCGTGTAACTCGCTGTGACGCTAATCGCTTTTCCAGCGTCATCTTTTTTTAACGTGTAAGTTGTTTGATTCGCGCCTGAAATTGGCAAACTGTTTTTCAGCCATTGATAACTTATCGCGCCTAAACCATTTGCGTCATTTAGCGTATTTGAAGCCGTTAAAATCTGCCCCACTTTCGTTTGTCCTGAAATTATCACGTCACCGGTTGGCGGATAATTGGCGGGTGAAGCAATTAACGCCGTTGAATTACTGGTGACGTTTTCAGCCGTATTTTGTAAATCCGTATAACTCGCTTTAACGGAAATGGCTTTGTTAACGTCAGCGACCGTTAATGTGTAACTGTTTTGATTTGCGCCGGAAATAGCATTCCCATTATTCAGCCATTGATAACTTATCGCGCCTAAACCATCCAAATCGCTGAGATTATGTGAAGCGGTTAGAATTTGTCCTTGCGTTGTCGTTCCCGAAATCAAAACCGAACCCGTCGGTAAATCATTCACGTTTGAAACGGTGACTGCTGAACTGCTGACGCTTTCGAGCTTGCCAAAGCCATCCGTGTAACTCGCCGTCACGCTCACATTTTTGCCAACATCCGTTTGCGTTAAATTATAAGTCGTTTGATTTGAAACGTTATTGCCGTCACTTAACCACTGATAAGTGATTGCGCCAACAATGTTATTCACATCCGCTAAATTATTACTCGCCGTTAAGGTTTGATTTTGTTGTGCCGTTCCTGAAATCGTGACATTTCCAGTTGGCGCGGCTTGCGGCGGAAGAATAGAAAAATTCAACGTCCCTTGAATTTCACCACCTTTGTTATCCAACAAAATATAATCTAATGTGACGCTGCCCGTATAATCCGTGTCGGGATTTAACGACCACTGACCATTTCCTAACGCCGTCAATTCGCCACTATCCGCCCAAAAACCCGAAAACTTTAACGTATCACCATCTGGGTCAGAAAAACCTTGTAATAACGTCGTTTCATAAATTGTGTAAAGCGTATTTACTGTGCCGTTTGTTAAAATACCCGTCGCACTTCCGGTTGGATTTTGATTAAACATAAGCGTCCTTTACTTTTTTATATTTCAGTTGATAGTGTTTCGTGTTTTGTAAAAAATTTAATTTCAAATCCCTGCATTTGCGTAACA
>CAIQZX010000083.1 GCA_903876445.1 uncultured Pseudomonadota bacterium | reverse complement strand
GATTAGGCGATGAAGCTGAAACGGCAATTTTGTACGAACAATTTGGACAAACCTTAAAAACTAATTTTGTCGGTTGGCAAGCCGCGTTAATTATCAGCAATCCCGAATTAGGTTTTCGTTTGGGAATTCGTTCCCATAAACCGATTACGTTGTTTAACGGCGCGTTGGAATGTCGATTGTTGCGTTTGTCGATTGAAGAAAAAGCGTTTTTTATTCCGAAAGAAAAACTTTTTGAGCCGCGAATTGAGCAACCTGTTGAAGAACTGATTAAGCCACGAATCGAAAAAATTATTGAAATCGCGCAAGCTGAAATTGTTGATGAAAATACCGAAAAATTCGACGCGCCAATGTTTGCAAATCGGTTGCAAAAAAATCTAAAAAAATTATCCAAATGGGCAAAGCAAAATCAGGTGTTTGCTTATCGAATTTACGATGCAGATTTGCCCGAATATGCAGCCGCCGTTGATGTTTATCATTGCGAAAAAACATGGGTAAACGTTCAAGAATATCAATCTCCAAAAAGTATTGACCAAGAAAAAGCCGATGCGCGTTTGGCGGGGTTGTTGGCTGAAATTCCAAGCGTCTTGAATGTTCCGAAATCGCAGGTTTTATTAAAAATTCGCCGCAAACAACGCAATACAGACCAATATGAAAAACAGGCGGAATCTGAAATTTTTCATGAAATCATCGAAGGTGGTTGTAAATTATTGGTGAATTTTGAAAATTATTTAGACACAGGTTTATTTTTAGATCACCGTCCGATTCGTTTAAAAATTCAAAAAGAAGCCAAAGGAAAACGCTTTTTAAATTTGTTCGCCTACACGGGAAGTGCCACGGTTCATGCCGCTGTTGGTGGCGCGACAATTACAACCACTGTGGATATGTCGAACACTTATTTACAATGGGCAAAAAATAATTTGGCGTTGAATATAACAACAGGGCGACATGAGTTTATTCAAGCGGATTGTGTGGAATGGTTGGAAAAAGAAGCTAAAACCGCCGCACGTCAATACGATTTGATTTTCTTAGACCCGCCGACTTTTTCAAATTCTAAAAAAATGGATGATGTTTTTGATGTCCAGCGCGATTATATTCAATTGATTCAAAATTCGACAAAGCTACTCACAAAAGACGGGATTCTGTATTTTTCAACAAACTTTAGAAAATTTAAGTTTGATGTGAGCGAATTTAAAAATCTAAATATCACTGAAATAACCGCGCAAACTATCGCTGAAGATTTTTCCCGCGATATGAAAATCCATTATTGCTGGAAAATTGTCAAAGCCTAAACGCTTACGTTCGCTGTAAAACTTTTTTATTTTCAATGGATAAACGTTTCACTTTCCGCCGTTCAAAAAATTGCACAATATGAAACGTTATCCAGCTCACTAGTAACATTCCAAAGCCAAAGCAACCATACGCAATTTGCCACGGAATGCCTTGTGTCATCATTGAAAATTCAGACATTCCACCAATTCCAGCCAACACATTCAAAGGCATAAATACCAAGCTAATGACAGTAAGACGTTTAATGTCTTTGTTCTGATTTACGTTAATAAAACCGACCGTTGCATCTAATTGAAAGTTAATTTTATTAAACAAAAACGAGGTATGACCATCAAGAGATTCAATGTCGCGCAAAATTTCTCGAACATCTTCGTGTTGCGTTTCAGATAAGAATTTTCCACGCATCAAAAATGATAACGCACGACGAGTATCCAATACATTTCGTCGAATTCGTCCGTTTAGATCTTCTTCTTCCGCAATAGCAGCAAGAATTTTAGCCGCCTCTTCATCCGTCATGTAAGATTTAAAAACTTGTCGTCCAACGCCTTCTAATTCCGTGTAAATATCTTCCAATGCGTTCGCGGAATACTCGACATCGGCGGCATATAAATCAAGTAACAAATCTCTCGCATCTGAGATGTAATCCGATTCCGCGCGAGCGCGTAATCGTTGCAAACGAAATGCTGGTAATTCTTCACTTCGGACTGAAAAAAGCGTGTCTTTTTTCAGTACAAACGCGACCGCGACGTTACGAGAAGCATCCTTTCTATCCAATAAAAAATCCGAATGTAAATGCACTTCACCATTATCTTCAACATAAAACCGCGCACTCGTTTCCAAATCTGTTAATTCTGTTGGATTTGGTAATTCCACACTAAAAACATCTTGCGCCCAATTTAAATGCTCATCTTCTGGCATCACCAAATCAATCCAAATCGGTTTAGCGTGTTGTAAGTCGGCTTTCGTTTCAATGGGAATTTGCCGCAATAATCCTTCGTGCAAATCAAAAATACGAATCACCATATTGCGATTTTTAGGACGAAAATTTGCCGCTAATTCAACCCTTGTGTCATAAGGCATCGCAGTCAAAATAGCCTCTTTCCGATTTTCCGCAATTAACTCCCAAACAATTTGTCTGTCGTCATGTGAGAAAACTTCTAACATTTGCACCATTGCTTCGGTATCAAGCTGATCAAGCAAACGTTGTAATTCCACTAAATTTTGTTTGCGTACTAAATCTTCAACCAAACGATGCCGCGCCAATACGCCGCGCACGTTTAAAATCGTTTCTTGGTTTTGGTTGTCGTCATGATTATTCATCGTTTTTTCACCGATTTAAATTGAAAATTATTTTTACCTTAACCACTTGAATTTGCACTTCCGAAAACAAATGATAGTCGAGAGCTGAAGATAAAACCAATTGTTAGCTTTTCGACTAATACAAAACATACAATCGTTTGATAATAGTTGGTTTCACCTCGTTTTTGTCTTAACTTAATGGCATTACCGTTTTAGTGTAGAATCATTGCGTCGTTCTCACGGCACCATTTCATTTTTATTTTTTAGGAGTTATTCATGAGTGTTTTAGTTGGTAAAAAAGCCCCAGATTTCACTGTTCCCGCCGTTTTAGGCACTGGCGAAATTGTTGATTCATTTAATTTTGCAGAAGCCACACAAGGAAAATATGCAATTATCTTTTTCTATCCATTAGATTTCACCTTTGTTTGCCCAAGTGAATTGATTGCGTTAGATCACCGCATGGATGAATTCACAAAACGTAACGTTGAAGTTGTTGCAGTTTCTATTGATTCACATTTCACACACAACGCATGGCGTAATACACCTGTTAATCAAGGTGGTATCGGTGCAGTAAAATATACAATGGCAGCGGATATAAATCATCAAATCGTCAAAGATTATGACGTTGAAGTTGAAGGATTTGGTGCGGCATATCGTGGTGCATTTTTAATTGACATGACAGGCAAAGTCCGCCATCAAGTTGTTAATGATTTACCATTAGGTCGTAACATTGATGAGTTAATTCGTATGGTTGATGCGTTACAGTTCCACGAAGAACACGGTGAAGTTTGTCCAGCGGGTTGGAAAAAAGGTGATGCAGGTATGAATGCAAATCCAGCGGGAGTTGCAGAATACTTAACCAGCAACGCTGACAAATTGTAAAATAAATTTCCCTTTCAAAAAGCACGAGTTGCAATCAATGCAATTCGTGCTTTTTTGTGTGAACTACCTGCCACTGAAAATCATCATATTTGAGTCATAGTTTCAATTAGCTCGCATTAAGAACGTATTGTGAACTACCCCCACTAAACGCTATCGCGTTCTAGTGGTGGCTTCGACCGACCCGTACTGATATTTTCATCAATACGTTTCGCAGTATCACGAGCTTTGACTCGTGTAGAGACTGGGGAACGCTTTACAGTCACGACAGAACCTGCCGCCTCAAATTAGTTGCACAATCTAACTAAGATTGGTTTAGATAGCAAATAGGTTTGCTTTTCACATATTGTCAGCCTCTTGGTTTTCGATGACAAACAATGTGAGCGCACGGGAATTTTATATTATGAATAAGAAAATCAAAAGCCGCTTCGCAGAAGGAGTGCTATCCATCCCGACCCAAGCCTATCAGCTCTGGGTGTGGAATTTCGCACGGTAAGTTAAATCAATCTAAAGTCTTCGACTACTGATTGAAAATTCCGCACAATCCGTTAAAAAAACGATTTAGACTTTATTATTTTTGATATTTTGTTATAATAGCTGGGTCTTGATTGTTATTTGCTGTATCGCACAGTGAAGTATCTAAACATTATAGGGAGTTAGTTATGCTTATCTTGACTCGTAGAGTAGGAGAAACGTTGATGATTGGTGATGAAGTGACTGTCACTGTTTTAGGCGTTAAGGGCAATCAAGTGCGTATTGGTGTAAATGCACCGAAAGAAGTTTCCGTTCACCGTGAAGAAATTTACGACAGGATTAAAAAAGAACAGACTTATTCTGTTTCTTCGTATCAAACCGATGACTAGCAAGTAAATTCGGAGAGTTGGCCGAGAGGCTGAAGGCGCTCCCCTGCTAAGGGAGTATGGGCTTTAACTCCCATCGAGGGTTCGAACCCCTCACTCTCCGCCACCAAATACCTATTTCCGAATCAAGCGTTTCACCAAGTCTTCTGCCAATAATTCTGAAATCACAATATCACAAACACTTTCCAGACCCTTCCATGCTGGAACACTGTTAATTTCAATTACATTCAACTTCCCCTCATTATCTTCGAGAATATCAACACCGGCATAATCCATATTCAAAAGTTTTGTCGCTTGAATTGCTAAGTCAATCATTTCTGCACTTGGCTCAATGTACTCACATGAAGCACCTTTTGCCACATTATTTAGCCATGATTTACCACGACGGCGCATTGTTGCCACTACTTTGTCGTTAATGACAAATACTCGATAATCTGAAAATCCGTCCCCTGCACACGGTACGAAACGTTGTAAGTAATAAACCCCTCGACTACTTGTCAACCAAGGTAAATCGGTCATTTTTTCAATGCGACGTATGCCCTCACCTTGTGAGCCAAAAAGCGGCTTACTAATAACAAAATTTCCTTTCAAAAGTTCATTTTTAACTAAATCTAATGCGGTATTTCTATCACGCAAAACCCATGTAGGTGGCGTTTTCAATTTTGCATTATGTAATAAAAAACTGGTCATCGCTTTATCAACACTGCGCTCAATCACGTTAGCATTGTTATAAACCGGAATTCCTAAATGTTTTAATGCGTGTAAAAAATCTAAATATAAAATGACTTCTTCTAGCGAGCCGCCCGGAACGCCACGCACAAAGACTGCAATGGGTAATTGATTTTCAAATTCGGGTATAAAAAGTGGTAGTGTTTGATTTTCAAGATTAAATCGACATTCTGTTAGTGAAATAAATACGCTGTCGTAACCTAATTTTTTGAAAGAGAGTTGTAATTGTTTGCCGTGCCAGCCAGCGTCATCGGTAAAAATAGCAATTTTTGGAATAGTCATAAGTTGTGATTCTGCGATAATGTTGCTTTGAATGATAGCAAAACTAAGTCCAGTTTTATATCCAGAAAATCCTTAACTTAAACTTCAATTAAAATATGACAGAAATTAAAGACAACTCGTTGCAAAATTATCTCGACACATTGGCAAGTAAATCGGCAACACCCGGCGGCGGAAGTGCAGCAGCGTTAATGGGCGCACAAGCCGCCGCATTAACAAGCATGGTTTGTAATTTAACGATTGGAAAACCGAAATATGCAGAAATTGAAACTGAAATGTTGGATTTGCTTGAGAAGTCCGAAACCTTGCGCGAAAAATTAACGAATATGATTAAAGCTGACATAGAGGTTTTTAATCGTTTAATGACAACTTATGGTTTGCCAAAAGATACTGACGATGAAAAAACTGCGCGTAGTGCGGCGATTCAATTGGTTTTAAAAGACGCAACTGATGTACCGCTCGCTTGTGCAAAAGCCTGTGCTGAAATTATTACACTCAGTCGTTGCGCGGCAGAAAAAGGCAGTGTTGCTGTGGTTAGCGATGCTGGCGTGGCAGTTATGTCGGGTTATGCGGCATTAAAAAGTGCGGCATTGAATGTTTATATCAATGCCGCGAGTTTGAAAGATAGAGAATTTGCTGATGCAAAAATCGCCGAATTAACCGCCATTTTGGATAATGCAGAAATTGCCAGCCAAGAAATTTACGAACTGGTTAAAAGTCGGTTGTAACACCACTTTTTCCACCTGAAAATAATCGATACGCTGGATTATGGGTTTCTTCATGATAACTAAAACCCAGCGCATTTAAACAAGCATGAAAATTGGCTTGCTGCGTAGTTTCCATTTGCAATCCCATCAATACTTTGCCGAATGCCGCACCGTGATTGCGATAATGAAATAAACTGATATTCCACCGCCCACCTAATTCCGTTAAAAAATTAAGTAACGCACTTGGTCGTTCGGGAAATTCGACGCTATAAATAAGTTCATTCAATTCGCAAGGTGCGTGACCACCGACCATGTAACGAATATGTTCTTTCGCTAAATCATTCGCTGTCATATCGACAACATCAAACCCTTTTTCTTGTAAATCGGCAATCAATGCCGCACGATCTTTAAATTCGCCGCTACTCGAAATACCAACAAAAACCTGAGCATTGGATAAATCAAAATAACGATAATTAAATTCGGTGATATTGCGTCCATTTAATAATTGACAGAAACGTAAGAAACTACCGGCGATTTCTGGAATGGTAACAGCTAATAAAATTTCTCGATATTCGCCCACTTGTGCGCGTTCCGCCACATAACGCAAACGGTCAAAATTGATATTCGCGCCACTATCGATAGCGACTAACGTTTGACCAGTTATATTTTCACGCTCGACATATTTTTTTAAACCGGCTGTTGCCAACGCGCCAGCCGGTTCAGCAATTGAGCGCGTATCATCAAAAATATCTTTAATCGCAGCACAAATTTCATCTGTCGAAACCGTAATCACTTCGTCTACATATTTTCGGGCTAATGCAAACGGTTCTGCGCCGATTTGCTTAACCGCCACACCATCCGCAAATAAACCAACTTGTTCTAAAATAACCCGTTCACCGGCTTTTAAAGCCCGATTTAAACAATCCGAATCTTCAGGTTCAACACCAATAATTTTAATGTTCGGACGGACAAATTTTGCATAAACTGCAATCCCGGCAATCAATCCGCCGCCACCTACCGGAACAAAAATTGCTTCTAATTTCCCCGTTTGTTGGCGTAAGATTTCCATTGCGACGGTACCTTGTCCTGCAATAACGTCATCGTCATCGTAAGGATGAATAAAAACGCGCCCTGATTTTTCGGCTAATTCGTAAGCGTGTTCGTAAGATTCGCTATAAGAATCGCCAAATAAAACGATTTGCGCTCCCATTGCTTTAACCGATTGAATTTTAATTTCAGGAGTTGTCGTTGGCATCACGATTAAAGCGTTGATACCTAAGCGTTGTGCGGATAATGCCACACCTTGTGCGTGATTTCCCGCAGAAGCCGCAATTACGCCTAAAGCTTTTTCAGCATGACTGAGTAACGCCATTTTGTTGTACGCACCACGCAATTTGAACGAAAATACGGATTGTAAATCTTCGCGTTTTAGAAAAATTTTGTTTTTTGTTCGACTTGAAAGTGTTTTGGCGAAATCTAAAGGCGTTTCAATGGCGACATCATAAACAGATGCGCGTAAGATTTTTTCGATGTAGCGTAAAGGCATAAAATTAAAAATTCGCTGATAAGTGGAAGAATAATGCACTATTATCACATAAGCGACGCGAGTTACTTTTGCTTGCGACTAAAAAATCAAAAATTGTAAAACCGATTTCTTATGAACAAATGCTTAATACAAAACTTTTTTAACCCATCGATTGATGTGATAAACCTAAAATTTTTAACTCAATGAATTTAAACAAAAACCTTACAATTGAAATCAAACCTTTTCTAAGATGGTGGGGGCGGGAATTATCTTTTCTCGTTCCAATTAAAATCCGACAGTTTTTCTACGCACCAAATGCCGCGATTATTATTCGTCCGATTAACGCGCAACTCGAATTGAGTTATGAAATCAACGGGAATCAAGAATTTTTAACGACTGTGGCGCGAGATATTTCTAGCGTAGAAACAATTAAAAATATCCTTAATGCCGAACGCTTTAAAAATGCAATTTTCATTTTGCGTTTATCAAATCATGACGCGCTAAACAAAACATTA
Organism: uncultured Pseudomonadota bacterium; assembly: GCA_903876445.1. Classification (GTDB taxonomy): domain Bacteria; phylum Pseudomonadota; class Gammaproteobacteria; order Methylococcales; family Methylomonadaceae; genus UBA10906. The sequence goes on along the minus strand of CAIQZX010000083.1, from coordinate 32,753 downwards.
AACTTACCGCTTGCCGCGCAATCCAACATTTCTCAAGTTGTAAGTTACGAATTAGATCGTTACAGTCCATTTAAAGCTGACCACGTTTATTTTGCCACTCGCCTCGAGCGTATCGATACGGAAGCCGCGCAAATTGTCGCGCAATTATTACTTGTGCCGCGCAAATTATTGGAAACGCTTTATACGAATTGTAAAACGCTCGGAATAACACCGCAGTTTGTTGACGTTGAAAATTGCCCGAATAACTTGCAACAACTGCATTCCGCTTATAATTTATTGCCAACGCATTTACAACCCAAAACAACAAATACCTCGCGTTGGATTGTTGGTGGATTATTGATGTTGCTGGCAATTTTAAGTTTAACCAGTTTAGCCTTACCGGTTTGGCTGGAATATCAAGCGGTTGAAACGTTACAAACGCAAATTTCCAAAATTGAAAAAGAAGTGAAAGCGATTAAAACATTGCAAGCCGACATGGATTCCATACGAGAAGAAAATCAGGCTCTTATTAACGAAAAAATTGCGGTGCCACCGGTTGTTGTGATTCTTAATGAAATCAGTGTTTTATTAAAAAATGATAGTTGGCTTTCCTATTTACAATACAGCGATGGACAATTGCAATTACAAGGCGAATCACCAACGGCATCTAATTTGCTTGCAGATTTGGAAGCGTCAGACTATTTTGCCAAAGCCAGTTTTGCCTCGCCAGTAACGCAAGATAAAGCCAGCGGCATGGAGCGTTTTCAAATTACGGCTGAAATTACAAAACCCGCCAATACTGAAAACAGTGACGTGACAACTGAAAAGACTGTCGAACCGATAAACGAATCGATTGACGAAACGTCAACTGAAACGACGGTTGAGGACGTAACAACTGAAGAAGTGGTGATTGAAAATGGTACGCCAGAATAACAAAAATGAACGTTGGCTAGCGGTTGGTTTGTTGTTAGCTGTGATGAGTTTTATAAGTTTTATCATTATTTTACCGTTAATAAATCAAGGATTAGCCTTACATGAAGAAAAAAATGCGTTAGGTTTTCGTTTTGAACAATATCAACGAATTCTGTCACGCAAACAAAGCGTTCTCAACGAAATGGAAACGTTAAAAACCCAAGTAACTGACCAAAATTATTTAAGCACACAAAATACGAGCGCGTTAGCGTCCGCAGAATTACAAGAAATGATTAAACAAGCGATTATTGAATCAGGCGGTCAACTAAGCAGCACTCAAGGATTACCCGTCATTACAAAAAATAATTTCAATCGTATTCCTATTAACGTTCGTATGACGGGAAATAGCGAGGTTTTACGCGCGGTATTACATAAAATCGAAACTGCCACACCGCTTGTTGTCGTTGAACAAATCGACATTCGTCCTATGCGTGGTGTCCGAAATAAAGTCACACATCAAATTGATCCCAGCAATGAATTAAGTGTCAACTTCCAAGCCATTAGTTTTATGAAAAAACCTGCCGCATGAATCGTTCAACTCTTTTTGTTTTGATTGCTTTAAATACATTATTTGCGGTCGTTTTAGTTGGTGAATGGTACGCGGAAAGCGAAACTACTAACATCCAACAATCCCCATCAAAAACTGATGAAACTGAAGGCGAAGAATTGCCCAGTTTGGATTTGACCGAAACAAGCGAAGACAGTTACAGCGATTTAGTCGAACGCCCTTTATTTATAAAAGGACGAAAACCCGTTGATGAACCAATACCAGAAACCGTTCCCGTTGCGGCTGTTAAAAAAGTTGAGGCGTTTGTTTGGGAATTAACAGGAATTTTTGTCACGCCGAAAGGCTCAACCGCTTTTTTTAGTCGCATAAATACGAAAGTGCCTAAAGATAATTATCGCAAACAAAAATTAGGTGATGAGTTAGATGGCTGGAAAATCAGTGACATTCATACAGATAACGTGACGTTAACGCAAGCCGGTGAAACAAAAATTTTGCTATTACGAAAAGTGAAAAATAAAATGCCTTTACCAATGGGAATGAACGGTAATAATCGTATTCCACCGCTACAACAACCGCCAATTCCACAGCAAAATTTACAACAAAGTTTACAACAAGGAATGCCGCCACAAAATTTGCAAATACCGGACGCATCGCAAAATGTTGAGCCACCTGCTGACGAAAGCGTTGAACCCATTCAACAGTAAATACTACGCCATTTTAAAAATCGAAAAAAACATGAACTCAACCCAAAAATTAACTGCTCTAGCTTCTGCCATTTTAAGTTTAACAACGTTATCGGGCTGTGAATTACTTAACCCGAAACATCCTAAATTGCCCATTACGTCACACGCACCAATGCCAAGCGAAATGATACCGCAATTACAAAACAAAACTGTGTCATCTGACATACAAAAACCAAAAAGTGAGTTATATCCCAGTTCAGATTATGCGACCGCACTGCCTCCGGCAACCGAGCAAGCAGCACAAAATAACACCGGAAAAAAAACAAAAGGCGAATTTAGTCTAAATTTTGACGATGCGGATTTAGGTGAGGTCGCAAAAGTGATTTTGAGTGACATTTTGGCGCAAAATTATGTTCTCAGTCCTAAAGTCGTCGGTAAAGTGACGCTACAAACTACACACGCTTTGAGCAAAGAAGAATTATTGCCTACGTTAGAAATGGTATTAAGTATGAATAACGCCGCATTGATAAAAGATGGCGATATTTATCATATTGAACCCTTAAATGAAGCGTTATACAGCGCGAATTTCAGTTCAAATCGCGGTGGAAAATCGGGTTATCAAATGCGTGTTATTCCCGTTAAAAATGTGGCGGTAAATGACATTGCTGATTTGATTAAACCCCTTTTACATGAAAAAACGTTATTAACCGTTGATGGACGACGCAATTTATTAGTCGTTTCCGGAGCGGCTGATGAGTTAGCACGCATTATGGATATGGTAAATACGTTCGATGTTGATGTTTTAAAAGGACGTTCGTTTGCTTTATTTCCACTCGCACACGTTGATGCGGAAACGTTGATTAAAGAACTCGACGAAGTTTTTTATAAAAAAGCCAAAAGTGACGAAGACCAATTTTTTCGGTTTATTTCAATTGAACGATTAAATGCGGTTTTAGCGATTACACATCAAGCGCGTTATTTGAAAGATATTGAACAATGGGTTACACGTTTAGATAAAGCAAATTCGACAACGGGCGGTGGAGTGAATGTTTATAAAGTTCAACACGTTGACGCAGTAGAGTTGGCAAATACATTGAATGATATTTTTAGTTCTAGCGGCAGCACATCACGTCGTGAAAAAGCACCGAAACTTGCTAGCGGTAAAAAAGCAGGAGAATTAACCAATAAAACAGACAAGTCTTCTGAAACGAAAAAAACTGCCTCCCGCACGACATCAAACGGCAATACAGGCGATGCAAAAGTTTCCAATGTCGGCGATGTGCGAATTATCGCTGATGAAGCAAATAATTCATTAGTTATCGTTGCAACCGCGCAAGAATATGAAATTATTCGTCCGATATTAACGCAATTAGATGTCATGCCATTACAAGTTTTAGTTGATGCAACCATTGTTGAAGTCACACTCACCGATACATTGAAATATGGTATTCAATGGTATTTTTCCCACAAAAATGGCGGTCAAAATCTGATGGAAGCCAACAATGTTGGCGCGATTGCGGCTGGCGCGGCAAGTGGTGGATTTGGTTATTCATTTTTAAGTAATGCCAAAGATATTGGCGCGATTTTAAATGCCGAAGCGAATAATAATAATGTCAATGTCATTTCCTCTCCGTCGTTGATGGTGCTAAATAATCAAGAAGCCAGTATGCAAGTTGGTAAAGAAATTTCGTTGATGACAGGGTCGATGGGTTCACTAAATAACAACACAACCGGCAGCACGAATAATGTTTTTAGCCAGCAACAACAACGTAAAACAGGTGTAAAGCTAAAAATCAAACCGCGCGTTAATGCAAACGGATTAGTTACTATGGAAGTCACACAAAGTGTTGAAGATCCCGGAGAAGTTCCTTCAGATGGTGGAAATCCGCCAATTTTAACCCGTGAAATTACCAGTTCTGTTGCTGTTCAAAGTGGTGAAACCATCGTATTAGGCGGCTTGATTAAAGATAACAACACAACGGGCGATAGTGGCGTGCCATTTTTACATCAAATCCCTGTTTTAGGTGCGATGTTTGGCAATAAAACAAAGAATCAGGACAAAACGGAATTAGTCGTTTTAATTACGCCGCGTGTTGTAAAAAGTAGACAAGATGCTGGCATGATTACAGACGAATTTAAGCGCAAGTTGAGTGGAATTTATGAAAATGAGGCGGTGAATTAAAAATCTATGCGATAAATTCTATCGACGTTAATTTTGCTTTTAAGTCATTTAATTGTTGCTCAGTGTAGGGAATAGCAGGGAATTTTCCCCACACGGGCATCGCCCACGCTTTATCGGTTTGATAGCGCACAACATGATGTAAATGTAATTGCGGCACAATGTTGCCGATTGCCGCAATGTTCAATTTATCCGCATTAAAAATAGTCACTAATTTTTCCGCCAAATAACTCGATTCCTGAATCAATATGACTTGTTCATCAGCAGAAAGTTGATAAATTTCACGAATATCAGCACGTTTTGGCACTAAAATAAACCACGGAAATTGGCTGTCATTCATCAATAAAACTTGGCAAAGTTCAAATTCACCTAAAATAAAACAATCTTTTTCGAGTTGCGAATGTAATTGAAAACGAATCATATTGCGAAAACTCCGTTGTGGAATAGAATTTGAAGTAACGACCGTGTGTATTGCTATAATGCACGGCAATTCACACCTTAGCAACATCATAATTTTAGAAAAAGGAAAAATCATGACACAACGCATTAAACCGTTAGTTTTACTAATTTTAGATGGCTTCGGCTATTCACCAGAAACCGAAAATAACGCCATTGCACTGGCAAAAACACCGTGTTGGGACAAATTACAAAAAACCTATCCGATGACGTATTTGAAATGTTCTGGTCACGTTGTGGGCTTGCCCGATGGACAAATGGGCAATTCTGAAGTCGGGCATTTACACATTGGCTGCGGACGCTATATTCCACAAGATTTTTCATTGGTAAATGATGCGATTGTAGATGGCAGTTTTTTTGATAATGCCGTTTTGTGTAAAGCGGTAGACGAAGCGAAATCAAATGATAACGCCTTACATATTTTAGGATTACTTTCAGCGGGTGGCGTTCACAGCCATGAAGCACAAATTGCGGCGATGGTCGAATTAGCGGCAAAACGCGGACTTTCAAAAATTTATGTTCATGCGTTTTTAGACGGACGCGATGTGCCGCCAAAAAGTGCCGACAGTTCATTTATCTTTTTAGAACAAAGAATGCGTGAATGTGGCGCAGGAAAAATTGCATCAATCACAGGTCGTTTTTATGCGATGGACAGAGATAATCGCTGGGAACGTGTCGCGCAAGCCTACGAAATGTTGATGAAAGCCAACGCGCCGCATTTCTCAATCACAGCACAAGCAGGATTAGACGCGGCTTATGAACGCGGTGAAAGTGATGAATTCGTATTACCCACATTGATTGCAGACACACCAGAATCTGTGGTTTCAATCGGTTTAGACGATTCCGTTGTATTTATGAATTTCCGCGCTGATCGCGCACGCGAAATTAGCCAAGCGATTACCGAAACAACGTTTGATAAATTTGAACGTCATCACGAAGCGCATCGTGGATATTTTGCGACCTTAACGCAATATCATGAAAAATTTAATTATCCAATTGCTTTCACCTCTCCGGATTTAAAGAATAGTTTGGGCGATTATTTGTCGCAACTTGGTATGACGCAATTACGTTTAGCAGAAACAGAAAAATACGCCCACGTTACCTTCTTTTTCAATGGTGGACGTGATGAACCGTTTGCAGGTGAAGACCGAATTTTAATTCCCTCGCCAAAAGTGAAAACATATGATTTGCAACCCGAAATGAATGCGCCCGAAGTAACTTACCATTTGGTAAAAGACATTCTCGAAGAAAATCATGATGTGATTATTTGCAATTATGCGAATTGCGATATGGTTGGTCATACCGGAAATTTAGAGGCGGCAATTCAAGCCGTTGAGGCGATTGATCATTCATTACAGTGTGTTGTTGATGCCTTGAAATCAGTAGGTGGACGAATGCTAGTTACCGCTGATCATGGAAACATCGAACAAATGACGGACGAAATAACACATCAAGCGCACACGGCTCACACAACTAATGTCGTGCCGTTAGTTTACGTTGAAGGTGAAGGAACACTAGCAGATGGTGGCAATTTAGCAGACATCGCACCAACCATATTAGCAATTTTGGGTTTAACGCCACCTGCTGAAATGAGTGGCAAATCGTTGTTACGCTAAAACGAGTTTATGCAGAATCAAATTGTTTCAACAATAAAAAATTGGGGAGCGCGTAACCATTCGCGCTCATTTCTCGTTTTTATTGGCTTATTTTTTATTTTTAACACCGCAAATGCCGAACTTTTAACATCTCGTGAAGCCAACATTTCTGTTGATAAACAAGCGCAAGCAACATTATTAAATAATCAGCTTTCTGAACTTGATAAACTTTATGGCAACACTACTGCGCTGTTAAAAAATTTAGAAAATCAAACGGCTAAACAAAAACAAAATTTAGCGAAAATTCATGCTGAAATTCAAGCAATGACGATGGAGATAACAAAGCAAAACGATGAACTAGCTGGGCAAATAAAAACCATGTATGCCATGGGAAATAAAGAGCGCATTAAATTATTACTGAATCAACAAGACCCGATTTTAACCAGTCGTATGATGGCTTATTACGATTATTTGAATGCACGGCGAGTAAATCAATTAACACACACTAGTGAAACGTTGCGGCATTTAGAACATTTGAAAAAACAAAATGAAGTAGAAACTTCGCAACTTGAACAAAATCTTACACAAAAGCACCTTGAACAAAATTCCGTAGAAGCGATTAAAAAACAACGCGCTCAATTATTAAAACACGCAACACCGGATTTTCTTTCGAATGAACAACAAATCAACCGCTTGAAAGACAGCGAATCAGCTTTAAAAAACTTACTTTCGACATTGCAAACGTCGAACAGTGATTTGAATTCTGAAATTGAAAAAGCGAGAACGCTTCGTAGAAAACGATTACAAGCCGAAGAACAAATTGTTTTATCCGTCGCGCCAAAACTGAATGATGAAGAATCGCCCATGTTGATAACGCGCCATAAAGAAAAGGAAAAAGACACACCGATTGTTGCGCCAGTCAAACCCTTAGCGGAAGATAATTTTCCCCAATTAGAAGGTGATTTTGCAAAATTAAAAGGCGAATTACCGTGGCCGGTTCAAGGCGATTTGATGCAGCGATTTGGTTCAGCGCGTGAAGAAGGAAAATTAGACGGCGTAATTATTGCCGCGCCAGAAGGCACTGAAATTCACACCATTACGGATGGCAAAGTCATCTACGCGGATTGGATGCGCGGTTATGGGTTAATTATTATCGTCGATCACGGCAAAGGTTATATTAGTTTGTATGCGTTCAATCAAAGTTTATATAAAAAAGTCGGCGATGTCGTGAATTCTGGCGATGTCATTGCATCCGTTGGTTTAAGTGGTGGTCATGATAGAGCGAGTTTGTATTTTGGAATTCGTAAAAAAGGTAAAGCACTTAATCCCGTAGAATGGTGTAAAACTGCCGGTAAAAATAATTTTTCCGACTTGACGCAACTTTAATCAGTACATTTTTTAGACTAAAAATTAGACTCTATTTTCATTCCACTTTAAAAAAGGAAACATCATGACCACAACCAATACGCCTTGGACACGCGAAGAATTTGAAGCCCAATTACGCGGTATGGAAAATCTTTATCACATTCATCATCCGTATCACATTTTAATGAATGAAGGAAAATTAACGAAAGCCCAATTACAAGGTTGGGTGGCAAATCGTTTTTACTATCAAGTTTGCATTCCGATTAAAGATGCGAACATTTTGGCGAACTGTCCTGACCGTGAAACTCGCGCGAAATGGACACAACGCATTTTAGATCACGATGGTAGTCCAACTGATGTTGGCGGCATTGAAGCATGGATTCAATTAGGTATTGCAGTGGGTTTGACCCGCGAAGAACTGACCTCGTTAAAACACGTTTTACCTGCCGTGCGTTTTGCAGTTGATGCGTATGTGAATTTTGCGCGTCGTGCAGAATGGCATGAAGCCGCGAGTTCATCGTTGACTGAATTATTCGCCCCAAAAATTCATCAACAACGTTTAGATAATTGGCCAGCACATTATCCGTGGGTTGAACCTGAAGGCTATGCGTATTTTCGCAAACGTTTAACCGAAGCGCGACGCGATGTCGAACACGGTTTAGAAATTACACTCGATTGGTACAAAACGCGCGAACAACAAAATCGGATGGTCGATATTTTGAAGTTTAAACTCGATGTTTTATGGTCAATGGCTGATGCGATGTATCTCGCTTATGTTCATGAAATGCCGCCGTATTTTAACGTTCAAAAATAGCTTGTTCATGACCTTAAAAAAATTTCTTCACACACCATTTTTGCCGATTTATTCAACGACGTTTCTTTACGCGCTTTGCTATGTCATTAGTGTTTTTCAGTTTGATGTACAAATTATACCGGAACGTGTGCCTTATGATTTTATCGCACAGCTAATTTTCGCGTATGCGTTGTTTTTGGTGTCACGGCGTGATTGGATTTTTTTAATTTTGCACACGCTTATCATGAGCGTTTTGTATTTAGGTAATCCGATTAAAATTGCATTTTTCGGCGGACCGATAATGCCGGATGATATTTTTTCGTTGCGGTCTTTGTTGTTGATTTTAGAAGGCTGGAAATTTTTTGCATTAGCCTTGCCATTAGTTGCGTTGGCATTTTTAGCGATTTTTAATTTCACTTTGCGAACATGGAAGAATTATCTTGGCGGTGTTTTTGGTGGAATGTTTTTTTTAACAATTTTATATCAACCGGATTCTATTGTTTATCCGATTGATACTTACATCGGCACAAAAGAATGGGATCAGCGTTCCAATTATTTATGGCAAGGCGCAACAATCCATTCCGTACTTGAAACAGCACGGTATTTTTTAGTTGCCGATACCGCACCCGATGCAGATGCGGCACGACAAGCGGTCAGTGTTTTAGCGCAACATTCACGCTCAAGTACCTTTGAAGAATTTACCCCACGCAACGTACATATTGTATTACTCGAATCATTTTGGGATGCGAATAATTTATCAAAAGTGACATTTAGTAAAAATCCATTATCGGATGATTTTCGTAAATTATGGGGAAGTGCTAACAATTCGACAGCCGTTGTACCTGTTTTTGCAGGCATGACCGCAAATTCAGAATTTGAAGTGTTATGTGGTTTTCCGGTAACGAAAAACACCGTGAAATTTGAACGGCAATTACTGAATGAAGTCCCCTGCTTGCCACGCATACTTGCAGATAAAGGCTACAAAACCGTTGTTTCACATCCCAATGTTCCCGTTTTTTGGAATCGCGTAAATGCGTATCATCGTGTTGGTTTTCAAACTTATTGGTCGGAAAGCGATTTTATTTTGGACGATATTAACCGCGAATTTTTAGGCGATAGCTCGCTGTATCGTCAGGTTTTAGAAAAAATCTCAGACACGCTGACAACACAAAAACCCTTATTGGATTATATCGTTACTTATTTTGGGCATTGGGATTACCCATTAAATGAAAATCGTCCGTCTCAAATAACAAGCTCTTCAAAAATAGATGAAGTAACCGCGTATGCAAATACCACGTTTTACAAATCGAGTGAATTTGTGGATTTTATAAATGCTTTACAAAAGCGTGATCCAAACGGAATTATCGTTGCGTTTGGCGATCACTTACCTTTTTTGGGCGAGCATTTTGCGGGTTATGTTGAATCGGGAATTTTGAAAAATAGTCGTGGAGATTTTTCTGATGCCATGTTTAAAACCTACGTCAATACACCATTGTTAATTATTGACGGCGAAAAAGGGGCATTAAAAGTTGGGCGTTTGCCGTTGTACGAAGTGCCAAAATTGATTTTGAGTTTATTGCATTTAAATCAACCAACAATTATGGATTTTGCTACACCGCCCGATAATCGGCGAATTCGTCCCTTGGTAGGTTTGCATTTTGATGAATTTAGCGATGGACGAATCGGTGTTTGTAAAGAACCGCCCTATTCGCCCGAATGTCAGCAATCATTAACGTGGTTGAACGCGGTGAAAACAGTAAGTAACGATTTGTTTATTGGTCAACAATTTACTCGCCCTTAAATAATTCCAACGCAAACATTAACGCATCTTCGCGTCCACCGTTTGCCGCAGGATAATAAGCCTTTCGTATGCCAATTTCATTGAATCCAATCGAATCATACAATGCAATCGCACCGAAATTTGTTGGGCGGACTTCTAAAAACATTTGCTCTGCTTCATTTTGTGCAATCGAAATTAAGTGTTCTAAAATTTTTCGTCCAATACCTTGTTTTTGTTCGCGTGGTGAAACACACAAATTTAAAATATGCGCTTCACCAACTGCCATCGACATGATGCCATAACCCAAAACATCATCCGCTAATTCACAAACCCAGCATTGATAACGCATATTTAGGCAATCTCGGAAAATATCTTCGCCCCATGGAAAACTGTAACTGGATTTTTCAATTGCAACGACTTGGACTAAATCCGAGCGATTCATTTTTCGTAAACGCATCAATTCTTTGCGCCCCACAGAATCCGGAAAAACTTTGGCATAAAACTCCACGTCGGCATCATAAATAACGAAATCTTTTAAACGGTCTAATAATCCACGCATATTCACTTCTCAAATTACATTGCCGCACGAATTGCATTAACCATTTCATTGGTAAGTGGTTGGCGACGATGATCTAAAACCACACCATCCATTTGCTGTGCGAATAAAACTGCCGTCGCTACATAATCATCAAAAACAGTTCGCGGTTCTTCTAATCCATCCATTTGCATAAAAAATACTACGCCTGGGCAATAATACTTTTCTAAATTTTTATCTGGAAAAGTTCCCGGTTCAACCATACTTGCGACACCAAAATGCACAAAACGTTTTTCGTCGATACGTTCAAAAATTTTCATGCTGCCGTATTCCAAACCTAAACCTTCCAACACATGGAAAACATCGGCGACATTAAAATCATCGTGTGCTTTTGTAATAACACTAAATTGAATTATTGACGGTGAAACGGAAGGACGTTGAGGCGGCTCTTCGTCATGATGTTCCGGTTCTTCGTGTTCATGCAGGTGTTTGTCTTCGTGTTCGTCTTCATGAGCTAATTCATAATCATGCTCTTCATGCTCATGTTCGAAATCGTCGTATTTGTCGAGATTGATCTGTGGAGGTGCTTTTTGACGTGACTGTATTTTTTGAGTAACGGCATTTTTAAGTGTTTGAGCAACCGATGGTTTTTTTACAATCTCCGCTTCCTTTTCAACAAACTCATCTTCGTCCTCATAGTCCTCTTCAAATTCGTCTTCGTCGTCGTATTCATCAAATTCGTCTTCTTGCGATTCTTTATGTTTGAGATACGCCGAAATAACCATCGCAACCATGATGATTAAACCCGTCCCAATAATTGCTATTCTTAATAATTCTTTGTCCATTAAACTTCCGCCAAATTCACCGCGTCTTCAATATCTACCGCGACCATGCGAGACACACCCGGCTCTTTCATTGTCACACCCGCTAACTGCTTTGCTATTTCCATTGTAACCTTATTGTGCGAAATATATAAAAACTGAACTGTTTCAGACATCACTTCAACCATTTTAGAAAAACGTTCAACATTCGCATCATCAAGTGGCGCATCGACTTCGTCTAACAAACAAAACGGTGCTGGATTCAATTCAAAAATTGCAAATACTAACGCAACCGCTGTAAGTGCTTTTTCACCACCGGATAGTAAATGAATTGAACTGTTCCGTTTACCCGGTGGACGCGCAATAATCGTGACACCCGCTTCTAAAATTTCAGTCGAAGTTAATTCTAAATAGGCTTGTCCACCACCAAATAATTTTGGAAATTTTTCTTGCAACCCGACGTTTATTTTATCGAATGTCGCCTTAAAACGTAACCGACTTTCTTTATCAATTTGTTGAATTGCTTGTGACAATGTTTCTAACGCTTGCGTTAAATCGTCGTATTGTTCGGTTAGAAAAGTTAATCTTTCCGCTTGAATTTGATATTCATCAATCGCGGTCAAATTGATTGTACCTAAACGCTCAATTTGTACTGATAATGTTTGCGCCTGCGTTTTCCAATCAGATTCCGTCGCATTTTCTGGCAATGTTTTTAACAACGCCGCTGTTTCAATAGGCTGTTCATTCAATTGTTCACTCACGGTTTGTTGGCGCACTTTGCAATCTTGCAATTCAAATCGCAGCGCGTCTAATTTTTCCTTTTCTGTTTCTAAATCACGCTGAGTCCGAAGTTGTTGCTCTAAATCTTGCGTGATTTGTTTTTCAATTGTTTCGAGAGATTCCCGCGCTTTTTTTAATTCGGATTCGAGAGTGGCGTGTAAATCCATTTTTTCAATCAGTTGGGATTGCTCTAATTCAATTGGCGCGTTTGCATGAAGTTTTTTTTGTTCTAGTTCCGAAATTCGCATCACGGCTTGATGATGCTGCAACTCTAAACGGGTTAATTGTTTATTTAACAGTTGTTCGCTGGATTTCAAACCTTCAATTTTTGCATTTTGAGTCGCTAAACTTTGTTTCACCGTTTGAATCGTTTGTTCAATTTGCTGCTGTTCAAAATGCAACGTGTGACGACGTGCTTCTAAGGTTTCATTTTGTTGTTCCAAAATTTGTGATTGCAAATTAGCTTGTTCGCGTAATTCTTCAATTTCCGCTAGCGTTTCGCTTAATTCGGTTAGCTGTAAATAAAAATCGTCTTGTTCTTCTTCGACTTGTTGCAAACGCTGCTCTTGATGACTTAAACGTGCGGATTGTGCGCTGAGTTCACTCTTTTTCGCCGATAATTCAGCGGTGATATTATTAAAATTTTCTTGAAAATCTTCGCGGTGTAATTCGGCTTGTTCTAATGCGTCGCTGATTTGTCGAAATTCGAGATTCAATTCGGTGAGTTCGGTTTGTAAATCTATTTGTTTTTGTATCAATTCGCGCAAGGTTTTTTCACGTTGCAAAACGCCGTGATTTGCATTGTTTTTTCCGATGATTTTCAGCCAATTTTGTCCAATTAAAATCCCATTTTGAGTAATTATGGATTCATACGATTGAAGTTTTGGTCGAAAATTCAAAGCCTCTTCCAATGTTTCAAGACAATAAACGCCTGCCAACAACGCATCGATTTTACAATTTGTTTGAATTTTATCTTTCAAACGTGGTAATTCAGATGTGGCGATAAATTTTGCCGACTCTTCGACTTCAACGAACATCACAGATTCATTCGTTAATGCACTCAAATCACCTGAAATTTCCGTTAAATCCGTGACAGAAATGGCGTGTAATTCACGCGCCAAAACCGTTTCAATAGCGAATTCCCAGCCCGTTTCGACAGTTATCAATTCTGCTAAACGCGGATTTTCAGTCAAACTATGTCGCGCTAACCACTTATTGATAGTTTGATTATCTTTCGCCATCGCGTGCTGCTGAAGAACTTCCAGTGATTTAATTTGTCCTTGTATGTCGTGACTTTTTGCCTGTTTGGAATTTAATGTCCCCTGACAAATTTGAATTTGTTGGCGATAACGTTGAATTTCACATTGTAAAAATTCCAATTGCGCGGTGATAGTTTCGCGTTGTTCGGAAATTTCTTCGCATTGCTCAGTTAAATCAATAATTTCATCATTCAAATCATTCGCCAATAATTCAGCGTGTTCATCGCGTAATTTTTCTAATCGAAATTGAATTTGCTGTTGTTGCTGGTTAATTTGAGAAATTTTAAGTTGTGACGTTTGTTGTTGCGTTTGTATTTTTGTGACATCCGAACGGTAACTTTCCCATTCTTTTTGCCAATTTTGCTGCTGATTCTGTAACGCTTTTTGCTGCTCAAGGCAAATTGTTAATTGTTCTTCAAAAGTGTTTTTTTGCGTTAAATTGGTTTCCAATTCTGCGCCGATTTCGACAATCACTTCTTTATCGGCGGTTAACTGCTCTACCGCCTGCGCCGCATTTTCTTTCGCCCGTTCAATTTCTAATACCGTTTCTTCATGACTGCGTTTCGCGTGTTGAATCGTCTGCTCCAAACGATTTACATCCGCCACCGCTTGATAATAATGACCTTGAGTTTGATTCAGTTTTTGTTGTTGTTTTTTTTGTTCGATTCGATTTGTTTCAAGTCGCGCATTCAAATCCTGCAACGCGATCAATAAACGATTATGGTCGGCAGCAACAGATTGCACGCGCGTTTCAAGTTTTTGAAGAATCGTTTCATAATTTCGCCACCGCATCGCCAACAATTCCGCTTTTAAACGGCGTTCTTGTTGTTTTAAAACTTTATATTGCTCGGCTTTTTGCGCTTGTTTTTGTAATGACGAAACGTTTTTTGTGACTTCATCGCGCACATCATTTAATCGCTCTAAATTTTCTCGCGTATTCGACATGCGCGTTTCGGTTTCATTGCGACGTTCTTTATATTTTGAAATACCAGCCGCTTCTTCGATATGAATCCGTAATTCTTCGGGTTTCGCTTCCACCATCCGTGAAATCGTCCCTTGTTCAATAATTGCGTAACTGCGTGAACCTAAACCTGTTCCTAAAAACAAATCGGTAATATCTTTTCGCCGACAACGCGAACTATTTAAAAAATAATTAGATTGCCCATCACGACTCACTTGGCGTTTGATTGAAATTTGAGAATACTGCGCGAATTCCCCCCCCTGTTTTCCTTCGGAATTATCAAAAATAAGTTCAACGCTCGCCATGCTGACCGGTTTTCGTGTTGATGAGCCATTGAAAATAACGTCAGTCATCGCGCCACCCCGCAAATGTTTCGCGCTACTTTCCCCCATAACCCATCTTACCGCATCAATGATATTGGATTTTCCGCAACCATTTGGACCAACAATAGCCGTTAAATTGCTGTGAATCGGAATTGTGGTTGAATCGACAAAGGATTTAAAACCGGATAATTTTATTTTTTCGAGTTTCACAGAGATTAAAATGTTAGAAAAAATCCACTTAGCCTGTAAATAAAGTAGCCTGATTGCGACCACTATGTTTTGCGATGTATAACGCTTTATCCGCATTATCAATCAAGCTCTCGGGAGGCACATTTGAAGAAGGGATTTCGATTGCTACGCCGATGCTCAACGTTACTTTGCCAAAATCCGATTTTTCATGCGGTAAATTTAAATCACTCAATGCCACACAGATATTTTGAGCAACTATTAAGGCGGCTTGTGTGTGAGTCATTGGTAAAATTAGCGCAAATTCTTCGCCACCATATCGCGCCACAAAATCACTGCTGCGTTTAGCCGAATAAGCCAACGTTTGTGCTACTTTTCGCAAACACTCGTCACCGGCTTGATGCCCATAATGGTCGTTATATTTTTTAAACCAATCGACATCAATCATCACTACAGCAAGCGATTGATTCATTCGACTAGCACGAATCCACTCTTTTTTGAGTTGCTGATCAAAACAACGGCGATTTGCAATACCCGTTAAACCATCCGTAATCGTCAAACGTGTTAATTTTTCACGCGCTTGTTTTAATTCAAGTTGATTTCGTACTCGAATTTTCACAATCGCAGGACAAAAAGGTTTGCTAATGTAATCCGATGCGCCAATTTCTAAACCATGAATTTCTTCATTAACACTCGAATTCGCAGTAATAAAAATAATAGGAATTTCAGTAGTTAATGCGTCGTTTTTTAATGTCTTACAAACTTGATAACCATCCATTTCAGGCATCATAACATCAAGTAAAATCAAATCCGGTTTTTCATGTAACGCAATTTCTAAGGCTTTCTTGCCATCGGTCGCAAATAAAATGTCGTAATCATCTTCAAAAAGACTGGCTAACAAGCGAATGTTTTTAGGATCATCATCGACAATCAATATACTTGGGACAATCGCTTCGGAATTTTGCATTATTAACCCTTAAATAAGGAAAAGTTGATACGGTCTAAAATAGGTAATGCGGATTTAAAATTTAAAGCATCTAAAAATTTCGTTAATTCCTGAACTTCTTTATCGAAACCATGACATATCAAATCAAATTTTAATTTTTCGAATAAAACAACCGCATTAAAATGGTTGCTGCTAAGTGAATTATGAAATTGTGTTAACAACGCTAACATTTCTTCGTCATTCAATTTCACATCGAGACTTATTTTTTCATTTGTTTTTTCGGGTAACGGTGGCAATGACGCGGCAGCTTCAACCGCTGACGTTAAACATTTTTTCAAGTCATTCACAAAAGTGTCGAGATTCTCAAATTTTTTGTAATTCAATGCAAGCTCCAATTCTACGGCAGCTTGCCTTAAATTGTGTGCCGCTAATGTTCCAGCCATCCCTTTAATAGAATGCGCTAATTGCTTAATGTTTGTGAACTCTTTGTCCAATAACCATTGCTGTAATTCGTTTGCGGAATTGCCATAATTTACTGCAAAACTTAATAATAATTGATGCAATAATTTTGGATTATTTCCTGTAAATTCTCTCGCTTGAACTAAATCAAAAGGTGGTAATTCTGCCGGTAAATAATTCGGAACATCGGAATAAGTTTTAGACGATTTAACAATTTGTTCATCTGTCGTTAACCAACGATTCAAAATGCTAACTAATTTATCAACACTAATCGGTTTTGTTAAATGATCATTCATGCCAGAGGATAAACTTTTTTCTCTATCACCCTGCATAGCGTGTGCGGTCATGGCGATAATTGGCACGGCATCTAATTTGGGTTCAGCGCGAATAAGTCGTGTCGCCGTTAGTCCGTCCATAATTGGCATTTGAATATCCATGAAAATCAAATCAAAAGTTTCACTCAACGCAAGTTTTAATCCTTCTTGTCCGTTATTCGCAATAGAAACTTCGAAATTCATTTCCTCTAATAATTCCGTCGCCACTTGTTGATTGATTTCATTATCTTCCACCAATAAAATCCGTTTGATGCCGCAATTTATATTGGGATTCAGGATTTCAACTTCTTTAACCTTCTGGATATTTTGACGATTATTCTGATTTACTGCCGTTTCTAAGTTTACACTAAAACTGAACGTACTGCCTTTTCCTAAAACACTTTTCACAGTAATTTCGCCTTTCATCAATTCCACGAGTTGCTTTGAAATGGTTAAGCCTAAACCCGTGCCACCATATTTCCGTGTTGTCGAAGAGTCTGCTTGTGAAAATGGCTGAAACAATGCGTCAATTTGCGCGTCACTCATGCCAATTCCGGTATCTCGTATTGAAAAACACAATTCAACAAAATTTCCGTGTAATTTTTTTGATTCAATCGCAATAACTACTTCGCCAAATTCTGTAAATTTCACCGCATTATTAACTAAGTTAATTAAAATTTGTCCTAAACGCAGTGAATCGCCAATAAGATAGCGAGGCGTGTCGGGTGAAATGTTGACATTGAGCTGTATTTTTTTCTGTTCGGCTTTGACTTTCAGCATATTAAGCAAATTAGCAATCACTTTATCCAGCAAAAATTCCGCATTTTCTAAAAATAATTTACCGGCTTCAATTTTAGAAAAATCTAAAATATCGTTAATAATCGTCAATAACGAATTCGCCGCGCTGCCGATTGTATCTAAGTAAGAACGTTGTTTTTCCGTTAAAGTCGTTTTTTGTGCTAAATGCGCCATACCAATAATCGCATTCATCGGCGTGCGAATTTCGTGACTCATATTCGCTAAAAATTCGGATTTTGAATGATTAGCTGAATCCGCCGCAATTAAGGCTTTTTGTAAATCTAGCGTTTGTTCATCAACAATATCTTGCAAGTGCGTAAGATGATGTGACAACGCGCGTTCCGCTTCATTACGTTGTTCAAAACTGAAATTAAGCTGCACTAACATTTCATTAAACGCATCAACTAACAATCCAAATTCATCATCATTTTCTTTAACGACATGATCGGAATAACTTTTTGAATGTGTCATGTCATGAATAAAATTAGAAAGTCGTATGATTGGACGTGACACAATAGATTGCAAATATAACGATAAAAACATCGCAATCAATAACGTCGCGCAAAACGCAAACAAAATAATTGTCAGGTAATCAAGTAGTTTTTGTTCAAGCGATAAAAAATCAGCGTGCAGAACTAAATAACCTAATAATTCACCGTTTAAATAAATAGGATGAATAATTTCAATAAAACTTCCCGTATTTTTTAAATGCGGAGAATTTTGAATTTGACCTTCTGCAAACGTAATTTTTTCGTGATACGTTTCTTTTCGATAAGCATCTAAAAGCTCTTGTTGCGGACTATATAATCCCGCGTAAAGTATGTCATTGTTATGTTTTAACGCGCCTAACGTTTTCCGTGTCGTTGAGCTGTCCATAAATGCTAAGGACGCTAAACTATTTTCAGCAATAATTTCGACCTGCGTTTGTAAGTTACGAATTAAATCATCTTTTGCAAAATTGATTTCGTAAAAAAACAAAATACAGCTAAATGTCATCAACGCAATACTACTGCTTAATGCCGTAATGAAAATAATTTTGGATTTAATTGATTTATTTTTCAAAATCATAACGATGGCTCTTTTGAGAGTGACAGCAATTGCGAGCTGATTTTTAAGCCCGCTGCAATCGCAGAACTATTATTGATGAAAAAACGCACTTTCTCGTCTTCTTCAAATAAATAAATAATCCCTTGCTCAAGAATGTTTTTTTGTCCACCAACAGAAAGAATCGGCTTTTTTCGGATTCGCGCGAGTAACTCGGCTGAGATAGCATTTGGAAAATACACTAATTGGCAATTATCCAAATTTGATTGTGCATCAATTGGAATGACATTAACTTTTGATTCGCCGAGCATTTTATTCACATAAGAACGTTTTAATAATTCACTGAAATGTTCATCATCGTAAACACAATAAGTAAAAACAGTTGGCTTTATTGCCCACTCAGTAAATTGGCTGAAATGAAACAAATACGCAATTTTGATTTTATTTTCTCTATCCGTTATATCATCCGCCGCGCGAAGCGGTGCGACCGGAAGAACTAATCCAACCAGTAAAATTAAAATAGGTAAAATGCGTGAGATAAGATTCATTATTGTAGATAAGATTCATTATTGTAGAAATGACGCAATAACGCATTTAATACGACAATCCAACCGTTAAATAAAGGCGGCGCGTTTCCTGTGGCAAACGTGGTAAACCACCGCTCAACGCGCTACCATCCGGCAATGGAATGACGGCAAAATTATCATTCATATTCACGTTATAGTATTTCGTATCCAGTAAATTCGTTGCGCCCAAATCAATGCTGAATTCAGCCGATTGCAACGGCAAAGCGTAATGCACATTTGAATCAAAGACCGTTGCACCGTGCATTCTTTCACCTTTATAAATCGTATTCGATTCGTGCGTTCTGACTTTATCAAACCAACGTCCCGTAAATCTAAACGTAAATTTATCAAGCGAATACTCGACGTTACTTTTAATCATATTTTCAGGCGCATTGGTCATGCCAACCATTTTGGTTAATTTTTCGGCATTTTGTTGACCTAACGTGTAAACGTAATTCACATCAGCACTAATGCCATTTTCAAAACGTTGTGAATCACCTACTTGCAGACCATACGTTTCAGACGTGGCTAAATTATCATTGATATTCGGTTTGCCTGTGAAAACGTTATTAACGACACGCACAATATCTTTGCCTTGTGTATAAAATCCCGATAATTTAAACGCATTATTTTTGAACGGCTCGGCATTCAAACCTAATTCAGAAGTCATCATCTTTTCAGGTTGAAGATGTAAATTTGCGCGGTGATAAATGGGATCGGCTGGTGTATTCCACGATTCATAAATCAAATAAGGCGAAGGAGCAATATAAGATGTTCCCCACGCGCCAAAGAAACGTAAGGTTTTAAACGCTTGCCACGAAAAACCAAGACGCGGATTAACACTTGGTGTGTAACGTGAATCGGCATCCATTCGTAACGACCCGTTTAACGCGAGTGTTTGTGTTAAATCGTAATTTATTTGGCTATAAACGGCGTAATTTTCGTAACTGGTATTTTTAATCAGTGAACTGGGATCAGTGTTATTTTTAGGCGTTGAATCCATAAAACTCAATTCAATACCGCTTAACCAGTTAAGGTCGCCTTTTAAATAAGCAACCGTTTCAGAAAAACGCATTGCATCGCCCATCCAAGAAGTTGGTGCGATTGCACCCCAAGCACGATAACTCGAATCCGGTTCTAATTCAGTGCTTTCATAACTCAAACTGGATTTGGCTTGCCAAAATGGATTGATTTCTAAGTTATAAGTGGCGTTTGCCATTTGATTGATGGTGGCAAAAAAGGCTTTGCCCGAATAATCATATTTAATAGGTTGTGCCGGATTAAACGACGTACTGGTATTTGCGTTGTTATAAATGCGGTAATAATTCAGCGTTAAATCTTTGTAATTAGCTTTGAAATGAATGTTGTGGTTTTGTTCGCTTAAATCGACTTTATCAAGTTTGCCGTAAATTTCGGGATAATTTTGTTTTAAATCTTCTGACGCGCTGCGATGAAAACTACCCGATAAAGCCACGTTAATATCGTCGTTAATTTTTTTACCAGCGGCAACTTGAACTTCCCCTGTATCTTGCGTGCCGCCTGTTGCTTTAACTTTTATGCCGTTAATTCCGTCGCCTGTTTCAGTGACTAAATTGATTGTACCAAGCATCGCATCACCGCCATAAATGGACGATGACGAACCTAAACTGATTTCAACTTGTTTCACATCAAGCAGCGGCATCGTGTGAAAAAACGCGGTGGGTTCGCCTGTGGGAGCTTTGATTTTATTACCATCAATCAAAACGGTAATTTTATCGTTAGCGAAAATGCCACGAATATAAATTTCAACGCCTGCTTTTTCAGTAGATGCTAAATTCGCAACGTGAATATCAGGGATGTTTTTCAAAATATCGGTTAAAAAACGGTAGCCTTTGCGAGAAATTTCATCTTGTGAAATCACATAAGCCGTTACGGGTGATTTGTTTAACGACATTGGCATTTTAGTAATGGACGTAACTTTAACGTCCATCAACTGGTCAAGTGGCACGTCAGTAAATTCGCTTTCTGCATGAATAACTTGCGTAAAAATAGCAAGCCAAAAAAATGATTTGATTTGATTTATTTTAGTCATTTGTCATCGATTTATGTATTTTTTCTTTTACATTATTTAGGCAAAACTAACGTTTCACATTTTAGGCAGTAAATTGCGCGATTTTTTCGCCAACTTTTACCGCTTTATTGGCGATAAAGTCCGCATTCCAATTCATTTTATCTTTTTCAAAAAGAACGATAATTGTTGAACCCATATTAAAACGTCCCATTTCTTCACCGATTTTCAACGTTGGCGCGTCCGTTTCATATTTCCATGTTCTAACGCTTTCAATCGATGGCGGCGTTACAACACCATGCCAAACGGTTTCAATACTCGATACAAAAATCGCACCAACCAAAACCAACGCCATTTGACCAATTTCGGTATCGAAAATCGCCACAACCCGTTCATTTTTTGCAAATAAACCATTTACCGCTTCGGTTGTCGCGCCATTTACACTGAATAAACGACCGGGAACATGAACCATTTCGCGCAATGTGCCGGTAATCGGAATGTGCAAACGGTGATAATCTTTTGGTGACAAATAAATTGTCGTGAATTCGCCATGATTGAATTTTTCAGCACGTTCCGAATCGCCGCCCAATAAATCTGTAACAGTGAAACTTTTACCTTTCGCTTGAAAAATATCGCCATTTTCAATTTTTCCGGCTTGACTCACAACGCCATCGGCAGGACTTGAAATTGCACCCTCTTCTGTTGTCAAAGGACGTGCGCCGACTTTTAATTCTCGCGTGAAAAATTCGTTAAAACTTTTAAACGCATTCAAATCCGACGTTGCGGCTTCATCCATATTTACGCCGTAATGTTGAATAATTTGGCGCGTGAGAAAATTTTTCCACCAAACCGTTTCACAATGCGTAAATCGACTAACAAACTGCGACAACAAATGGTGCGGTAAAAGCGTTTGTGATAATTCGACTATCATATTTTTTAAAGTCATGCGGGATTCTCTGGAATAGTTTTGCCGCTCAAGCCATAAGCAAAAGCAATCACTTCTGCGACAGCAAGATAAAGTTCTTGTGGAATTTCATCACCTAACGGAATTTGCGACAACATTTTTACTAATTCGGAATCTTTATAAATCGGCACATCGTTTTCTGTCCCGATTTTTAAAATTTGATCCGCAAGCAAACGTGCGCCCTTTGCCGTAACGGTCGGAGCGTTGTCTTTTTCATGGTCGTATTTAAGCGCGACGGCGAAATTTGGCGGTAACATAAATGTTTACGGCAACGCGACAGTTTCAGGAACAATCCAAGCAGGATTACGATGTTCAACCACAACCGTTGTATAAATGCCACCACGAACATAAAAATCTGCACGAACTCGCATGAAATTCGGCGCAATCACGCGCACAATGTCATCTAAAATTTGGTTGGTAATGGCTTCATGAAACGCCCCTTCGTCACGGAATGACCACATATAAAGTTTCAGTGATTTTAATTCAACGCATAATTCCGCTGGCACATATTCGATTTTAATCGTGGCGAAAT
Source organism: uncultured Pseudomonadota bacterium (assembly GCA_903876445.1). Taxonomy (GTDB): domain Bacteria; phylum Pseudomonadota; class Gammaproteobacteria; order Methylococcales; family Methylomonadaceae; genus UBA10906. Next base: position 9,908 of record CAIQZX010000083.1, on the reverse strand, counting down.
CCGGCTGCCCTGTTTTTGGACACAGACAAGTAAATTCGGGAATATCAAACCGAATAGTGTAATCACGATCTGTTTTTGGATTCGGAAAAGTTTCTAACTCTTTAGAAGGTTTTGTAGTCATAAAGTGTTCAAATTTAATTTAATTATTATTTTGGTGTGACATTTTAATGCAAGCCCTGCCAGATTCATAACATCATTTATCTGCACAAACAAAAAAAAGCCCCGCCGACAATTATCAGCGAGGCTTTTTTAAGCTAGAAAATAGGTAATCTTACCAATCTAACTGAACACGAGTTTCGATGATGTCTAAATCAGCGTTATTGAAGGCTTGGCTTTGTGCGCCAGCAGCAGAACCTACAGTGTTAATGTCCAACGCATGAAGATAGTTAGCCATAATACGCATGTGTGGGTTTGGATACCAATTCACACCCAATTTAGCGGTTGATACACGACCGCCTTTAATCACGCCATCATTCAAGTTGATTGAATCATAACCTGTTGCAACTTCCCATGCACCCCAACCGCCTTTCATATCAAAATTGCGTGTTGGTTTGATTCTGTCCCAAGCACCGGTTGAACTTTTATAAGCACGCGATTCGCCAGTTAAGAAATAAGTCGCATAAGTGTAGTAACCACTGAGTGATTCATCATGATAACCCGCACCTGAAATATCGGTTTGAATGTATTCGCCTTGTGTTGAGAAAGGTCCATAAACTAACGCCGATTCCGCACCAAAGCGAGTAAAGTGATCAGCTTGACGATATGTAGCAGAACCTTTTGTGTTGGCTGTTAAATTTCCTGTACCTAATATGCCTGAACGGTCTACGTTGCTGCCAATACCGTTAGCAAAAACCAATCCGCCGTTGCTGAATGAGCCATCTGACTTGTAGTTATTATTGATGTCAACGTATGAACCCGACGCACCAATGTGTAAAAATTTAGTTTTGCTTTCCATCCACGGCGTACCCATAACACGCGCGTTCACTTCCCAGCTTGTATCACCGCCACCACCATTACGGTTTACACCGCCATTCACGCCAATTGCACTGCCCGATGTTGCGGAGTCAAATTTATTATTCGAACCATAGGCATTGTTATAACCACCAACGCCTTCTGTTTGGAAAGACGTTGCTACACCCCAACGTTCTTCCGCATAGTTCGCGCCAACACCCACTTTGTAAGTATTCAAGTTATCAACAAAAGTATTAACCATCATGTTACGTTCGATGAACGTGGTGTAACGGTTGCTGGTTGCTTCTTCCATGCTAAACGGTTCTTTAAACGCCCCGAATTTAATCGAAAATGGTTTCGAGAAATTTTGTCTAACATAAGCATCCGTAATACCGCCAGCATTCAAACCATTACCGCGCGTAAAATCATATTCAAATTTATAATCGGTATTTTTGAAAAATGTACCTTCCACACCTAAACGAGCGCGACGAAGAGCTGCGCCATTGTTTAATGTCGCTGGCATACCCGCAGAAAATGGTGAACCTGATTTACCTGTAGCATCATTACCAGCAACTAATGCTGTGTCTGGCAAAAAGTTATTTGCTAAATCCTGATTCACGTTCATTTGCGAATCAATTTGCATACGACCGTTTACAGCCATTTTGAAATTACCGTCACGGCTTTTGAATTCGATGCCGCCGTCTTTTTTGATTTCAACAACGCCTTCTTCTTCAGAGGCTTTTGCGTGTTCTTCTAACGCTTTGATTTGGTTGTCTTGTAATTCTAATTTGCTGCGTAATTCAGAAACATCGCCGCCACTTTTGACTGGCACGCCTTCTTGAACTTGTTCAAAAGAACCTAAGCGTTGTCTACCCGCGCCAGATTCGGTATAAATTTGTTTGGTTTTTGTATCGACATATAAATCGATAGCGAATGCTGACGTTGTGACACTTGCTGTTAAGGTCGTGGCAATCGCAAATGTTAATTTAGATAATTTCATGGCGTTTCTCTTGAATGAAAAATAAAATTTGTTAAAGGCTTAGAGAGATTAAATCACAGTTTTATGTCTTTTTGGTTACGGCTTTGTTACAGCACAACAAATAATGAATTTAGTTGTTAATTTACAAAAACAAATAACTTATTTACAACATTATACTTTTTATCGTCTGTCGTCAAAAATTCTTGAATGGTGTGTTATGTTAGAATTCCACGCAAAACCTGCTGACAAAAAGGACAAAATTATGAATTTAAAATATGCGGTAAATTACATTAGCGAAGATGAGTATTTGGAAGGTGAAAAAATTAGCGACGTAAAACACGAATATATTGATGGCGAAGTGTGGGCAATGGCAGGGGCAAGTCTTCGCCACAATATCATTACAAGTACCGTATCACGCCACTTTGGTAATCATTTAGAGGGTACACGCTGCACAGCCGTTTCATCGGATTTAAAAGTAAAAACCAATGACTGCTTTTTTTATCCTGATGTTGTTGTTTTGTGTTCAGATGAAAATGAACATAATGATTTCACGGATAAGCCACTTATCATTGTCGAAGTCTTATCAAAAAATACCCGCAAAACAGATCAAACTATCAAAATGGTTGCTTACAAAACGCTACCAAGTTTGCAAGAATACGTTTTAATCGAACAAGATTTTGCAGAAGTCGAAGTATGTCGTCGAAACAACAATTGGATTTCAGAACGCTATTTTTTAGGTGATGACGTAACTTTTGAATCGATTGAGTTAATGCTGTCGGTTGAAACGATTTATAACCGTGTGCAAAACGAAGATATTTTAGAATTTTTACAAGCCAAAACTCAGGAAACAAAATGAATTCAATACTTAAACAATCCGCTAAAACTTATGCTATCGATTCATGGGGCGATGGTTATTTTTCAATCAATGAAAAAGGAAATGTATGCGTCAAACCCAGCGCAGATAAAACGATTGAAATTGATTTATACGAAATCGCGCAATCGTTGAATGATAAAAATTTAGCGTTACCTGTTTTAGTCCGTTTTACCGATATTTTAAAAGATCGCGCCACACGTTTAGATGCCGCATTTCAAAAAGCGCGAAAAACGTTGAACTATCAAGGCAGTTACACACCTGTTTATCCGATTAAAGTAAATCAACAACGGAAAGTCGTTGAAGGTATTTTAGCGGCGGAAAATATCGGTTTAGAAGCGGGAAGCAAGCCAGAATTATTGGCGATTATGGCGTTATCGAAATCCAAAAACGGCGTGATTGTTTGCAATGGTTACAAAGATCGCGCGTATATTCGATTGGCGTTGATTGGTTTGAAAATGGGCTTGAATGTCAATTTAGTGATTGAAAAACCGCTTGAGCTTGAATTGATTATTGACGAAGCCGCAAAATTAAACGTGATGCCACAAATGGGCGTGCGAGTACGTTTATCGAGTATCAGCGCGGGAAAATGGCAAAACAGTGGCGGAGAAAAATCAAAATTTGGTTTGCACGCGCATGAACTTTTACAACTCGTTGAACGTTTGAAACAAGCGAATATGTTGAGTGCGTTAAAATTGATGCACTTTCACATGGGGTCGCAAATTGCCAACATTCACGATATTAAAATCGCCCTTAAAGAAGCAGGACAGTTTTATGTGGAATTACACCGTTTAGGCGCAGAAATTCAAATTGTTGATACGGGCGGTGGTTTAGGCGTGGATTACGATGGCAGTAAATCGCGCCGCGAATCGTCAATAAATTACAGTTTGAATGAATACGCGCTTAATATCGTGCGAGGTTTTGCTGAAGTTTGCGCTGAAAAAAATGTGCCGCAACCCGATATTTTTACAGAATCGGGACGGGCTTTGACCGCGCATCATGCTGTGTTAATTACTGACGTGACAGACATCGAATCGATTTATCGAAATGAAGCCGAATTGGAAAAATTACTCACTATTCAAAATCCTGTCGAAGCGTATCACGACGCACATTTTGATTTAGCGCAAGCGCGTGAAAGATTCGCTCAAGACCAATGTTCATTGGCAAATTTAGCGCAAGCGGAAAATATGTACGCGCTGTTGTGCCAAAAAATTCAAACGCAATTAAATCCACAAAATCAAAGTGAAGAAACGATTTTAGATGAATTAAATGAAAAATTGGCGGACAAAATTTTCTGTAATTTTTCGTTATTTCAATCGTTGCCAGATGTGTGGGGAATTGACCAAATTTTTCCGATTATGCCGATTCATCGTTTAAACGAAACACCAACCCGCCGTGCGGTAATTCAAGATTTAACGTGTGATTCGGACGGTCGAATTGATTGTTATATTGATGGACAAAATTTAGAAAACACCTTGCCGATTCACGAAATAGATGCTGAAAAACCGTATTTGATTGGCTTTTTTATGTTGGGCGCGTATCAAGAAATTTTAGGCGATATGCACAATTTATTTGGTGACACGCATTCGATTAACATTAAGTTGGACAACGACGGTTATCATTTTGAAGATTTGCAAGAAGGCGAAGACGTATCCGAATTACTTGATTACGTTCACATTAGCAGCGATGAATTGATGCAAGCGTATCAGGAAAAATTAGCAGCTAGCGATTTAACTGATTTAGAAAAACAAAATTATGAAAGTGAATTACTTGCGGGTTTAAATTCTTATACTTACTTGGCGAAATAACGATGCGATTCTGGCTAATGAAATCAGAACCAAATGTATTCAGTATTGATGATTTAATAGCGCGTCCTAATCAAATTGAGCCATGGGAAGGCGTGCGAAATTATCAAGCGCGAAATTTTATGCGGGAAATGGAATGTGACGATTTAGCGTTTTTTTATCATTCCAACTGCAAAGAAGCGGGCATTGTTGGCATAATGAAAATCGTAAAATCGGCTTATGTTGATGACAGCGCATTCGATGAAAAAAGTCCGTATTTCGATTCAAAAAGTACCCTTGAAAAGCCACGTTGGTGGCGCGTTGATGTACAATTTGTGCGGAAATTTGAACGCACCATTACGTTACATGAATTAAAAATACAATCCGAATTGGCGGATTTTCAATTAGTTCAACGTGGCAATCGCTTATCGATTTTGCCCGTAACCGAAACACAGTGGGAATGTATTTTGCTTCAAATCTAAAATCATCCTAAATTTTAACTTCTTCAAAATTTACCATTATGTCTATAAAACTCGGAATGGTCATGGATTCCATTGACCACATTAACATCAAAAAAGACACCAGTTTTGCCATGTTACTCGAAGCGCAATCACGCGGCTGGGAATTGCATTACATGGAGTTGGGCGACTTATTTTTGCGTAATGGACGCGCTTTTGCGAGAACCCGAATTTTAAAAGTTGAACGTAATCCAACACAATGGTTTGAATTCATTGCAGAACAAACGATTCCGTTGGATGAACTAAATGTGATTTTAATGCGAAAAGATCCGCCATTTGATAGCGAATTTTTATACGCGACGCATATTTTGGAACAGGCAGAAAACGCAGGGGTTTATGTCGTCAATAAACCGCAATCATTACGAGATGCAAATGAGAAATTGTTTACGGCTTGGTTTCCTCAATGCTGTGCAGAAACCATTGTGTCGCGTAACTCACAGCAAATTCGACATTTTTTACATGAACAACACGATATTATTCTAAAGCCTTTAGACGGAATGGGCGGCACGTCAATTTTCCGATTACGGTTGGATGATCCAAATATCAGTGTGATTTTGGAAACTATGACGGATTACAACCAACGTTTTATTATGGCGCAACGCTATTTGCCGGCGATTAAAGACGGTGATAAACGGATTTTAGTTGTGAATGGCGAAGCAATTCCATACGCTTTGGCAAGAATCCCACAACAAGGTGAAACACGCGGTAATTTGGCGGCTGGCGGGCGTGCTGAAGGTCGTCCTTTAACAGAAACTGATAAATGGATTGTCAGCCAAGTTGCCCCAACGTTAAAAGCGAAAGGTTTAATTTTTGTTGGCTTAGACGTTATTGGCGACACCTTAACGGAAATCAACGTTACCAGCCCAACGTGCGTGCAAGAATTAGATTCGCAATTTGGGTTGAACATTGCCGGAATTCTAATGAATCACATTGCGGAAACTGTGGCATAAATGGCGTTTTTTTGGACATTAACCGTTGTTATCGCGTTGCATATTGCGGTGTTGATGAATGTAAATTTAAAAATACCGCCGAACGAATCACCGCCAAAATCTGTGATTGAAATTTCATTGATTACAAAATCTGCACCGATTAAGGCGAAACAAAATGATAATGTTGTCGCTGAAAGCAAACAAATTTACGATGTTCCACCGGTTGAAATTGTGCCAGAAAAAATGCCTGTCAAAAAAGTTGAAAAACAAATTGAAAAACCAATAGTGAAAGCAGCTGAACAGCTAATTGTACAAAAAAAAGAAACGCCAAAATCGAAAATTTTTACGACGCAAAAATCTGATGTTGCAATAGTCGAGAAAACGGTCAAACCCGCTAAAATAGCAAAAGAAGAAACGCCTAAAAAAATCGTCGAATTGCCAATAGAAAAACCGCGTTTATCCCTTGAATCGTTACAGCAGCAAATTTCGCAAGTTGGCACTGAAGTCCGCCAACAACAAGTGAATGTCCGTGATAAATATATCAATGATTTCAGTGTGAAAGTTAAACGTATCGGACAAAAAATTTACGACCGAGGCGAATTGCCAGCAGGAATTTTAGAAACTAAAATTGAAATTAGCGCGGATGGTTCGCTCACTAATTTTAAAATTACACGCTCATCGGGTAATTCTAAATTAGATGCAGCGGTAGAAAATATGGTTCGATCAAGTGCGCCATATCCCGATTTCCCCTTTCAATTACAAAACGAATCTAACTCGCTATCTTTCACGCGCGTGTGGGAATTTTACGGCGATTAAAACGAGCATAACTTGAAATAGCGACGAGTGATTGTTAAATTGCTATATCTTTAAAAACTAACGACAGAAAAAATGCTAAAAATTTACAACACCCTGACTCGCTCAAAAGAAGTTTTCACACCCCGCATTACGGGAAAAGTTGGTTTATACGTTTGTGGCATGACCGTTTATGATTATTGTCACGTTGGTCATGCTCGCGTGATGGTGGTTTTCGATACGGTTGTACGGTATTTACGTTATTCAAATTATGAAGTGAATTATGTTCGAAATATCACAGATATTGACGACAAAATTATTCATCGCGCTAATGAAAATGGCGAAGATTATCACGCATTAACAGAACGTTTTATTGACGCAATGCACGAAGATGAACGCGCTTTGTCGGTTTTGCCGCCAGATATTGAACCTCGCGCCACCTCGTCAATTCACGACATCATCGCAATGATTGAAAAATTGATTGCAAATGATTTTGCGTATGTTGGCACGAATGGCGACGTGTTTTATGCGGTCGATAAATTCAAAAATTACGGTCAATTATCGGGTAAAAATTTAGACGATTTGCAAGCCGGTGAGCGCGTCGATGTCGATTTGGCGAAACGGAATCCGATGGATTTTGTGTTGTGGAAAATGGCAAAAGAAGGCGAACCGTTTTGGCAATCACCGTGGGGGAATGGTCGCCCGGGTTGGCATATTGAATGTTCTGCCATGTCAACGTGCTGTTTGGGAAATTCGTTTGATATTCACGGCGGCGGTATGGATTTACAATTTCCCCATCACGAAAATGAAATCGCGCAATCCGAAGGCGCGACGGGTGAAAAGTTTGTTAATCTTTGGATGCACAACGGTTTTGTGAGAATTAACGAAGAAAAAATGTCGAAATCACTCGGCAATTTTTTCACCGTTCGTGAAGTTTTAAAACAATATCGCCCTGAAATTATTCGTTTCTTCATTTTATCGAGCCATTATCGTAGTCCATTAAATTATTCTGATGAATCATTAAATGATGCCGCAGCCGGTTTGACACGTCTTTATACTGCTTTGCGTGATGTTGAAATCGTTGATATAGATATTGATTTAGAATTTAAAAGTCGTTTTAAACAAGCGATGAACGATGATTTTAATACGCCCGTTGCGTTAGCTGTTTTGTTTGACATAGCGCGTGAATTGAATAAAACAAAATCGTTAGTTTTAGCAACAACATTGAAATCGCTCGCGGCTATTTTAGGTTTATTGCAAGATAATCCAGAAAATTTTTTGAAAGGTGAAAACGATGACGATGCTGAAATTGAAGCCCAAATTCAGGCTCGAATCGATGCCAAAAACGCTAAAAACTGGACATTAGCAGACCAAATTCGTGACGAATTGAAAGCGAAAAACATAATTTTAGAAGATTCGCCAGATGGTTTAACACGCTGGCGCAAAGAATAAAAATGGTTAAATTGCGTTTCAAAACCACTAAACCCTAATCGCGGTTTAGTGGTTTTTAACTTGCAATTTCTAAGCGTAAATACTTAATAAACCGTTTGAACCATTAGTTTCAATGATTTGACCGTTGGCAAATTCATCAACGCCGATTTCATCGGTATTGCTGCTAACGCGAATAGCATTGCCGTCAGTATCAAATTCTGGATTATTTTGGCGATTATCTTGTCCGTTACTTGCAGACGCATCCGCCATCATTTGTGCTTGTTGTTGTGCAGTTTGTTGCTGTGACCGTCCAGAATCTGCGTTTGTAGATGATCCTGATGATTGTTGTGATACATTCACGTCTGCTAAAGTGACTTGTTGTGAACTTAACATCTCACGCAATTTTGGAATTGAAGCCTCTAATGCAGTACGCACATCACTATTTTGAGCCGTAAACGCGATTGTGGCTTGATCTTGATTCATATCAATTCGAACGGTAATAGGTCCCATATTTTGAGGATTCATTTTAATTTCCGCGCTTGAAATACCACGATTATTCATCCATACAATACGCTCGCCCATTTCTTGGTTCCAATCTGGATGCGTTAATGGTCGTGTCATTGCAGGAACATCCATTTTTGTGTCTTGTGCCAATTTATTTACAGCCGCTGTCGCTGACGCTTGAGGTGTCGATTTATCAGCGGTTGGAGCGGTCACTGTAGCACTAAGTGGCTCTGATTTTTCTGCTGCAAATACAGACGCAAATGTTTTTGTCTCTGCATTACCAAGTTTACTGTCTGCCATTTGGTGACTTAAAAGTGCTTCACCTTGTAACGTGGGATTTGAAGACGTGTTATTACCACTATTATTACCCATGTCACCATTCGCATTACTGCGATTTGCGATTGCGTCCATCAGCAAATTTTTAGCCGGCGTTAACGTGGGTTTTTCGGATGTTACAGCTTCATTTTTAGTTGCTTCGGAATTGAAAACAGCTTTTTCTGCTTCTGCATGAACAGGTATTGCTTGTGCGACTACAATCGGAGCTGCCATTTCTGGTGTAATCACTTCGACAACAGGCGTATCTTTTGGTTCATCTTTTTTAGCTTCTCCTTCAGACGCATTTAATACCATGTTGTCGTTCAGTTTTTCCGGATCAGTTTCTTTAAAAATGCTTTTTGTGTTAGTTGCCACTACTAATGCAGGTTGAACTTCTGCTTCAGTTGTTACTTCAGTGCGAACAACTGGAATCGGATTTGCATTTTTTTCCATTTTTACAGATACCGTTGCGCTTTCTGGTTGTTTCTCAGATGTTTGTTCTTTAACAACTTGAGTCCCAGATTTTTCAGCTAGGATAACTGACTTTTCAGCTTGTTGGGCTACCACGGGTATTGAGACTTCTGCGGCTAAAACCGGTTTTTCAGCTGTTGCAGTTTGTTGTGCTACCGCAGGTGTTGATACTTGCGCCGTGACAATCGGTTTTTCAGCTGTTGCAGTTTGTTGTGCTACCGCAGGTGTTGATACTTGTACCGTGACAATCGGTTTTTCAGCTGTTGCAGTTTGTTGTGCTACCGCAGGTGTTGATACTTGCGCCGTGACAATCGGTTTTTCAGCTGTTGCAGTTTGTTGTGCTACCGCAGGTGTTGATACTTG
>CAIQZX010000082.1 GCA_903876445.1 uncultured Pseudomonadota bacterium | reverse complement strand
GATTCGCCACAAAAATCAAAAACAACCCGAGGACTTTCGGGGGCTAGTCTGTGAAGTGAACGGTGCTGTAATGCCGTCAGCAGCAGAAACCAGCAGGTAGTAGTGATACACACCTGCTCCTGAGTTAAATCAGGAATCCCTGTTCCCTTTAGGGCGGGGAGGATGTCAATGTTACTCTGCCCTGCATCCAAAAAACCTTTTGAATTGAGAGTTTCTTCCTATCGGTTCTGAATGGGGAATTTTGCACGGTAAGTTAAAAAAATAATTTCAAGCCGAGAGCAGCAAAAATGGCAACCACGACAAGCCAGCCAACATGATTGATATATTCGCGCAATTTTGCTTCAAATTTTTCACCGCCAAATTTTAACAAAAAGGCAACAACACAAAAACGAGTTCCGCGTCCGAGCGTCGAAACCAACAAAAATGGCAATAACGCCATGTTTAACGTGCCGGCAGTAATCGTGAAAATCTTGTATGGAATCGGTAAAAATCCACCAATTAAAACTGCCCAAATTCCCCATTTATCGACTTCATTTTTCGCCGCTAAATAATCGCCCCAGTAATGCGTTGTTTGCAACCAAGGTGAAATGGCTTCAAACAAAAAATAGCCAATTCCATAACCTAAAATTGCGCCAAGTGCTGAAAATAAAGTTGTTAAGAGTGCGAAATTTAAGGCTTTTTCAGGTTTCGCTAAAACCATCGGCACTAACATGACTAACGGTGTAATGGGAAAAAACGACGAATCTGCAAAACTAACAAAACTCAAATAGCGTGTCGCATGGCGATGCCGCGCCCAACCGAGCGTTTTGTCATACATTTTTTGAAACATAATTATTCTTTGCCTGCTAAAAAGGGAACAAAACTCACAGATTCAAGTTCTTCGATTTGAAAGGTGTTTTCGACGCGGGTGATACGCTGCAAGGCTTGATTTCCTTCGGAATCACCGACAGGAATTACCATTACGCCACCAACGGTTAATTGTTGCAATAACGCTTCAGGAATTTCACTTGGCGATGCCGCTACCAAAATGCCATCGTAAGGCGCGAAATCCGCCCAGCCCCAACCACCATCATTGTGTGTGTAATGGATATTTTTAAGTTTTAATAGTGCGGTGTGTGCAATCGCTTTTTTTTGCAAAGGGAAAATACGTTCTACTGAAAAAACTTCATCAACTAATTGCGCTAAAATCGCCGTTTGATAGCCACAGCCGGTTCCAATTTCTAAAACTTTTGTTAACGATTCTTTATTTTCGAGCAGTAATTCTGTCATTTTTGCAACAGTGTAAGGCTGTGAAATCGTTTGATTATAACCAATCGGTAATGCCGTATCTTCATAAGCGCGACTCGCCAAGGCTTCATCCATAAAAATGTGGCGCGGCGTGGTTCGCATGACTTCTAAAACGCGCGTATCTGAAATCCCCTGTTCGATGAGACGTTTCACCATGCGGTCTCGTGTGCGTTGTGACGTCATGCCAATGCCTTGTAAATACCGCTGCATCATAGAGCAACAACCTTTGTTGGAAGCCAGTTTTTTAAATTTTCTAAACGCTCATACCACGTTAAATCTAACTGTAAGGGTGTAATTGAAACATAACCGTTATTGATGGCATAAAAATCTGTTCCTTCGCCCGCGTCTTGTTCCAAGCCCGCCGCACCAACCCAATAGATTCGTCTGCCGCGTTGATCTTCGCTTTTAATAATGGGTTCGGATTTATGACGTTGTCCTAAACGGCAGGCTTGAAAACCTTTTAATTCGGCAAACGGCAAATCCGGCACATTAACATTTAAAATTGTATTTTCTGGCAACGGTTTTTCAAGAATTTGTTTAAATAAAATAACAGCGACTTGTGCGGCGGTTTCAAAATGTTCAGGATGGTCGCCCACTAACGAAATCGCCACAGCAGGTAAACCTAAAAAACGTCCTTCTGTTGCCGCCGCAACAGTACCTGAATATAAAACATCGTCACCTAAATTCGCGCCATGATTGATACCTGCAAAAACCATATTAGGCTCTGTTTCAAGCAACCCAGTTATCGCTAAATGCACGCAATCCGTTGGCGTACCGTCTACTTTTGTAAATCCATTGTGAGCTAATGTGGCGCGAAGGGGCATATCGAGAGTCAGTGAATTACTCGCTGCACTGCGATTTCTGTCTGGAGCTACGACTGAAATGGTGGCGTATTCACTCAAGGCGTTTGCTAACGCGCCAATTCCTTCTGCTAAATAGCCATCATCATTACTTATTAAAATGTGCATTTTTTCGCCTTCAAAAAACCGTCTACCAAATTTGGAAGACGGAATCGGTTGCAAATAAATAAAGTGTTAATTACCTAACCAAATCAATTCAACACGGCGGTTGCGTGATTTGCCAGCTTCTGTGTTGTTATCGGCAATCGGTTGGCTTTCACCGTAACCATGAGCGGTTAATTTGTTTGAAACACCTTGGTGTTTCAAATAGTTAGCAACAGATTGCGAACGTTTTTGCGATAAACGCAAATTGTAATTATCTGTGCCTTCGCTGCTAGTGTGACCTTGTACTTCTAAGTCATTTTTCACAGGATAAGCGATTAGACTTTTTGCGACACCATCTAAGATAATTTTCGCGTTTGGCGTTAGTTCTGCTGAATCGTATTTGAACTGAACGCCTTTGATTTCTAAGCTAATCGGGCAACCGTGCGCGTCAACTTTTGCACCAGCAATGGTTCCCGCACATTGATCTAAGCAATTGTTCACGCCATCGTTATCATCATCGCGTGTTGAGCAATCTGGAACAGGTGTTGCAACCGGTAGTTCAATTTTTGGCTGTGGTTTTTCTGCCTTTTCGCCTAATGGAATCACGAAGCCGACATTGACTGTCATATCATGAAAATCATCGTTATTGGAATTATTCGCCAATACAAAATTGTTGTTGTCGTTGCCGAAATTATTGTTGTAGCGATAACGCACATCACTACGCAAGAAAAAACCTTCACAAATTTCGTAAGTAAAACCAACGCCGGCTTCACCAATAAAACCAACATGATTACCATTCGGCAAACTGGTATTTGCAGCACCTGCGCCAACTACGGCATAGGGTGAAAATTTGTCACGGAAAAAATAGTATTGTAAATCGGCTGTACCGCCTGCCATATTTACGTCACCCGAATTCAAACCTAATTCAGCAGAAGTATTGCCTAAATTCTGATAAAAACCTTTTAACTCAACATTGAAGTGTTCGTTCAACATTTTACCAATCGCTAAACCACCACCCCAGCCATCATCCGTTTTGCGATCGGTGTCCGTCATAACAAACGTACCATAAGGCGCAACATACCAACGAGTGTCTATATCATCGCTCGCGCTTGCTAAAACTGGAGCAACCATCACGGCTAAAATTGCCGCTGAAAGTGTTTTTTTTATCATGAAACTTCCTTTATTATTTTTAGAATAAACCTAATTGTACTTGCGCCACTTCTGACATCATTTCGCGTGACCAAGGTGGATCCAAAACGATTTCAACGTTCACACTTGCTACATCTGGTAAGGCTTTAATGCCTTTTTCAACGTCGCTTTGAATCACAGGACCCATGCCACAACCGGGTGCAGTGAGCGTCATCATAACATGAACATGATAATGGTCATTCACGACAGGATGAACATGACAACTATAAATCAATCCCAAATCGACTACATTTACAGGAATTTCGGGGTCATAAACTGTTTTCATTACCGCCCAACAGTTTTTTTCAACGGCTTGCGCGGTATTTTCACTCACCAATGTGGCGGAATGATGCTCTTCTTTGCCAAGCGCATCGGCATCTTTACCCGCAATTCGAACTAAATGCCCATAGGAAGTAAGTACCGTAAAATTATCACCCAATGCTTGATGCAAAGTAACTAAATCGCCGGCATTTAATTTACCAATATGTCCATCTGGAATGGTAATAATATCTACGTCACGGGTTAAGGTAATGCTTTCTTTTTCTGACATGATGTTTTTAAAAGTTAGATTTTGAAATGAAGAGCGTCTATTTTTTGTCCTGTTACGTCCAAACTGTCGTCACTAAATAAATACTCGTAAATTGGCACAAGGGAATTCATTTGCGGTAACTTTGCTTTGTCCTCAGCAGGATAAGCGCGTTTGCGTAATGGAGAATCGACGGGAAATGGAATTAAAATGTTGACGCGAATTTTTCCAGCGGCTTTGAGTTCTTCGGCTAAAACGTGCGCTAATCCTTCCATCGCCATTTTTGAAATACCATAAGCCCCTGAATAAGCGGGTGCATAGCGAGCAGAAGAATCTGACGTAAAAACGATTGAAGCATGAGCGGCTTTTTGCATTATTGGTAATAAAATGCGTGTTAATAAAAATGGCGCATTTAAATTTACGTTTAAAGTGTGACCCCATTCTTTTGTGCCGTGTTGAATCAATGGCGTAAAAGAACTGAATTCAACGGCTGAATGTAATAAACCGTGTAACGCACCATACTTTTCATCAATACGTTGGGCGATGTCCAAAAAATCATTTTCGGTCGCTCCCGCTAAATCGAAGGGATATAAAATAGGTTCTTCACCACCTTCTGCTAAAATTTTATCGTAGACAAGTTCAAGTTTAGGCAAATTTTTATCAAGCAAAACAACTTTTGCGTTTCGTTTGGCTAGTGTTAAAGCGGCGGTAGAACCGAGTCCACCCGCCGCACCGGTGATTAAAATAACGCGATTTCTTAGCGACATAATACGTTTTTTTGATGAATGTAAAAGTAGCTATAGTTTAGCGCATTAGTAGGTTATTCGTCATTCTGTCGTTATCCTTTGGCTATCCTTTGAAAACAATTGCTGGTTCTAAGCGAATGACTTTAATGATGCTAATCAAAGCAGCGAGCATACAAATCACGCTCACGCCTAACCCACTAAAAACCAATAATTGCCAAGGAAATTTGAAAGCTAAAATCGAATGGCGCATTAAATAACCAAACAAAGCGGTTAGCCCTACGCCCATTCCATAACCAATGATTCCGACGGTAATTGCCTGCAATAAAATCATCCTTAACAATGTCCAATTACTCGTTCCCATCGCTTTTAACACACCAAATTGTTTGATATTTTCAAGCGTGAAATTATAAAACGTTTGTCCAGCAATCGCTGCGCCGATAATAAAACCCAACGTGACCGAAATGCCAAAGTTAATGGGAATTCCCGTATTTTTCATAAAATAGTTAAACGTTAAATCCATAAATTCTTGCTGCGTGTAAGCCGCTAAACCCGTATTTTCGCGAATGTGTTTTTTTAATTCATGGATATTCTGTCCAGCTTTCGCTTTTACTAAAACAAATGACAGTAATTTTCGTTCACGCGGGGCATAATTTTTTGCACGAGAATACGTTGTATAAATTGTCGGTTGAGATTGAAATGTGCGCGTGACTTTTGCGATACCAACAACAATCGCGCGTTTATCATTAAGTTCTAAATTATCACCGGTTTTAAGTGGAATTTTTTTTCCACCTTCAACAAGAGCGGGTTTAGCTAGTTTTTCACTTGCACCATCGAAATCTACAATCACGCTGTCGCTACGGCGTAAATCTTCTAGCTTTCCTTCTAACAAAACAGCGGGTGCGCCGATTAAAGTCGTATCATCTAAACCAATAACTGTACAATTTTGAAATGTTCCGTCAGACATTCGCGCCTTTAACATACCTTTGTACATCGGCATTGCCCATTCTACGCCCGAAACACCACGCACGCGATAAAGTTCTGTATCTTGTAATGGTTTAATATCATCAATGAATTGAACTTTGCTATCCATCACCCAAATATCCGGCAAGCCAACATCTGTAATGAAACTGAAAGAGCGAGACATAAGACCTATAAAAATAGCAGGCTGCTGCGTCATGATTAACGAGGCAAACGTTAAGCCCATAACGATGCCAATATATTTACCTTTATCACCCATGAGCATTTTAAGCGCGATGTAATTCATAATTTTTTAGAGCCTTAGCTAATTGAAAAATAAGAGCTGTAATAATCTGATTGTTAATCAAATCATAGCAATAGTTAATGTACTTCGTCCAACCTTCGAAAATTCCTAATGCCTGTCAGAAACGGATTGTGAAATGAGTAAATCTTAGCCCGAACGAAATCATAAATTTTCTATTGTTTAAGCCCGTAAAGCCGCGCCGTTCAAGGCTGGGATGTAAGGTGATTTTGATTTTTTGTGTTCATGTTAAAATTTCCAATGTTGGGTGTGATGTTGCTGCATATCTGCTCCGAAAAACGTACCTAAACGTACGCATAAGGTGATTCGCTCTCTGTTGATAAGCCGAAAGGCTTGCAACTAGAGTCCTGGTTGACCAGTTTCAACCGCAGGCATTCAGTCCGCTTTAGCAAGATGGCTTTTACCTGTTGGTTGTGGTTTTTTCTTCGCAATTGCTTGTAATTTGTAACGGCGTTGATATTTCAACTTCAGGCGGTCGGATTCTTTACTTAAAACTTCTCCCAACAAACAGCCATGATGCACGCCGTCAGAATCGGTCAAGGCTTCAGTAAATCCTTTGTCAACGCCGATGATTTGTGTGCCGCAATCGTTAGTTTTAATGACTTCAACGGCATAATGCACTTCGACTTTTTCGTTTCGTAAAATCAGCCATACATTTCCTTTTGGCGCAACGTTAGTGCTTAATGGAATCGCAATCCGTTTTCCTTTCACCAAACTCGGTATTTTTAACCACGCCTTGTTTTTCAACGTAAAAACGGTGTAATCATCACTGCGAACATTGATTTGATTATGCGTGTGGTTGTGTCCACGATGACAAACACCTCGCATGACGCGGTTTAACTGACCGTGCGAAATTCCCCACCCAGAGCTGATAGGCTTTGGTGGGGATGGATAGCACTCCTTCCGCGAAGCGGCTTTTGATTTTCTTATTCATACTGTAAAATTTCCGTGCGCTTACATTGTTTGTCATCGAAAACCAAGAGGCTCAAAATGTG
>CAIQZX010000081.1 GCA_903876445.1 uncultured Pseudomonadota bacterium | reverse complement strand
TTAGCGATGCTATACGAACGCCGAGTGAATGTCAGACTGTCTAGGCTTTGCCAAAACAGCTATTTGCGTTGAAGCGTTTAGGAAACTTTATATACTTTTATATTGTTTTCATAACTATTCAAGTGTCCATTTTGACGCATCCTCACTAGAAGTTTGAATAATTTTTCCTTTGTTCCATTTGTGATTAGGTAATGTGCAACAAACCGCCCTTAATAATGAAAGCGTGGCGTAGTATTTTAAAGATGCCCCCGTAATATGTAACCCACGATTTTCTACAATTTTCCATGCGTTAATATGAGAAGTTGCTACACCGATAAGTTTTGCTGCTATAAAAAAACGGCAAGTCCACTCTGAGTTTTTTTCTGTATTCCAATGATCTGTAAATTTTGAATATTGCTCAGAAATACTTGCAATCCTTTTTTTACAACGCTTCTCATCAAACGTTATGTTAATTTCGCGAAATGGGTAATACCAATTTTTTCCCGCAAATGATGTTGTTTGTTGCATTTTTATTTATTCCAATTGGGTTTATAAATGCAGCAAACAACGATTATGCTGCATAATTTGTAATAGAAGGGGTACATGAAAAATAAAATCTAAAACGTAGTTAGATTATGTAAAGATTTAGCTTGATTTTAACTCTTAAATGTGACGGAAATGTGATTGAACGCATCATAGATTAAAATCCTGCGGCAATTGCAGATAATTCAGGAGGTTGAGTGCATTGATACTTCTATCTTTTATCTTCTCTCTTTTAATGAGAACGATCGAAGTTGTTGGCTGGTCAATGGCAAATCACATGGGAACTTCTCGCTGTGTAATGATGCGATGTAGATGGCAATTTGGCAGCGAAATCAGATTTCGCAAAGTATGAGCCGCAAAAGGGGATTGCTGGGATAAAGCGGTGGCTGAGAGCTTTTTTCAAATTATGAAACGAGAGAACAAGCCGATTCGTCAATCCTTGAGTACATTGAAGTGTTTTAAAACCGTAAACGTCGGCATTCGGCTAATCCCGATGTCACCCGCTAACTTCGAAACCTTTCAAAAAGTCGCGTTTTTTGTGTCATTCAGATGATTGTCGTTAGTCAACGAAACAACGGTATTTTACAAACAAACGCACTTTGCATTTCTCCTGCGATACACAGAACCTGTTTTTAAGCCCTTATGAATGGTAGGATTATGTCAAACAAATCCACGAAGTTCATATTACTTCGTATTAAATGCCACTATTTTAGATAACACCGTTGCGTTGTTTCAAAGGAAAAATAAAAAAATGAAAGCCCCTCTCCATATTGCTGTCACAGGTGCCGCTGGACAAATTAGTTATTCACTGCTGTTTCGTTTAGCGGCGGGACATTCTTTTGGAAAAGATCAACCGATTGTGTTGCATTTACTGGAAGTTCCGGCTGCAATGCCGGCTTTAGAAGGCGTTGTAATGGAATTAAATGATTGTGCTAGTCCTATTGTAAGCGGTATTGAAATGACAGATGATCCTTTGGTTGCGTTTAAAAATGTGGATTATGCGTTTTTAATTGGCGCACGTCCGCGTACATTGGGTATGGTGCGAAAAGATTTATTAGAAGTGAATGCTGAAATTTTTTCGACTCAAGGAAAAGCATTAAATGCTGTCGCTAATCGCAATGTAAAAGTGCTGATTACTGGAAATCCCGCGAATACAAACGCCTTAATTGCCATGAAAAATGCGCCAGATTTATCACCTGCTAATTTTTCTGCAATGAGCCGTCTGGATCATAATCGTGCGATTAGTCAATTGGCTGAAAAATGCGGCGTTTTAACGACAGATATTAGGAATATGACTGTTTGGGGGAATCATTCTTGCACGCAATATCCTGATTTACATCACGCAACCGTGCGGGGACAAGATGCTTTATCATTAGTCGATGATGCGTGGTTTGTGAATGAATTTATTCCAACTGTTCAAAAACGCGGCGAATCCGTTATCAAAGCACGCGGTCAATCAAGTGCAGGATCGGCGGCAAATGCGGCATTAGATCAAATGCGTGTTTGGGCGCAAGGTACGCCAGATAATGATTGGGTTAGCATGGGCGTTGTCTCAGATGGCAGTTATGGTATTGAAAAAGGTTTAATGTATTCATTTCCCGTTACGATTGAAAATGGTGAAATCCACATTGTTCAAAAATTAGCGATTAACGAATTTAGTCGTCAGCGGTTGCGTTTAACGGAAGAAGAGTTAAAACAAGAACGCGATGCGGTAAAACATTTGTTTTAATGTTTTTGGTTTGTCGTTGAATTTTGGAATTTTATTATGCGCTGTCCCTTTTGTAATGAACATGAAAGTCGAGTTTTGGATTCACGTCTCGCTCACGAAGGTGATCAAGTTCGCCGACGACGTGAATGTAGTGCTTGCAAAGCACGATTCACCACCTACGAAGTGGCTGAATTACGTTTGCCTGATGTTGTAAAACATAATGGTACTCGCGAACCTTTTAACGATGAAAAGTTACGTTCTGGGTTTATTAAAGCCTTAGAAAAACGTCCTGTTAATCGTAATTCTATTGAACAAGCTATGAATCGAATTAAGCGAGATTTAATTGGAAAAATTGATAGCGAGGTTTCGAGTCAACTGCTAGGTGAAAGAGTGATGACAGAATTACGACATTTAGATCACATTGCTTATGTTCGATTTGCATCGGTATATCGCAGCTTTGAAGATGTGAGCGAATTTAATGATGTAATTGCAAATTTAACTGACGATAAAGATTAAATCCATTTTTAATTTCTTTCCGATAACATTTTAGGCTAATGGATTAGCGTTTGAAAAATCAGCACTCTAAATCAGTGGATTTTTCTGCTACGCTATCAAGCATCTCATAATTAAATCACGAACTAGGAATAAGCGTGTTAAAGCTACCATTTTTATCTTTTGTCAGCGTTATTTTATTAGGCAGTTGTGCTGTCGAACCTGAGAAAATTGAACCAACAGAAATTACGACACCAGAATCTGTTTCATCTAAATCTCCGAAAGAAGGGGCTGCAATAAAATCTGATTTGCCTGCTCTCGAAAAGAAAACAGCGATTGATCCCGATGTGATGTATTTATTACTAGCGGCAGAACTCGCTACGCAACGGCAGGAATATAATTTAGCGTATGAAGCCTATATGGAATTGACGAAACGGGTAAAAGATCCAAAATTTGCTGAACAAGCCGCAAAATTAGCCTTGCAAATTAAAGATACGCACAAAACAAGTGATGCGGTTTCTGCGTGGATGAATCAAGAGCCTAAAAATGTAACCGCTAAAAAAGTCGCCGCATTAAATGCGTTGCGCGGTAACGATAAAAAAATTGCTGTCAAAGAGCTGAATGCGTTATTAACAGCCGAACCGGAGAATTTTGAAAATGCGTTATTGGAATTAAGCAGCATTTTACAAAAAGAAGGCAAAGAAAAGTTTGTTTATGACACGCTCGAAACCTTATCCGCAAAAACAGCTAGCAATAAACCTGTGATTTATTTTGTGCAATCATTATTATCAATGCAAATGAAGAATTACGGTCAAGCAGAAAAGAAAATTGAGCAAACATTAGCATTGCAGCCTGATTGGGAACATCCGTTGGTAATTCAAGCGCAATTAGCGGTTATGGCAAATGATTTATCACGGGCGAAAACGTTATTGAATTCAGCGATATTAAAGCATCCAAATAATCCTGCATTTAAAAAATTACTCGCCCAAACGCTAATTAAAACGACCGAATACGAAGCCGCCGCAGAGCTTTATCAAACGTTACTTACTCAAAGTCCAAAAGATGGTGAAAATTACATTGCGTTAGCGTTAATCAATTTACAACTCAATCGTGATGCGAATGCTGAAACAATTTTAAATACGCTCGCAGAACAGCAAGAATGGGCATCACAAGCAAATTTTTATTTGGGTAAGATTGAAGAAAAGCGTAACAATGTGACGGCGGCAATTGCGCTATTCGATAAAGTAACAGATAACGGATTTGAATTAGATGCCGGTGTTTCTACGATTAACTTATTAGCAAAAGAACGTAAATATGCGGACATCGATTTGCGATTAGATAAGTTAGTAAAAAAATTTCCGGCGCAAAAGTTACGGTTTGTGTTGATGCAAGCCAGTTTGTATAACCAGCAAAATCAAGCCGAGAAAGCATTTAGTTTGTTAAGTGAAACACTATTGCAACTGCCAGATGAAAAAGATTTGCTTTACACTCGAGCATTGGTTGCTGAACATTTAGGTAAATTGGATGTACTCGAATCGGACTTAAAAAAGATTTTGGTAAAATACCCAAATGATGCTGAAGCCTTGAACGCTTTAGGTTATACGCTATTGAGCGATACAAAACGTTATCATGAAGCAGAAAAATATCTACAACGTGCAATTAAGTTGCAGCCAACTGAGCCAGCGATTATGGACAGTTTCGGTTGGCTACAATTTAAGTTGGGAAATTATTCACAATCTACAAAATATCTGCAATCTGCGTATGAAAAACAAAATAGCGGTGAAATTGCCGCACATTTGTGCGAGGTGCTTTGGGCGATGAATAAAAAAGAAGAAGCGCAAAAATTATTCGATGAAGCCTTGAAAATATCGCCGGAAGACGAAGATTTATTAGATTTTAAAAAGCGTTTTTTAGAATAGGTGGCGCGTGAAAAAAACTTTATTACTTGTCAGTATTTTATTTTTGCCTGCTTGTTCTACATTCACGACGACACCAGAAATGGCGTATAAGCCAACTAACGCTCAAAGTGAATTGTATAATTTGCAGCATTGGACTTTTGATGGGCGAATTGCCATAACAAGCAAAAACGATGCGTGGTCAGCAAATATCAATTGGGAACACGCGCCGAATGAGGATTTAATTAAATTATCCGGTCCATTAGGTCAGGGTGGTGCGTTAATTCAATTGAACTCAGCGGGTGTTACAATTGATCGTGGTGGCGGTGATGTGCAATCTTCAAAAGATGTGGAAGGTTTTATCAATCGCCAAGTTGGATTAGCTGTTCCTGTGAATTCATTACGTTATT
The DNA here is from genome assembly GCA_903876445.1 of uncultured Pseudomonadota bacterium. Classification (GTDB taxonomy): domain Bacteria; phylum Pseudomonadota; class Gammaproteobacteria; order Methylococcales; family Methylomonadaceae; genus UBA10906. The sequence continues at coordinate 3,972 of CAIQZX010000081.1, read as the reverse complement.
GGGTGATTGGTGTACCTGAAAAATCAGAATCTGTCACAGTCATCGAGAACGGTTTTGAACAAGTAGGTTGGAAAAATATATATAAAACAATGCAGCCTATTAGTGGTCATGTTTTGCCACGCAATATGACAGTAACAAATGAAATGGTGAAATTGAAACTTTTTATTGATCAATGGATAGTAGATGACAAACAAAAATAAAATTTTTGAATGGGGGAAAAAATATCCCGCACCAGCGAAATTGAATTTAATGTTACGAATTACGGGACAACGTGAAGACGGTTACCATCTGCTGCAAACCGTTTTTCAGTTTGTAGAATTGTGTGATTGGTTAACATTTTTACCAACTTCTTCTGATGAAATTGTGTTGGAAGATGCGATTTTAGGTGTTGAGAATTCGGATAATTTAATTATTCGAGCGGCAAATTTGTTGAAACGTGAGGCAAATTATTCCGGTGGTGTACGAATACAGTTAGAAAAGAATTTACCTATGGGTGGTGGTTTAGGTGGGGGGAGTTCAGATGCCGCTACGACATTGGTAGTTTTAAATTCATTATGGAATTTGCAATTATCGCGTGAAAAATTGATGGAATTGGGACTTCTTTTGGGTGCGGATGTGCCGGTATTTATATTTGGTCACTCGGCTTGGGCGGAAGGAATTGGAGAGGAATTATCAGAAATAAACCTTAAAGAACAATGGGTTTTGATTTTAAAGCCTAATTGCAATGTGAATACAAAAGAAATTTTTTCCGCTAATGATTTGACACGAAATAGTAAATCGATAACAATAGACGAATTCAACGCAGGGCAAGTCAGAAACGATTGCCTTGACGTGGTTTGCAAGCATTATGAAGCAATTGAAAAAGCATTGTGTGATTTAAGTGTTTTTTCTGAAGCAAAGTTGACAGGAACTGGAGCATGTATTTTTTCAATGTTCGGATCTTTGGATTTTGCTATTGAGGCAGAGCTTACACTTAAGGATAAGTGGCAAACCTATCTCACTAAAAGTTGTAACAAATCACCCTTATTTTCTTAATTCTGGTTTAAACCGGGATTGAAAACTTGAAATTGGGTCGTCGCCAAGCGGTAAGGCACGGGGTTTTGATCTCCGCATACCTAGGTTCGAATCCTAGCGACCCAGCCAAATCCTACTAAATTTACGCTAAAATCATTCAGGAATGTTTATGAGTGACACCAACCTAATGGTGTTTTCTGGAAATGCTAATCTAGCCTTATCTGAAGGCATAGTAAAAAAACTCAATATGCGCCTCGGTATGGCAACACTCGGTCGTTTCAGTGACGGTGAAATTGCATTTGAGGTCGAGGAAAATGTTCGTGGGAAAGAAATTTTCGTTATTCAGCCAACTTGCTCACCAACAAATGAAAATTTAATGGAATTGCTCGTCATGATTGATGCACTAAAACGTGCTTCAGCGGCTAAAATTACAGCCGTAATGCCTTACTATGGATATGCTAGGCAAGATCGACGTTCCCGTTCAGCAAGAGTTTCAATTAGTGCAAAACTGGTTGCTAAAATGATTGAGCAATCGGGGGCAAACAGTGTATTGACCATAGATTTGCATGCTGATCAGATTCAGGGGTTTTTTGATATTCCCGTTGACAATGTTTACTCGTCACCACTTTTACTAGGTGATATTTGGCGGCAGCAGTACGAAAATTTAATTGTCGTTTCACCAGATGTTGGTGGGGTAGTGCGAGCTAGAGCATTAGCGAAGCGATTAGGCGACGCTGATTTAGCGATTATTGATAAACGTCGTCAAAAGGCAAATGTTTCGGAGGTGATGCACATTATCGGTGATGTCACAGGTCGAACTTGTATTCTCGTTGATGATTTGGTTGATACTGCGGGAACACTTTGTCATGCAGCTAGTGCATTGAAAAAACACGGGGCAATTAAAGTTGTCGCATATTGTACTCACCCTGTTTTATCGGGTGCTGCAATGACAAATTTAAGTCATTCGGAACTGGATGAATTAGTCGTAACGGATACTATTCCGCTAAATCAGGCTGCGATTGATTTGGGAAAAATTCGACAATTAAGCGTAGCTGAAATGCTTGCAGAAACAATCAGACGTATTTCGTCTGGCGAATCGGTCAGTTCGATGTATGTTGATTAAAAATTAAAATAACGTGCAAAAGCACAAGGTAGTAAAAATGTCTAATGTATTTGAATTTGTTGCAGAAACTCGTACGGATTCTGGAAAAACAGCTGCGAGAGCAATGCGTCGTGGTGGTAATGTTCCCGCTGTAATTTACGGTCATGGTGAGCCGCAAATGTTATCGCTAAATCATAACGAAGTTGTTAAGCATTTGGCACATGAGGAAGTTTATTCGCACATTTTAGATGTGATAATTGACGGTAAAACTGAAAAAGCAATTTTGAAAGGTGTACAGCGTCATCCAGCGAAGGTGCGTGTGCTGCATCTCGATTTTTTGCGTATTAACCTAGCTGATCGGATTAAAGTTCATGTTCCGTTGCATTTCATCAACGAGCATAATGGTATTGGCGGCAAAAAGGGCGGAGTTGCGTCGCATACAATGACGAATATCGAAGTTTTATGCTTGCCAGCATTTTTACCGGATTTTATCGAAGTTGATTTGTTGAATCTTGACGTTGGTCACTCTATTCATTTATCCGAATTGAAAATGCCAGTGAATGTCCAAATTGTTGAATTAACTCATGGCGCAGATCATGATTTGGCCGTAGTTTCTATGCAAGCCTCTAAAGTGACTGCAGAGTAATTTCGTGATTAAGTTAATTGTTGGTCTGGGAAATCCGGGGCAGGAATATGAAAAAACCCGGCATAATGTCGGGTTTTTGTTTTTAGATTATTTGTCATCTGGTGTATGGCTAAATGAATCGCGTTTTAATGGACGGACATCCTTATTAAAAATTGGTAGTGACGAAATTCGTTTACTTAAACCGATGACTTTTATGAATTGTAGTGGTCAATCCGTCGGTAATATGGCACGTTATTATAAAATTCATCCAGAAGAAATTTTAATCGTTCATGATGAGTTAGATTTTAAAGTTGGAATTGTCAAACTTAAAAAAGGCGGCGGTCATGCAGGGCATAATGGTTTGAAAGATGTGATAGCTCATTTGAATAGTAGTAATTTTTATCGCTTGCGCATCGGCATTGATCGTCCAAGTTCAGATCATCAAATCGCAAATTATGTATTATCAGAACCGAACAAATTTGATACAGAAAGCCTATATAGAGTCTTTGATAGCATGAATCTTTATCTTGAAATGATTGTTGCAGGAGAGATTTTTAAGGCAATGAATGGATTAAATGCAAGAAATTAAAGTTAATTGTTGACAAAGATAATTTCGTCCAACATAATACCAAGATACTTAGGAGGGGTTCCCGAGCGGCCAAAGGGATCAGACTGTAAATCTGCCGGTTCTACCTTCGGAGGTTCGAATCCTCCCCCCTCCACCAAATATAATCCTGCGGGTGTAGTTCAATGGTAGAACTCCAGCCTTCCAAGCTGATCACGTGGGTTCGATTCCCATCACCCGCTCCAAAGAAAATAGAAAAAGGCTCGTATAGCTCAGTCGGTAGAGTACTTCCTTGGTAAGGAAGAGGTCACCAGTTCGAATCTGGTTATGAGCTCCAAAATTAAAATATATTTTTAGGTTACAGCAATGGCTAAAGAAAAATTTTCGCGTAGCAAACCTCACGTCAACGTTGGTACAATCGGTCACGTTGATCATGGTAAGACTACGTTAACAGCAGCATTAACAACCGTTATGGCTAAATTGCACGGTGGTGCAGTGAAAGCGTTTGATCAAATCGATAACGCCCCAGAAGAAAGAGCGCGTGGTATCACTATTGCGACTTCACATGTCGAATATGAATCAACAGCACGTCATTATGCTCACGTTGATTGCCCAGGTCACGCCGATTATGTAAAAAACATGATTACAGGTGCAGCACAAATGGAT
>CAIQZX010000080.1 GCA_903876445.1 uncultured Pseudomonadota bacterium | reverse complement strand
CTCTAGGAAGGTAACGTCATGCTGGAAATTATTTTAGGGATTATCATCTTCACGGGTTTTGTTATCGCGCTAGTCTTTGTGATTATCGGCGCGAAGAAAAAACTTGTGGCGGAAGGTGATGTTGAAATTGTCATCAATAATGAGAAAACAATTCATGTCCCGTCAGGTTCAAAATTATTAAACGCGCTTTCAGATAACGGTTTATTCGTTTCATCAGCGTGTGGCGGTGGTGGTACTTGTGGTCAATGCAAAGTGAAAGTCCATTCGGGCGGCGGCGATATTTTGCCAACTGAATTAAGTCACATTACCAAACGTGAAGCGGCACACGGTGAGCGTTTATCTTGCCAAGTTTCAGTAAAAAGCAACATGGTTGTTGAAGTCGAAGACAGCGTTTTCGGCGTGAAAAAATGGGAATGTACCGTTAAATCCAACGACAACGTAGCCACTTTCATCAAAGAATTAGTGTTGTCATTGCCTGCAGGCGAAGAAATCAAATATCGTGCGGGTGGTTACATTCAAATCGAATGTCCTGAACACGTTGCGGATTATAAAAATTTCGAGGTGGCAGAACGTTTCCGTGGTGATTGGGACAAATTCAATTTGTGGCAATACGTTTCAACGGTGAAAGAGCCAACTTTGCGTGCGTATTCAATGGCTTCTTATCCAGAAGAAAAAGAAATCATGTTGAACGTGCGTATTGCAACGCCACCTAAACCCGAATTGCCACCTGGCATCATGTCATCGTTCATTTTCAACTTGAAACCAGGTGATAAATGTATCGTGTCAGGTCCTTACGGTGAATTTTATGCGCGTGAAACCGAAGCCGAAATGGTCTTTGTCGGCGGTGGTGCGGGGATGGCTCCAATGCGTTCACACATTTTCGACCAACTTCGTCGGTTGAAATCAACACGCAAAATGACTTTCTGGTACGGTGCGCGTAGCAAACGTGAGATGTTCTATGTGGAAGATTTCGATATGTTGGCTCGTGAAAATCCAAACTTTACTTGGCATTGCGCGTTGTCTGATCCGTTGCCAGAAGATGAATGGACTGGTTACACAGGCTTTATTCACAACGTGTTGGAAGAAGAATTCATTAAGAAACATCCAGTACCTGAAGATTGTGAGTTCTACATGTGTGGGCCTCCAATCATGAATACGTCGGTGATTAACATGTTGATTAACAACGGCGTTGAACCTGAAAACATTATGTTGGATGACTTTGGCGGTTAGTTTTTCGCTGAGTTAAACGCTAGAATTACGGGGCATTAGAAAATTTTTCTGATGTCCCGTTTTTTTGTTTAGAGAAGAGGTTTTTATGAGTACGAAAGATAGAATTGCCATAGTGGTTAGTCTATTGTATTTTTTGTTTCCACTTGTTAGTCTCGGACATGGATCAGGGGCTTTTATTTTATTATTTCCTTTGATTGTTTATTGGGGATATAGATTTATCAAAGGTGACATCAGCTTTATAGGGGAAAAATATGGTTAGTCACAGTAAGTGCAAGAAGTGTGAAAAAGTTCTCAACGTTATGGAGCTACAAGATAATCCTGATGGAGTAGGTAAAATCTGCATTGATGAAGATGATTGTAAAAAACACCAGGAAAAAGAAAAGTGCTTAGTGCATCAAATCGATGATAAAAGGTCTTAATCATTATGACTGAAACAAAAAAGCCCCGACTTGCATCACAGCAAATCGGGGCTTTTTTCTGTAAAATTCATCGCATGAAAATTTTTTATCCAAAGTAGCGAAAGACCCCATTTATTTGCTGTGAATTCCAGCAATTACTGTGTTCGACAACGCACCATATTGGCAACACTAAAACAATTGGTTTGAACCTCGGGTCGTCCGAAATTAACACTTGGAGGCGGGGACGAATTTATCAATGAATTCGTTAACTGTGCCTGATTTTGGTTTAGCCTATACGCATCTTGTGAGAAGTTATACATTCCGTTAGAGAAGTTATTTATCGCGTTAGAGAATGCTACATCATCAGCTTGTCTCTGAGCAATTGCTTGGTTCATGCTTTGTTGTCGTCGCACTGCTATATCTTCCCGTGCCTTGACGTGACGTTTTTCTTGTTGTGCCTGTAAATCTTCAATCAGAGCAGTATACGGTTCGAGTTCACCATTTTTAAGGCAAATGCGACCATAAATTTCATTGTCAATAAAATCTACTTGTACGCTGTCTTTGCAAATGCGACGTTTATATTTATTGATTGCGACATACGACTCTTGAATCAATTTTTCGCCAATAGCTAATTTGCTATTTATTTTGCCATCCACTTCACGCCAGTGGTTAAGGTAACTCTCGGGCAGGATCACATCTACAGAGTTTGTAGGGGATAAAATATGTATTTGACGAACATTCTTAGCAACGCCATTGTCATTGATGCCCATCCCATATCCCATAGGTTCAAATTTATCATTTCGAGGAAAGTAACGGATATTCGATTCAGTAGGATTGATGTTATATTCCGTAAAATAGCTGTTTTTATTTGGCAACATTAGCTGTTTTTTGAACGAATCCCCGCCAATCTGTGAAAATGTCCCGTAAAAACGATCTTCTGACAAATCAAGAAGGGTTTGATTTATCGTTATAGCTCCCTTGCCAGTCGGACTGGTTTGTACCGTGTAAGTCAAATCTGCATAGTACGGATGAGATTTCCCAATAAAATTTATTTCTTTCCGATCATAGTTGACCACCAAGTAATTGGTTGGTTCCTTTTGTTCTCCGCTGTAATCAACGAGCCACGATGTAACCTCTCCTTTTATCACGGAAAATTCCCGACCAATACCGTAGGCATAGCCGTTTCGACAATCCCCATCCCAATAAAAACGACTGTCTGGATTTTCCCACCAAGGAATCCCACCCTTCTTCACTACATCTCCCATGTATGTTTTACATGAATCCTTTTTGTTCAAAGGTTGCATCCAGCTAACCACCTCACCTTCCATTTTTTCACCTGTCTTTGTAGTATTTCTGACCATTCGCTTCCAGTCTTTTTGAGTAGCTTCATTGTTTGCAGTGAATTGAGCCAAAAAAGCGTCTGTCGTCTCGCTGGAAATAGTTTCGTGAATGGGGACAGATTGACAGCCCGCGAGTAGTGATGTCATCAGAAATCCAAAGAGGACTCGACTTATTGATATTTTGAGCATTGTGATCCTTCCTTTTGTAAAAAACGACAATGATACACGATTGGTTAGTTTTGAATTTTGATAAGTGTGATGTAGATTTCGAAGTAGGATTTCTTCACGGTAGATTGAAAAGATAGCAAAAGCCCCGACTTGCATCACAGCAAATCGGGGCTTTTTGTTGTATTCAATTTAAAGTTGCTATCATTTGTTTGCCAATAATTTCAGCCAACTGAACAGGAACAGCATTGCCAATTTGCCGCATTGCCTCACCCCAAGAACCTTTCATTACAAAATCATCGGGAAATGTTTGAATCCGTTTTGCTTCACAAACCGTAAAATACCTAACAGATTCATCTTCATACCTGATCATATTTTCACCACCTGGCACACCATGATTTCCCGCCTTAATTGTTTTTGATGGTAAATCAATATCGCTTCCTGTATGCCCAGCATAAGTTCTCGCACCATCTCTAAAAATATGATCCGAAATATCATGCTCACTTCTTGGATCTGGAATGCCTGATAATGCGTCACGCACTGTTTGCCATGCGAAATTTTTAGGTTCAAAAAGTCCATAACGTGATTTTAATCGGTTAATTTTTTCTAGTAACTTAGGTGAATCAAGTAGATGATTTGGTTTTGAAATGTCATGACGTTTCCAGTATTCCTCGGTGACAAACATTTCCCAAAGTAAGCGTTCTTCGCTGTGTGTTTCTGTTGGAAAATGCCACGACAAATTTAAATCTGAACGAAAACCAACAATCACAACACGTTCTCTTATTTGTGGAACACCATAATTTGCGGCATTTACGAGTTTATAGCTCACGTCGTATTTTGTGCCGATGTAAGAACCTTTTGATAACTTGCGTAATTGATTCAGATGTTCTTGCCAACTTTCATTGCCATCCTTAAATGTTGGGTAAGTTAATCTTAAAATAATGTACTCAAAGTATTCGGCAAACGATGAGCGCAAAAGTCCTTTCACATTTTCAAAAATAAATGCTTTGGGTTCGAGTTTTTCAACGGCATTTATGGCATAACCAAACATATCTCTAGTGTCTTGATTCGCTTGGTGTTTGCCACCAAGTGAAAAAGGTTGGCATGGAGGGCCTCCTGCTACAACATCTATATTGTTGAGTGTTTCAAAATTAAAGTCTTTAACATCACCGAAGAACACTTTGTTTTTGTCAAAATTTTCATACAAAGACATACACGCATTTTTGTTTGATTCGACAAATGCGATGTGTTCAAAACCTGCATTTTCAAGTCCTTTAGCAAGTCCACCCGCGCCTGAAAATAATTCCAATGACCTCATCTTATTTAACCAATAGAATTAAGATGAGCCGTTATATTTTCTAAAATCGTTTCCTTCGGCGTGTATTCACCAGTACATTTTTCTGCCCATTCTCGACCAGGATGAATAACATCCCAATTTGATTTAGCTTGCTGAAAACGACCATTTCCTGGCGTGTGATTACCAAATCCATCTAACGCAACATTCCAAAGTGGACGGTGAATTTTGATTAAAGCCGCTTCAATTGTGCTAATCATGTCAGAACCATCACTTTCAAAAATGACGAAACGACACATAAAATCGTCTAAATTTAGCTCATGACCTGCAACGATATTTCTACTATGTTCTTTTAATCGATTAAATAATTCTTTCGACTGGTTTTCTGGATTATCTGAAATACGAGATTGTCGCCAACCTTTTGGAACTGCCTTACCGACATAAATTGGGAAATTATACGAAAGACGATTTAGCTCTCCATATTTTTTGTATATGTCTAATTTTCCTGTGTAATAAAGTGCATATACGCCTGTTCCTAAAAAAGATTCTGGTGGTGGCAATGTGTGAACAGGTGTTCCATTAAAAAATCTAACAGCATCTTTCACCAATTCTACAAAAGCATCGTTTTTATATATATGTTTATTTCTATCAAATGATTGTGTTTGCATAATTTTGAAGTTTAAAGGTGTGAATTTTCGTAACACTATATCAAAAACAACCATATCAGGCTTAATGCGTTATGGCTGGCGTGCGCGAAAAATTGAAATACAGTGATATTCCAGCCGCGTTGCAAGGTTTGGGCATCACGTTTATTACAGCGGGTCTGATGTCTTTGGGCTTCATGGCTTTCTCAGGCATTCAACTCTAGGAAGGTAACGTCATGCTGGAAATTATTTTAGGGATTATCATCTTCACGGGTTTTGTGATTGCGTTAGTCTTTGTGATTATCGGCGCGAAAAAGAAACTTGTGGCAGAAGGTGATGTTGAAATTGTCATCAATGATGAAAAGACAATTCATGTCCCGTCAGGTTCAAAATTATTAAACGCCCTTTCTGATAACGGTTTATTCGTTTCATCTGCGTGCGGCGGTGGTGGTACTTGTGGTCAATGCAAAGTAATTAGTCCGAATGAATTGCGACACACGTTGTTTCAAGGTTTGCGGGATTATTTGAGTAACGATGAAATGCAGTAATTAAACGGTTTCGAGTTCTGAAATCAGCTCGGGATGTTTATCAATGATTTTTAATAAACACAACACCGCACCCGAAGGTTTAAATCGTCCTTGCTCCCAATCACGCAATGTTGAAACAGGTGTTTTTATCACGTCGGCAAAGCGTTGTTGTGATAATCGAATTTTTGTGCGAACGGTTCTAAGCAAAATTTGCTCTGGCGTATTCACTCGCCCGATGCCATTTTTCATTTCGGCTAAACCTTGCCGTAAATCGTCAAGTTGCATTCCTGCATCAGCTTCAATTGCTTGTGCTATTTTTTCAGTATTCATTGTCATCCGTCCAGATTTTGGCGGCTTGCTTTTGAAATGTAGGCGTTTCGATAACTGTTCTCATGGGTGAAATTATATGGGATTTCGACACTCAGATAATGAAATTATTTTTACCGCCATTTTCAGGATGACACAACCTGTCATCAGTGTGGTTTATAATCACCTCAACCAAATTTCACTGAAAAATTTAAATTTTTAAAGGATTGAGATGAAAAAAGACATCGTTGTTAAATCATTGCTTGCAATTTTGAGTCTAGTTTCTGTTGTATGGGGAGCAAAAGCACACGCAAATGCAAAGGAAAATAGAAAAAAGGCAAAAGAAATTTACGAAGTAAGCAGTAAAAAACAAAAAAAAATGAACCGTATTTTGGAAAAAAATGGCGCATCAACGAAAAAAGTAGTGGAAAAATTAGGATTGTTAAAATTGGACATTCAAACAAATGAAATTGCCAAATTTATTGATTTATACAAAAGAATAAAGCCAATAAATCTAAAGGAAATTGAAAAAGAAGAATTCAATCTAACATTCAAAGAAATTGAATCAATGGAAAAAATGTCTGTCTCAGCAAAAGGAGTTTTAGAAATTGGGGTCAAATCGTTAGCTAATGGAACCTTAGTTGGTGTTGGAATCTATAGCGGCATAATGTTATATGGTGCAAACGGTATTGCACTCACTACAATGACTGGATTAGCAGCCCAACATACTGCCACATTAGCTTTACTGAGTGGTAATGCAGTCGTTGCTAATACGATTTTAGGTGGAATGGTTGCAGTTCCGTCAATTCTTATATCTGGACTTATTGCAGATTCAAAAGCTGAAAAAGCATTGACTGAAGCAATAAAATTTCAGGCTTCAATAGATGTAGCCTATGAAAACATTGGACTTGAAGTTAGTAAGTTACGCGCAATTGAAGAGCGTTGTGCCGAGTGTGAAAATGTTCTAAAGCAATTACGAAAAAGATTAAAATTACAGCTAAATGACTTTTCTAAAGTTGTAGTTATCTTACAAAAGGAAAATTGGATAAATGAACCAGCTAGAGAAACAAACAACGGAATAAAAAAATTGTATTTTCGGATAGTTAACTCTTTTCGTCGCAGAAAGCGAGAAAAGCAAATTAAAGTCGTTCATTTGACCGTTGTCATGGCGAAAACATTAAAAGCAGTTTTAGATGTCAGTATCTTGAATAAAGAAGGTGATTTAACATCTGAAAGTAAAGATATTCGTAAAAAATTAACAATCATTGGAGTTTAATAATATGTCAGCAGGGTTAATCGTAAGTGCAGGTTTAAAAGGTTTATCTGAATTAAGTAGTTTTTTAAGAAGCAGGGATCAAGAAAAAACCAATCGTTATGAAATAGCAGCTAAAAAAGATGCTTACGTTACAGTAGAAAACAGAAAAAACTCCTACGCAACAGCTGAGGTAGTTATCAATCAGCTAGCAGGTCATGTAAAAGAATGGCAACAAATTAAGGAGCAAGAAAAAACTAATCGTAATGAAATAAGTGCAAAACGAGATTTTTTAATTGAAAACATTCGTGCTGAAAAAGAAAAGTTTCTCAAAACATTGGAGCTGAATTATAAAGAACGAGCTGAGGTTTATAAAAATTCATTTGCTACGTTGGATAAAGCATTAGAATCGGGAAATGTCGAGGTTGCATCGTTTGCAATGAACGCCATCATCGAACAAATTAAAAATAATCCATTACCGTCATTTGGCGAATTTAAACAATCATTTTTGAGTAATGAGACATTAGACTTTTGATTTATTGAAGGGCGAAAAATAACATTGAATACAGGAATAGAAAATGTCAGAAACATTGCAGTTTGAAGATTTAGAAGCAAACATTGAGCGACTAATATCAAGCAACGTGAATTTTACTGTAGAAAATTTAACGCTAAAAAAGCAACGTTCAGCGATAAAAATTATCGAAAAAGTTGCTAAAGACAATCAGATGAGATGTCGTTTTTATCTAGGGGCGAGATGGGACATCGTCAGATTGTTTTTGAGTTTTCCATTTGTGATGCTATTTACAGGATTATCAAAAGGAAGATTGGAAAGTGCAGCTTTTGATTTTTTTTGGATTTTAGGCGAATGTTCTATAGGAATAGCTCTGTTTCTGATATTGATAATCATATTGCATGAACTAGGAACACACGAAATAGATTACGAAATTAGAAAAAACTATAAAACACTTACCGCCATTTACATTGAAACACATTTCAAAGAATCATCGTGAAATTCACACTTTTTACCACCTTAATGATTTTCACTTTATCCGCGCAAGCCACCGAAAAACGCATTTATTCAACCGACGCAATTGGCAATCGTCAATACGATAAACCGTCTTTCACAGTCACCGACGACGGGCGAATTTACGAAACCGATTCTATCGGCAACAAACGTTACGATAAACAAAGTTATCGAATTGAAGGCGATAAACTTTTGCCAACGGATTCGATTGGCAATCGCCAATACGACAAACTGCACTTTGAAATGAAGTGAACTAAAAAAGGAAAATCCATGATTGCATTACGACAAATTCAAACGATACAAAACAATTCCATTACGATTGTTTTACCTGCCGAATTTAAAAATTATCAACAAGCTGAATTGTGAAATACAGTTATATGTACTTAACCATTACAATTATTCTGTTTGCAATGGAAAAACTAATTTAAATGTTGTTCCGACTCCGCGCTGTGAGTCAATCAGAATGTGTCCACCTGCATTTCGTACAATACCATTTACGACCGACAATCCTAGACCCGTTCCTTCGCCCACATCTTTCGTCGTGAAAAAAGGATCAAAAATACTGGATTGCAATTCTTTATCAATTCCCATTCCATTATCCGACACACTTAATTCAATAAACTCGCCCGAAATGGTTTTAAAACACGCATTGCAATGTGCATTATCATAATGAGAATTGTGAAGCTGAATTTTAATTACGCCGTGCTTCTTATTTTTCATCGCGTCACGCGCGTTTACTAATAAGTTGGTCATAATTTGGTGCATATCGGTTGAATCAACATCAATATGCAATTTGTAATTAAGGTCTAATTCAATCGCAAATTTATTCGTTAATCCTGAACGCAACATATTGACAACTTCTTCGATGATTTCAGCCGTTGGCTTTGTGTCTTTGCTTTTTTTATTCGTTTTTTGACGTGCATAAGTCATCATTTTATTGATTAACTCAACAGCTCTTTTAGCCGCCGTTTCAACTTGAATTACGTTATTTCGTAATTCTACTTTTAGTGCGCCATCTGGCATATCATCACAAATATCTTTATTAAATTCGTTGTAGCCTAAAATGCTTGCTAAAACATTATTAAAATCGTGTGCGATACCCGCAGTTAAACGTCCAATACTGTCTAATTTTTGTATTTGATTTACTTGTTGACGCAAATTTTCATTATTTGCTTCGATTTCTTTTCGCTCTGAAATGTTATGAAAAAGAATAAAGAAACTACCATCGTTTAGTGTCGAATGAGAAACATTGATTTCAGCATTCCATTTCGAGCCATTTTTACGCGAACAGATTGTTTCAAAGGATTTACTTACACGCCCCATCAAAAATTCCGGCTCTAATATTCTCGACATAGAACCTTCAAAATTATCGCTGCCACAAATGTTCATGCTTAATAATTCTTCTTCGGAATAGCCGGTAATTTGACAATAGCCATTGCTGACTTCTAAAAAACGTCCATCGGCATCAACGCGGCAAAATCCATCTGTTATGTCAATAATATCTCTGTATTGTTCAGCTTTATGTTTTAACGCAAATTCCTGTTTTTTCTTTTCAGTAATGTCAAATCGAATTGCAGCATATTTATAAACTTCATTTGTTTCGGTACTAAAAATAGGAAAAATAGTAGCGTGCAACCAATACAAACTTCCATCTTTTGCACGATTACAAACTTCACCAAACCACACACCTCCCCCGCAAATAGTCGTCCACATAAGCTCAAAAAATTCTTTAGTATGAACTCCCGAGTTAACGATATTGTGTTTTTGCCCGACTAACTCTTCTTTGCTATAACCGGAAATTCGACAAAATTCGGCGTTAACAGATGTGATTGTTCCATGTAAATCAGTTTCAGTAATAATTGCCGCATTGTTCAAGGCGCGAATTAAATCGACGTAATCATTCCGTGCCGTCGTACAGCATCCGACGTAAGATTGGATGGGTGGATCGTCTTGATAGTCTTTTTCGTAGTTTTCTTGTAGATTTATCATTTTCATAACTTAGATTGCCTGTAACATAACAGTAACTGATTCGCCTATTCGTACCTCCGTACAATCAGCAGGTAGTACAATATAACAGTTTGCTATACTTGTGGTACTTAAAATGTGAGACCCTTGATTCCCTGTCGATTTGACTTGAAAGCCCCCCGTTTCCAATTGTTGTAAAATCCCGCGCTGAAATTCTTGTCGTCCGCGTGATTTTTTTAATTTTGTCGCACAGATAGCGGTTAGTTGGAAAGGTTCTTTGATTATTCCGCCGGCTAATTGTACTAATGCCGCTTTAACGATAATATCAAAAGTTGTCGTTACCGCCGCCGGATTTCCAGGTAAACCAAAAAAATAAGACTTACCTATTTTTCCAAATGCTAAGGGTTTTCCGGGTTTCATCGCAATTTTCCAAAAATGAATTTCACCACATTCTTCTAAAACTGCCTTCACATAATCGGCTTCACCTACTGATGCGCCACCCGTTGTTATCACAGCATCAAATTCCTTTGCGGCTTGAATTAACGTGTTTTTCAATGCAGCTTTATCGTCTGGAATAACACCGCCATCAACAACGTCATAATTCTGATTTTGTAATAAACCAAACAAACTATAGCGATTGCTATCATAAATTTTGCCGCGCTCTAACGATTCACCTAATCCAACAAGTTCATCACCGGTCGAAAAGTACACGATTTTTAATTTCCGAATTACTAATACATTTTCAATGCCAGTTGAAGCTAATAAGCCTAAATCACTTGCTGAAAGTGTTTTAGACGCTTCACAAAGTAAATCGCCAATTCGCACGTCTTCGCCAATTTCGCGGACATTTTTTTTCAATTTTATATCAGTCGGGAATTCAATTTTTGAGCCGTGAACAGTGACATTTTCTTGCATTACAACGGAATCCGCATTTTCTGGTAGCACCGCGCCAGTAAAAATTCGCACACATTCGCCGCTTTTTAAATCACGCTCAAAAGGTTTTCCCGCCCATGATGTACCAACGTTTGTTAATGTTTCGGCAAACATTTCGCTGGAAAGCGCGTAACCATCCATAGCCGAATTGCGCGTGCTAGGTAAATTTAGTGGCGTAAAAACCGCCTTCGCTAACACTCGTTGAAACGCATCTTTTAAAGACACGCGCTCTTGTTCTGTTAGTGGTGAAATGGTGGCATGAATGCGTTTTTTTGCTTCCGCAACAGTTAGCAATGGTTTTTTTTCTGTGGCAACACAAGATTCAAGAGTCATAATTTTAAAAATTTATGCAAAACAAAAGCCGCAATTTCAGCCGGTTGATTCAAATTTAATTGCGGTAAATCGGTTTCTAAAAACGTATCGGTAGCAATTGCAATAATTTGAGCGTCGTTGGGATATAAAAATAATTCGTTTAAACTAGCGCGATGTAATTCAATTTTTGGAAAGGATTCGTGACGAAAACCTTCAACTAAAATTAAATCAATGTTTGACGAATCAAAAAATGTAATTTGGTCGGCTAATGTGGGTTCATTCGGAATGGCAAAGTCTTCGATAATCGCGCGACGATACTTTGAAACTAAAACCATTGGTGTTGCGCCGGATTTTCGCAAACGAAAACTGTCTTTTCCTTCGTGATCGATTTCAAAATTGTGGTGACTGTGTTTAATTAGACCAACTCGCAAACCAGCGTGATTTAATAAGGGCAAGATTTGTGTTAGTAACGTTGTTTTACCTGTTCCACTTGCTGCCGCGAAACCTAAAATCGGGATGTTTGTAATACTCATTCGTGTGTTAAGGTAGTTTTTTCAAAAATTTTATTCAATCAATAACCTAAATTGTTTAGGAAGTTTATCGCCATGTTTCAACTGATTTTATTTTTAGCCGCGTTTTTTGCCGTACATTTATTATTAAAAAAACCGCCTCAAATTTTAAAAAAATACGCCAAAATTTTAATCATCAGTTTTATTGGAATGATGTTGACGTATTTGTTAGCGACGGGGCGATTAAATTGGTTTTTTGCCTTTGTGATAATGACCATCACATTTTTATTTCGTTTATTGCCCGTCGCATTAAATTTGATGCCACATTGGTTACAAGCCCATGATTTATGGCAAAAATGGCGAAATTCTACGTCAAAAAAAGAAAGCTCTCGGCAATTTGATTATTCGGGAAATATGTCAAATGAAGAGGCTTTAGAAATTTTAGGTTTAACCGCAAATGCAAGTAGGGACGACATAATTGCCGCCCATCGGAAATTGATACAAAAACTCCATCCCGATCATGGCGGCTCAAATTATTTAGCAACAAAAATCAATTTGGCAAAACAAACATTGTTATCGTAAGACAGCGTTATGTTGTAGCGCCCAATCGCGATAATTAAAGACCTGTCCTATAGCGCGTATCTTTTCACAATTGTGCAAATCAATCGTGGCATAAACCCATTGCGGCACGTTGAATTCCCCGATTTCTAAAATACCATTGTCGGGAAAATCGTAATCGACAGGCGTATAAATACCCGCCGCACCACAATTAACATCCACTGCTGGCGACCAAGGTGCATCACCAACCAAACACGCTTGCACGACGTAGCATTGATTTTCTAAGGCGCGAGCTTGGCAACCAATTTTGACGCGATGATAACCAGCGGCATGATCGGTGCAACTCGGTACTAAAATCAAATTAGCACCGGCTTCGACTTGTTGTCGCGCTAATAACGGGAATTCGCAATCGTAACAAATGTTAATGGCAATGCGTCCAAAATCGGTATCAAATGTTTTTAATTTATTGCCGGCACTGATGAGCCAATGTTCATTTTCAAAGCGCGTCATCATGATTTTATCCTGAAAATCATGCTCGCCATTAGGCATAAATAAATACGCACGATTGTGATAAATGCCTTCGGAAATTTGCATAGGAAAACTTCCTGCTTGAATAACACATTGATATTGCTGCGCTAAACTTTGAAATAAATTCAAATACGGCTCATGAAGAGTTTGTAATGCGACAAGCTGATTGTTTAATGATGAATAAATTTCTTCTGGAAACAAAGAAGCTAATTCCATTGTGTTATATTCGGGAAAAAGGAGAATTTTTGCCCCTTGTTGAACAGCTTCTTTCACCCATCGTTCGGATTTACGCTGGTAATTTTCCCACGATTCTAAAAAACTAACATCGTATTGTGCTGTCGCAATCTTAACATTCATGTTTCAACCAAAAAGTCATCGGTTTTGCGGTTTCTTCGTTATCGTCCAAATCTTTCCAAACATATTCAGTGTGTAATTCAGGATGTTTAACATAACCACGTTTTGTCCAAAACGCATCGAGCGGGACATAATTTTCTGGGCGACGGGGATGGTTTTCAGGGCGTTGAACACAGCAAAATGTAATGTGCTTGAATCCGCCTAATTCGGCGGCGTGCGCTTCTCGTTCATCAAAAAATTTAACGCCAATGCCCAAACCACGATAATTTTTATTTAAAACCGATTCGCTGCAATAAAACACCTCGTCGAGATTGTAACCATTTTCTAAAAATGGCTTTTGAATCTCCGATGTTTCATGCTTCATCGGCATAGCTGTTGACGCGCCAACAACTTCATCGCCATCAAACGCTAAAACAATTACACTTTCGGCACAATCGAGATACGTTTGGAGATATTTTTTTTCATATTCAAAATCGCCGTCATACAGATACGGAAAATCCCGAAAAACTTCGATTCTCAAGCGTGCTAAGTCGTGGATGTATGGCTCTAAAGCCTTGCCACTTTTACGTTCAATGCGAATTTTTTTTGTCATAAATCACAATAAATTAAGTAAAAAATGTATTAAAGTTCTTCCATTGCACATTTCAAGGGATGTTCATGTTGTGTTGCATAAGAATTAACAATATAAACTTTCGTTTCGGCAACATCTTTTGAATAAGTGCCACAGATTCCAACCCCGCGTGTGTGGACTTGTAACATAATCGCCGTCGCTTGCTCTTCGGACATACCAAAAAAAGTGATTAAAATTTCAATAACAAAATCCATCGGCGTAAAATCGTCATTGAGCAAAATTACCCGATATAACGGCGGTTTTTTTAATCTTGGTTGAGCATTCAAAACCGACAAATCGTCGTCTTGATGAAAAAAAGGATAAAATTCTGACATAACCGATAAGTTTCTTTAGCAAAATTGAATAACAAAAATCATTTGGACGTACAAATTTAATCTTGCGCTTTAAAGCAATGTACCCATGCCGATGCGTCATCATTCCATTCCATGCCACCGTGCATTTTCAAAATCAAATCCCGATACATTTCTAAACTTGGATAGCCTTCCGCTTGAGCATCTGAATCGGTCATTTCGCCTAATTTTTGTTGATATAAATCTGTAACGACAAATGTTTTACCTTCAAGTTCAAAGGTTTCATTTGGGTAACCATAAACGCCATTTCGACGTTGTTGCGTTTTACGTCCTGCAATCGTCGCAGTCACTAATTTTTCATGTGTGACAAGGCGTTCAATAGAACATGTTTTTTCAGGATAATCCATAAATTAAGCTCTGTGTAATAAAGTAATTTAGCGGCATTGTGACTGAAAATGTCGCTAAATTAAAGGTTAAAATTTGTATAAATTTAAGGTTTGAAAACCCCATAATCAATTCATGCTGCGTTTTATGTCTAAGAATTTAGTACCTATTAACTCACTAAAGGCTGCATCTGGCAATTCAATATCCCGAATTGTCATAATCTCAAAAGAAACAAGAAGCTGGGCATCATCAGCCATCACAATTTTACAATTCTCGTAACGGATTCCCGGTTGAAAAAACGCCGAAAATTCTGAATCGTAATTAAGCATTGAACATCCAGATAAACTCACGTCATATAAATTTAATCGAATCGTATTCGCTGAAAGATCATTTTTACCTGCTGGGGCTTGTCGAGTTTTCTCGTCAGTCGCCGCTTTTCGTAATTTTTGTTTAATTTTATTTGTGGCTTCCAAATAATTTTGTTTGAGCTCATCTGTTGCATCTGCTGCGGGCGCGATTAAAACGACTTCACAAAAACTTGAATTCACAATCGGTATTTTTTTGCGACTGTGACTACGTCTATTTTTCCAATATAACGCGCCTGGAATATCCATAATAAAAGCGGACTCACCAGCGTGCGTGGTTTTTTTAATTCTTTTGCTACTAAAGGAAAGTTGAATATCACGAAACAATGCGCTGAACGCAATACTTGGTACCGCAAGTACACGCTTACTGAGCATATCGAGTTCCCATGTACCACACGTTAAAGTAAAAATAATAGAGTTGTCGTTCGCATCTACATTTACAATCACTATTGATAAGTTTTCTTGGTCGTCCGATAAGTTCGCCTCAATGGCTAATTTATGTTTAACAAGCAATGAGAATTTATTGATAATGTCCGATTTATCGTGAATTAGTGGTTCATTTTTCATTTTTTATTAGTGTGACGACTGCTATCTAAAAGCAGCGAGGTAAGCACGTCGGATTAAAACCGACCTCTATCACGCATTTCCTATTTTATAAGGCTTACTTTGTTAGCGTTAATCTTTCAAACCCGAAAGCGTCGAAGTGTGTCGTGTTAAGTCTATTTTAAATTTGATAAAAAACAGAAACAAAATTTTAATCACCAAATTTTGTTCGAATTTCAACAAACCCATCTAAATTTTTAAAAAATACATCGATTAAGTCCGGATCAAAATGCTTTCCACGTTGATCATGAAAATACTGCAAAATATCTGGCAATTCCCATGCGGGTTTATAACTGCGTCTTGCGGCTAACGCATCAAACACATCTGCGACACCTGTAATTCGAGCAGCTAAGTTAATTTTCTCCCCCGCTAAACCATGCGGATAACCTTTACCATCCCAGCGTTCATGATGTTCTAAAGCAATCGTTGCTGCCATTTGTAACAATGGACGCTTCGAAACCGACAACATACAAAATCCCAATACAGTATGCGTTTGCATAATTTGTGATTCCTCAACCGTCAACGCGCCGTTTTTATGCAAAATAGCGTCTGGAATAGCCACTTTTCCCACATCGTGCATGGGCGTTGCTTGGCGAATTAAATCTAATTTATCATAATTGCACAATTTTGCTAATAAAGACGAATACTCAGCCACTCGCTTAACGTGTCTTCCTGTCTCTAATGACCGACTTTCACAAATTTCGCCCATAGTAAAAATCAATTCGCGTTGTGTGTCGATAATTTCTTGATTTAGATGATTTATGTTTTCAATCCCTTCTTCTACTTTTTTTGCCATTTCATTTTGGTACGATTGCAGCTTCAAATGCGTTGATACTCGCGCTTTGACTTCTTCAAATTGAAACGGTTTGTTAATGTAATCCACGCCACCGACGTTAAACGCTTGCACTTTATCTGATACATCGTTAAGCGCACTAATAAAAATAATCGGAATATCTTGTGTTCGCGGATTAGCTTTTAATTCTCGGCAAACTGAATAACCGTCCATTTCGGGCATTTTGATGTCAAGCAGAATCAAATCCGGAATTTTTTTGGCTATCGCTTGTATCGCTATTGCGCCAGAACTTGCAGGACGTACTTTATAGCCCTCTTCTTTCAGAATAGATGTAAGCAATTGTAAATTGGCTAATGTATCATCAACAATCAGTACATCTGGTGTGTTAGATTCAATGCGATTTTCTATCATAATTCGGTTATAAAAAAATAAGTAAGGATTTGAAATAAAAAATTATTAGCTATATTGTGCCGTCATTATTGTTTTACAGGAATAAAAATGAACAACACACCACTAGAAATTTTAAAAACTGTTTTTGGTTATAATCAATTTCGCGGTCAACAACGAAAAATTATTGATGATTTGATTTCTGGGCAAGATGCGCTAGTGTTGATGCCCACAGGTGGAGGAAAGTCGTTATGTTACCAAATTCCAGCATTGTTGCGTGAAGGAGTTGGTGTTGTAATTTCGCCCTTGATTGCGCTAATGCAAGACCAAGTTGATGCACTTAAACAATTAGGCATTCGTGCCGCTTTTTTAAACTCGACTCTAACTGTACAAGAATCGCGTCAAGTCGAACAACAATTACGAAATAATGAACTCGATTTACTTTACATTGCACCTGAAAGATTAAAAATTACGACCACTTTGGAATTTTTAAAATCGTTAAAAATTTCATTATTTGCGATTGATGAAGCGCATTGTGTGTCGCAATGGGGACATGATTTTCGTGTCGATTATTTAAATTTGTCGATTATTCACGAACAGTTCCCCAACATTCCTCGTATTGCGTTAACCGCAACCGCTGACGAACGTACTCGCCTTGAAATTCAGCAGCGTTTACAACTTGAAGATGCACCACTTTATATCAGTGGCTTTGACCGCCCTAACATTCGATACACAATTGTACCAAAACAAGCCGGAAAAGAACGCCAGCAATTATTAGATTTTATTCGTAAACATCATCGTGGCGACGTGGGCATTGTGTATTGTATGTCGCGCAAAAAAGTTGATGCAATTGCGGCATGGCTAAATGAAAAAGGCATGACCGCCCTGCCCTATCACGCGGGTTTATCCGCGAAAGAACGGCAAGAAAATCAACAGCAATTTCTAAAACGCGACAACATTGTTATTGTCGCGACGATTGCATTTGGAATGGGAATTGATAAACCCAATGTGCGTTTTGTCGCACATTTAGATTTGCCAAAAAGTGTGGAAGCCTATTATCAAGAAACCGGTCGCGCTGGACGTGATGGTGCTGCGTCAAATGCTTGGATGGCTTATGGTATTCAAGACATTGTGATTTTAAAAAAATGGATTGCGGAATCGGAAGCGGATGAAATTCATAAAGTGCTGGAAACTTACAAACTGGATTCGATGTTAGCGTTATGTGAACAAGTACATTGTCGGCGACAAACTTTATTGCAGTATTTTGGTGAAACAATGGAAGAACCGTGTGGTAATTGTGATTGTTGTTTAAATCCACCGACAACATGGGACGGAACAATTCCCGCACAACAAGCGTTGTCATGTATTTTTCGTACAGGACAGCGATTTGGGGTTTCACATTTGATTGACGTATTACACGGCATCCAAACATCAAAAATTCGACAACACAAACATGATGAACAATCCACGTTTGGCATTGGTAAAAACTTAGATGACGGGCAATGGCGTTCTGTATTTCGGCAATTGATTGCGTTAAATTTTGTTGAAGTTGACTTTGCTTACAACACATTGAAACTCACTGATGCAAGCCGTCCTGTTTTGCGTGGTGAACGACGCTTAATGTTTAGACCAGACATTAAAACCGAAAAATTAACCCGCCAGCGGACAGTTGTGAAACAAACAAAAACGGTTGATGATTGGAAAACCCGCTTTTGGAAAGCGTTACTTGATAAACGCCGAGAAATTGCCGACGCGCAAAATGTACCAAATTACACTATTTTTCAAGACGCAACGTTAATGATGATGATAGAGTCAAAGCCAGAAACGCTAGAGGAATTTGTTGAAATATCGGGTGTTGGCGAACATAAATTAAAATTATATGGCGAAGCATTTTTAAGTATTATTCGTGTTTTTTTAATTTTGGAAGACAAGGATTTAAGTTCAAGTCAAATTTCGATTGAAGTTTTTAAAATGGGATTGGAAATAACAAAAATTGTGGAATATAGGCAATTGCAAGCTGCAACAATTTATGGACACTTAACCGAAGGCATTATCGGAAAAGAATTGAAATTAAGTGAAGTTGTTTTACTTCCCGACGACGAAATAAATGAAATTAAAACCGTAATTGAAAATTTGCCGGCAGAATATGGAAAAGCCATAAAACCTGTTGTGGAACATTTCGATGGAAAGTACAGTTACGATGTTTTGCGCTGCATTCGAGCCACTTTAGGTAAAATTTCAACAGAAACTGCCGCGAAACCTGTAAAATCACTTTTTATTTTTTAACTTTTTGGAGAAAAATGTGTTTAGAGGGACAACTATTCTTTCGGTTCGCCGAGGCGATAAAGTCGTGATTGGTGGTGACGGACAAGTAACATTAGGAAATACCGTCATGAAAGGCAACGCCCGCAAAGTACGCCGTTTGTATCACGATAAAGTCATTGCAGGTTTCGCCGGTGCGACCGCTGACGCATTCACTTTGTTTGAACATTTTGAAGGAAAACTCGAAAAACATCGCGGAAATTTAACTCGCGCTGCGGTTGAAATGGCAAAAGATTGGCGCACAGACCGCGCATTACGCAAATTAGAAGCTCTTTTAACGATTGCGGATTCAAAAACGTCATTGATTATTTCGGGAACGGGTGATGTTATCGAACCGGAATCCGAATTTGATTTAATGGCAATCGGTTCTGGTGGTTCATTTGCCCAAGCCGCCGCGCGTGCGTTACTTGAAAATACCGATTTAAGTGCGCGTGAAATCGTTGAACGATCATTAAATATCGCCGCCGATATTTGCATTTACACTAATCACAATTTGCGTATCGAAGAACTCGATATTGAACCTAAAGAGTAAAATCATGACAGAAATGACACCTAAAGAAATCGTCAGTGAATTAGACAAACACATCGTTGGACAAGGCAGCGCGAAACGTTCAGTGGCGATTGCGTTACGAAATCGGTGGCGTAGACAGCAAATCACCGGCACGTTACACGACGAAATTACGCCAAAAAACATTTTAATGATTGGTCCTACAGGCGTAGGTAAAACCGAAATTGCCCGTCGTTTGGCAAAATTGGCTAACGCCCCATTTATTAAAATCGAAGCCACAAAGTTTACCGAAGTCGGTTACGTTGGACGCGATGTTGAATCGATTATTCGTGATTTAGCGGATACCGCAATCAAAATGACACGCATGACAGAAATGGAAAAAATGAAAACGGAAGCCGCGAACGCAGCTGAAGAACGCATTTTGGATATTTTGATTCCGCGTGCGGAAGGCTGGACACCTGACGATTCACCAAATGGCGATGCGACGCGCGAAAAAATGCGTCGAAAATTGCGCGATGGCGAATTAAACGATAAAGAAATTGAAGTCGATGTACAAATTGGCGCGATTGGCGTGGAAATTATGGCTCCGCCAGGCATGGAAGAAATGACCAATCAATTGCAAGGAATGTTTCAAAGTATGGGTCAAGGAAAAACGAGACCGCGTAAAATGAAAATCAGCAAAGCCTTGCACGTTTTGGAAGAAGAAGAAGCCGAAAAATTAGTTAACGAAGACGATATTCGTTTGCGAGCGATTGATTCGGTCGAGCAAAACGGCATCGTATTTTTGGACGAAATCGACAAAATCTGCAAACGTTCTGAATTGGGCGGGGGTGGTGGCGAAGTTTCCCGCGAAGGCGTACAGCGCGATTTGTTACCCTTAGTCGAAGGCAGTACAGTCAGTACAAAATATGGCATGATTAAAACTGACCATATTTTGTTTATTGCATCGGGCGCATTTCATGTCGCAAAACCGTCTGATTTAATTCCTGAATTACAAGGGCGGTTTCCGATTCGTGTCGAATTAAGTGCATTATCCGCCGATGATTTTGTACGCATTTTAACCGAGCCAAATGCGTCATTAACCGAACAATACACCGCATTACTCGGTACAGAAGGTGTAGATTTATCTTTCACTGAAGATGGTATTAAACGCATTGCGGAAATGGGTTGGCAAGTGAATGAAACAACCGAAAACATTGGCGCACGTCGTTTGCATACAATGTTGGAAAAATTGTTAGAAGAAATTTCGTTTGAAGCGTCGGATGTTACAGATAAAAAAGTCGTAGTCGATGCGGCGTATGTTAATAAATACCTGACAGAATTGGTCGCAGATGAAGATTTAAGTCGCTATATTTTATAGTGATTTTATTCGCACAATAATTTTAACTGACCGTGCGAAATTCCCCACCCAGTGCTGATAGGCTTGGGTGGGGATGGATAGCACTCCTTCCGCGAAGCGGCTTTTGATTTTCTTATTCATACTGTAAAATTCCCGTGTGCTTACATTGTTTGTCATCGAAAACCAAGAGGCTCACAATGTGTGAAAAGCAAACCTATTTGCAATCTAAACCAATCATAGTTAGATTGTGCAACCAATTTGAGGCGGCAGGTTCTGTCGTGACTGTAAAGCGTTCCCCAT
>CAIQZX010000079.1 GCA_903876445.1 uncultured Pseudomonadota bacterium | reverse complement strand
CGGTGCGCCGATTGAGGTTATTCGTAAATATATTGAGCAACAGCAAACCCCTCGTTGATTATCTTTAAAGCAGGCGGCTATCACCGCCCGAGCTATCCATCCCCGCCCTGAACGGCGGGGTTTTTCGCTCGTTTTGATAAATTAATGTTACCCGCAGAACCCACAGAGTTGGTTGAAGTAGAAATATAACCATCTGTTTTCAAATCGACCTGTTCGGCTTTGATATTTACATAGCCTGAATTACCATTTGCTTGAATATTTGCTTGCGAAGAAATCCCACCTTCGTTTTGAATAAGTATATTTTTCGTGTCAATTTTAATGGCACCTGCATTACCATTGCTATTGCTATTGGCATTTGAAGTGACCCCTGTTGCAAATTTAGAATTTCTCCCGTCAATAATTATATTGTCCGCTTTAACGAACACTTCTTTCCCGTTACCTATAGTAAAAGTATCGCTACGAATTGCACCTCCATTAAACAGATTCAGTGTCCCATTAACATTAACATTAACATTACCTGCATCACCGCTTTCCATAAGAGGATTATTTTTATCGTCTAATTCTGAACTCGATGAAACTCCTGTAAAAAATGCCGAATTTTGTCCATCTGCAGTCAATTCATTTGCATTGATTGTAATAGTTCCCGCATTGCCACTAGCCCATGTATTAGTATGAATTTCTCCACCGTTTAACAAATTTACGGAATTGGTATTTATTGAAATTAAGCCTGCATTCCCAGAACTTCCTGAATAGGCATCTGATGAAATACTTGTGTAATTTTCCGAAGACTTATTGTTGACGCTCAAGATATTTGAAACGATAACTAGATTCCCCGCATTACCTTTAGAATTTGTATTACTGTGAATTTCTGCGCCATCTAACACATTCATTGATTCGGCATTGATATTGATATTACCCGCATTTCCTTTGCCCATAACATCAAAGGTGAGATAACTTTCGCCCTGCATTATAAATTCATTTGTGGCTATCTCAATTCCGTTTAGTAATGTTGGGTTATCGTCTCCAGTGTTATCAATAAAAAAATATCCACCATTCACACTCAAAGAATTTCCTCGTATAAATAAATTTCCACCTTTATTTCCAGACAAATCAATACCAACATTATCAAACAATATATTGCCGCCATTTTTTAAAGGAAGTTGGACTTGTAGATTTTTCAGGTCAATCTCTCCGTCATTTTGCATTGCAATAGCGCGAAATTGTCCAGAAGTCGTTTTTATATTTGGAATTAACGAATCATAATTATCAAATTTTATTCCCCCCTTCAATTGTTATGTTTCCCGCTATAAAGTCCACAACACTATTGTCTTTAAAACTCAATTTCGAATGATTAATATATAACAGTCCATTATTTGTTTTGGAAGTACCTAAAAATCCTAAAGAGACAGGCGATTCGCTACTGAGCGTACTTTTTTTATCTAAATTGCTATAAAAAACCGTTCTGTTTTTACCAAAATCAATTTTATCTGCCGTACTAACGTGAAATGCCGCTGGAACGTCAATTTGAGCATTTGCATTAAACGTAATGCCATTCGGATTGATGAAATAGAAATCCGCATTTTTAATTTCTGATTTTAATGTTCCATCGATAACAGATGGATTTCCGCCCGTCACACGAGAGATGACATTTTGTAGATTATCGGCACCCGTAAAAGTAACAGTTTGTCCTTGATTGATATTAAATTCAGAAAAACTATGAAATAAATTATTACCAACAGTTGTA
This sequence comes from uncultured Pseudomonadota bacterium, assembly GCA_903876445.1. GTDB lineage: Bacteria > Pseudomonadota > Gammaproteobacteria > Methylococcales > Methylomonadaceae > UBA10906. The sequence continues at coordinate 6,394 of CAIQZX010000079.1, read as the reverse complement.
CCGACATCTTGAGAAATGCTTACATTTGTTCCATTGAAAACTTGAGAATTTCCCATCGAACCGTCTGTCGAGATAGTTTCAGAAAAAGAATTTTCTACATACAAATTTAAAAACGATAATAAAAAATAAAATTTTAGTTTCATAACGCAATGTCCACTTGAAAAAATTGTTTTTTAATTATACAGTTTAGTCGCGCGTAAACTGGTTATTTTCAATCAGAGCGTGTCTTTTAACTCATAATTGAGGAATATCATCATGAAACTTCGTGAAATTATTAAAACTGTGTTAGTCGCTGGCGTATTTATCAGCGCATCATCTGCTTTTGCGGATTCATCAAAAGTATCTTTTAGTGCCGTGGATTCATCAAAAGCATCTTTTAGTGCGTTTGAAGGCGTTCAAACAGAAGCTGTTTCTGCAACAGACTTAAACTTGGTTTCAGGTAATGGTAATGGTATTCGTACTCTAGGGTTCACTAGTAGACCATCAACGATTGTAGTTGTAAGAAAGTAAAAAATTTGAAACACAGAAACCTCTAGCCGTAAATTGCGATTAGAGGTTTTTTGCGGTTATATTTTAAACCGCGATTGCAAGCGACAACGATATGTTATTTGAAGGCGAATAAGTGCTTAATCAAAAAATTGAAACAAAGAAATCTCTAGCCGTAAATTATGGTTGGAGATTTTTTTTTGCGGTTATATTTTGCATGGGTTTAAAAACTGCGATTGCAAGCGAAAACGATATGTTATTTGAAGGCGTAACGGTGCAATCGCATGATTTTTCATGTGGTGCAGCGGCGTTATCGACGTTAATTACTGGAATTGTTGAGAATAGTCATGTCTCGGAAGAAAATATCATTGACGCAATTGCCGACATTAAAGGCTCAAAAAATGAAGATGGTTATACGGCAACAGAATTAGCTGAAGCGTCTAAAAGATTAGGATATGATTCGGAATGGCGACAAGTTTCACCTTCGTTTTTAGAAAAAATAAAACAGCCTGTTTTATTGCTTATTGGTCTGAATAGCGATTCTCCTCATTATGTTGTTCTTAAAGGAACAGAAAACGGAAATGTTTTTTTAGCCGATCCTATTAGAGGAAATATCCGTTTGTCTTATGAAGAATTACTTAAAGAGGGAATAAACGACAAACACAATAAATGGTTTGTAATGGCTATTGAACCTTCAAAAAATAAACCGAAAGGTTCAACGCTCTATTTGTCGGCAGATAAACTAAACACGCATTTTACAGTTGAACAATCTGGTGCTATCACATTAGCTACAGTCGCTAGAAAAAATCAATTGATGATTACTTATAATTTTTTAACTTCATTAGGTTCAAATTTAAATTCTGAACGCCGTGCGTTTAATCACAGTATGGAGGCGCGTTATGGTCTATCTAATAATTTAGAAATAGGCGGGTCTGTTTTTTATTCGGATTATAGACAAAAAGTGAAATCTAAAAATGATACATTTGTGTCAAATAGTGAAAATAGGTTTTATGAAATTTATGCTAATGAAAAAATAGCTATCAATAATTCAACAGGGATTATCTTAGGTGCAAGAAATTCATTTTCTGAATACGGTGATACTTGGGGAGGTGAACTGAATTTTTCGGGTTATACAAACACTTCGTATGCTCAATTTGTTGCGGGTACTGCGTTTGATAAACAAATTAGTCACAATAATACTATCAACAACAATTTATCTGATTATCAAATTTCTTCATTTGTAAGTGCTAACACACCCATTGGAAACAGATATTTAGCGTCAATGGCTTTTTCAATGAATAATTACATCAATAAATCAACATCATGGAATAAACTCGACACTTCTTATACTGTTTCAACAGGTATTTCGTATGTAATAAATCAGTCATTTCAAATTGCACCTTCATTCAATTATTCTTTTGGAAATGGAGAGAATTTTTCATTTGGTGCTTCTTTGACTTACATTGGCGGCTGGTAAATTTCTGATTTTTTATAACCAACTTCCCGCCAGAATAAATGGTGACCAATACACGGGATTTTCTAATTCCTTTTGTTTCAGCAATAAAATTTGCGCTTGGCGTAGAGCTTCTGCTTTACTGGTATTAGGTTGTGCAAGAGCTTTGTAAAACTCAGCCATCAATAATGATGCCGCCTCATCAGATACTGGCCATAACGTTCCGAGCGCACTTCGCACTTTTGCTTTTAATGCAATTCCACTTAATCCCAATGGCGCACGGTCATCACCCTCAGCTGTTTGACAGGCACTCAAGGTTAGTAACTCCACAGGTTGTTTGGCAAATTTATCCGATTTTAAAAGCTGTTCTAATTCGTCCATGTTAATAACGCCATCGTAAGCCATCACAAAACTGGTGTCAGCGGTTTTACCAAATACACCATGTGACGCAATATGAACGATTGAATAAGGCTCTTTAACTGCCTGTTTTTTAAATTCTTCGACAGTAAAATTATCATTCATGATGGATGTGTTAGGAATTTCTTTTTGCAGACTTTTAATTTCTTCTGCAACGCCTGGCAAACTCAATTTTTCATGTAGTTGTTGACGGAAAACAGGTTCTTTTATCATCCTTTCTAATTCAAGTTGTCTACTTTTCACTGCTGATTCACTTGTATCATCTGGATTCATACCACCACGATGCCCTGTTATTGATTGCATAAAACTAGTCGGTAAATGTTCAATCACGGAACCTGGTTCGCTCATACCTGCAAGCAATGCTTTAATGCCTCGCTTTTGTAGGGGAGCTGGTTCAAATAACGTTAAACCTGGTGAAATAGCGACTGCATATTTTTCAATTAGATAATGTTGCCCATCATACAAAACAGCAGGTGGAATTAAACGTAATACACCATCTGGCACCATTACTAATGTTTTTATGTGCTGTTCTTGCAACCATGATTCAACGGGTAAAATTAGCTTTTGATAAAGCTGATTAGAAACGGTTTTAACGTCATATTTGCTATTGCGTAAACTGCGAACAAGATGTTTTGTTAATTCCTGCATCGTTACAGAATCCACGGCTTCTGTGTATTGCCGAATTTCACTTCCACTACTGACGAGTATTTCTAATCGATCTGGCAATAGAATAGGGTAAATAATAGCAGTGGTTGGCTCAACAGATTCCAACGCATTTTTGCTGGTATGTACTGAACATCGTCCACCTAAAAACTCTTCTAATTCGGATTGTTTAATCAATTCAACTGTTTCACGAGCTTGACGTAACAAAATCGTTTTTTCAGTCCCACTTTTTTGGCTGGCTTGCATCAATAACAAATCCGCCAAGCCCAAGTAAACGGGTTCTAAGATTTCTCTAAATGAAGAACGTCCGTTGTGATATTCAACAGGAATATCTTGCCGAATAGCCTCAATGTGTTCAATAGCACGTTGGTATGCTGCCGTTGCATCGAAAAATTGATTTAATACGCGACTTAAACGCCCTTGTCGCCATTCAAGTTCCAATAATAGATCATGAGCATTTACTTTTTTAGCCTCTATAATTGCCTGACTGTTTAATTTTAAGGCTTCATTTGAACGATTTTTTTCTTCATATAATTGAGCGAGTTGCCCAAGTGATTCTGCTTTTAAACGTGAATTTGTTGTTAGTTGATTCGCTTCTTCAAAACTAGTAAATGAAAGTTCCAGTCCTTCTTTACCTGCTTTATGTGCTTGACCGCCTAAATTGATAAGCAATCGGGCGCGACTTTCTGCGTTTTCAACATTTTCTAAATTTTCTTTAACTTGAGTTAATTCGGTAAGTTTTTTATCTGTTGGCAAAGTCTCAATTTCGCCTAATTTTAATTCTGCCACTAATTCTGGATTTTTGCTAACTAGCAATAATGCCTTTTCGTACAAAGGTCGTGCAATTTCTAAATTACCTCTATCGGCTTCTAAATCTGCTAGTGTACCCAACCATTTCGCACGGTCTGCATTTTCACCAACATTAAAACTATTCGCTTCTTGCAATAATTTCGTTGCAGGCTCCCAACGTTGCATTCGATAATAAACCAAACCAAGTGTTCCTGCGGCTTTAGCTTTTTCTTCTTGGGTTGTAGCGAGTTGCTGCGCTTCATTCAATTCAATAACAGCTAAACTATATTGCTCTTGTTCTAAACGGGCTTTGCCTTGCTGATAAGATTCATCGAACGTTGCACCATAAGCGGAACTTGCCCATAAACTTACAATCATCAATCTTGCAAATAATTTCATTTCAATTCCTCAAAAATTAGAAAACGTCAAAGCGTGCTTTAAAATGAATTCCCATATCTTGCAAGTCACCTTGTTGTTTTTGCGTAGGTTGATAAATGGCGTAGCCGTAATAAAACTCGGTATGTAATTGTTTCCAATCGAAATCAAACCCTGCACCTGCTGACAATAAATCGTCTTGTTTTTCGCCTTTATTCCATGCACTACCGTAATCAATAAACGGTACAAGATTAAGGTGCATCAAGGAATCCATCATCATAGTTTCACCGCCTAAAACAGGATAACGATATTCAACCGAGAAGTTATAACCTTCATCACGCACCAACTGATTTTCACGATAGCCGCGTACTGTTCCCATACCACCAATTGAAATGCGTTCTAACGGTAATAAAACATCGTTACTGAATTGGCTGTTTCCACGCAACACAACTTGTGAACCTTCTTCATCGACTCGATAGGCATATTGAGCTTGCCCTAACCATGCAAAGAATTCACTGTCTTGTGCTTTATTATTTTTCCCAATCGTTGAACCCAACGCATTTACTCCCAGGCTGAAAGTAGAACGTAGTGATAGGGCATGATTATCCCAACGCTGAATATAATCTTGAAAAGCACGAACTACGGTTGCTTGAGTGTGACCTGTTGAATCGCCTGTGACAAAAGAAAATGGCTTGCCGTCTAAATAGGTTTGGTTTTCTCGAATCGCTAGCAATGTGCCGAAATTAAGTTTCTGCCTTGAGGTATTGATAAGTGGGTGGCTGATACCACCTTCTAAGCTATGAACTTGACTAGTAACGTTTATTTTACGAATCGGTTGCTCTTGAACTGAGGAATCGCCTTCATCAAAGTGGAAAAAGACTTGTGTATCCTGGTCTGTAATTGGCAAACTCAAACCGCCTGTATAACGATTTGAACCAGCACTGTTGTAATAGGTAAAATCCACCATATCGCCCAGTCCCGTTAGGTTACGAACCCAACCGTTCACACCAAAGGCTTCTGCACCAATTGACGGAGGACGTTGATTATTACCAAGCAAACTAAGTTGATACGGTTGTGCGCGAGTAACTTCAACATCAAGAATACTTTTACCAGGTGAACTACCAGGCAAAATCCGTCCATTCATTTGGCTAATCAATGGGTCAGTAAGCAACATTTGAAAACGGTCTTGTAATTGTTGTAGATTCAAGGGCTGCTCGGCATTGCCTAGCAAACGATTACTCACATAACCTTCACGCAACCATTCTTGACCATGCACCACGATTTCTTCTAAATGTCCTTCTAAAATGGTGAAACTTAGTACCCCATTTTTAAACGCATCTTCTGTTAAAATCGCACCTGAATTGATGTAACCATTATCAACATAGGTTTGAGTAATCCGTTGCCGTAAGGTTTCTAGCTCAGACACTGTGACAGCTTTGTTTTCATACGTTTGCACTAATTCATGTAACGTCTGTTCATCTAGGAGCGTATTGCCAATAAATTCAATATGGTTAATATGTAATTGTTGCTGACCACCTGGCAATTCAGAAGCGTTTTCTTGGACAGATGGAAGTTGAAAATCAGAACGTGGTTTTTCAATGGAGTTTAGTGGCTCTGGTAATGGACGCATACTGGGGCGATTCATTGATTCACTACCATTGGCAAATGCAAAACAAGGCAAATATAACGCAGTTAAAATAAGTATTTTTTTCACAATTTTGTCATTTAAATAATTTTAAGGTCTGATAATAATACTTACCAACTCCCTATGTAAGTTAATGAAATTCCAAAAGAAATGACATCGCCATTTGGAAATGTTTAATCATAACATACGTCACTCCAACCGAAATGGTGTACGAAGTATCAAATACTCTCGTAGGTAAAGTTAACCGATTTTTAATTATACCCTTAAAATCTTTTCAAAAATGTTAACTTTATATTCATTCGTTTATTACAAAAATAGTAATCGTCACCAAGAAAATGTTAATTTTCATTGAGAATAGTAGTTGAATTTATCAAAACGAGCGAAAAACCCCGCCGTTCAGGGCGGGGATGGATAGCTCGGGCGGCGATAGCCGCCTGCTTTAAAGATAATCAACGAGGGGTTTGCTGTTGCTCAATATATTTACGAATAACCTCAATCGGCGCACCGCCACAACTGCCTGCGAAATAGCTAGGCGACCACAACGCGCCGCCCCACAACTTACTTTG
>CAIQZX010000078.1 GCA_903876445.1 uncultured Pseudomonadota bacterium | reverse complement strand
CGCTAAAAATATAAGAACCGCAGGGCTTGCGGGGTTAGCCTTTGGAGAGAATGTAATTCCTGTGTAGTTAATCTGCATCGGTTGTTCTCGTTGAATTAGGAAGGTCTCAATAGCGATATTGGGAATCCCCGTTCCCTTTAGCGCGGGGAGGATGTCAATCTTTGATATTTAGTTCATCTGACAACATTTCTTTCGCTTTGGAAAAAAAAGCATTTCGATTGTTATTTTTTACTTCCTCCGATACTTCATGCCGTCCACGCCACTGCAAATCTTCATCCGGCAATTCGTCCAAAAAACGACTTGGTTTGCATTCGTCTTTTTGTCCACGCAATTTTCGGTGTGTGCAATAACTTAGAGTACAAGTGCGTTGCGCTCGTGTAATACCAACATAAGTCAAGCGTCGCTCTTCTTCTATTGTTCCGCCCGCATCAAGGCTATTTTTGTGCGGTAAAATGTTTTCTTCCACGCCGACTAAAAAAACGTGTGGAAACTCCAATCCTTTTGCGGCGTGCAACGTCATTAAACTTATTTGATCGGCGACATCATCTTCTCGCTGACGCTCTAAAACATCGAGTAGCATAATTTTAGCCACCAAATCCGTTAAGAAAAATTCTTCACCATTCGCCGTGTTTTTATCAATTATTCGTTGCAACCATGTTAATAAATCTTCTACATTTTTTGCTTTGCGTTCTGCGGCTTCGCGCGTTACGCCTTCTTCGCGTAAATAATGGTGATAACCGATTTGTTCTAACAGTTCTTTAATCACAACAATTTTATTTTCCGCTTGATGGACTTTTGCGGATTGAGATAGTATCCAATTATGAAAATTTTGTAATCGTAAGCGTGCCGACGGATTGAGGCGTAAATCTAAACCCATTTCGCCACACGCATTAAATAAACTAATGTGACGTTCCCGCGCATAAACACCTAACTTTTCTAATGTCACCGCTCCAATTTCACGAGCAGGTGTGTTTATAATTCGTAAAAACGCCGCATCATCTTCATGGTTCGATAATAAACGTAAATAACTCAACACATCTTTCACTTCGGCATAAGCAAAAAAAGATGTGCCGCCGCTAATAAAATACGGCAAATTCCGTTCCCGCAAAGCCTGTTCAAAGCCGCGCGATTGATGATTACCACGATATAAAATTGCATAATCTTGATAGCGGCAATTATTCATCAATCTATGATGAATGATTTCAGTGATTATTTGCGAGGCTTCTATTTCTTCATCGGCATAAGGCAAAACCCGCAAGGGACTTCCTTGTTCTAATTTGCTCCATAAACGTTTTTCAAAAGTATGTGGATTATTCGCAATTAAATGATTGGCAACTTTTAGAATCCGTCCTGTCGAACGATAATTCTGTTCAAGTTTAATGACTTCTAAACGTGGAAAATCATGTTGTAATTGCGCTAAATTTTCAGGTTGTGCGCCGCGCCACGCATAAATTGATTGGTCATCGTCCCCCACAACCGTAAATTTACCCATGCTCCCGACTAATAATTTCACTAACTGATATTGCGTCAAATTTGTGTCTTGGTATTCATCAACAAGTAAATAACGGATTCGATTTTGCCATTTGGTTAAAACATCCGCGTTAGATTGAAACAATAAAACAGGAATTAAAATTAAATCGTCAAAATCAACGGCATTGTAAGCAAATAAACTTCGGGTGTAATTAGTATAAATTTTTGCAATTTGTGCAAAATAATTTGTTGAAGCATCCGAAATTGCCTGTTCTGGCGTAATAAGGTCATTTTTCCATTGCCCAATTTTTGCGGCATATTTTTCAACATCTTTGTTATCGTAAGTTCCGACCTCTTGCGCGAGTAGACTTTTTATAACCGTCATTTTGTCGTACTCATCAAATAACGTAATCGCGGGTTTGTAACCTAATACTTTGTATTCTTTCCGTAAAATATCTAAACCTAAAGAATGAAAAGTTGAAACCCGCAATCCGTGGCTTTGATTGCCGTGCAATAATTTTCCGACGCGACTTTGCATTTCACGGGCGGCTTTATTTGTAAATGTCAACGCCGCAATGTGACGCGCGGCTAAACCTTGACGTACTAAATACGCAATTTTCTCGGTAATTACACGAGTTTTGCCGCTGCCCGCTCCTGCTAAAACAAGCAATGGTCGGTCGATTTGTTTAACAGCCGCTTGTTGTTCGGGATTTAAACTTTTCACAAAACCTCAAATGTTTCAGAGTTTTGGTTAATTAAGTTAATTAACAACTTTGTGTCCTCGGTTTCTCATACAACTTGAATAGGCGCGTTTATATTCCTCTTCGGCAGAGAAACCTTGTTTTACCGCACCACCAAAGCCACCCGCTGCTGCGCCCATTGCTGCACCGGAGGCGGGATTTCCTGTAAATGCGCCAATCGCTGCACCCGCCGCACCACCAAGTAGACCACCAACACCAGCACCAATCGCTGTTTCTTTCGCTGTACCACCACTGGCTTGCGTTGCAAGCTGCTGACAATCGTTCATATCTTGATTGATAAAACGTGCATTAGAATCGTTATAAGAATCAACAGTTGGTGTCCAACCACCAGCACTATAACAACCCGAGAGTAAAAAAGTTCCAGATAAAAGAATGCTAATTTTTAATTTATTCATCGTTACGAAGTAGAAAAAAGAAGGATTAAATTGTGTAATGTAAAAATGCGCCATGTTTTGTCACAGTGTAATTTCAAAAAATTACTTTACCAGCAAAAAATACTCGATAACTTATGCGTTTAGCAAGTTCGACCACAAAAGAAGGTATGATAGCGGGGCATATTTGTCCACTTTTTTCTCACTCGTTAAACGTCGTTATTCAGCGAATAGCTTGAGACATCGATTCTGCTTTTATAACTATAAAAGCCAAAAATAAGGTATTATTTCGTTCAACTTTTCACTTAATTTCACACAGAAACAAACTCATGGATCGTTATTTTGAATTTATTTTAAATCATTACATTTTGTCATTAGCGATGGCGGTCGTTACATTTTTGCTCATCCAAGAATTTTTTGACACCGCATTCAAAAGGTTCGATGCCATTTCGCCGTTGTTAGCTGTGCCAAAAATTGATGACGAAAAAACAGTTGTTATTGATGTGCGCGAAGCCCCTGACTTTATTCAAGGTCACATTGCAAATGCGATTAACGCACCACTTAGCAAATTAACAGAACATTTACCAAATTTGCAAAAGTATCAAAAGAATTTGTTGTTAGTGACTTGCCAAACGGGAACACGCGCGGCGGCGGCAGCAAAACTGTTGACTAAATCGGGTTTTGAAAACGTGTTAATTCTGACCGGCGGGATGAATGCTTGGCAGGATGAGTACAAATTACCGATTAAAATCACCAGTAAAAATCGGGTTGCATCTTAACCCTTTCGTTTTAGCGTTTTACAATTTTATTTTAACTTTTAGAGAGAAAAATCATGGCTGAACAAGCAGAAAAACAATTCGCAATTCAAAAAATTTATACTAAAGACGTTTCGTTTGAAACGCCAAATTCACCGCAAGTTTTCGTTGAAACATGGAATCCAAATGTTGAATTCAATTTGGCAACTAACGTTCAACAACTTGATGAAAATTTAGCTGAAGTGGCTATCAAATTAACGATTACCGTAAAAAGTGGCGAATTAGTCGCGTATTTAGTTGAAGTTACCCAAGCAGGGATTTTTGTTTTAGGTGGTTTTACCGAACAAGAAATGGGTGGCATGGTTGGCAGTTTCTGTCCTAACATTTTGTTCCCTTATGCCCGCGAAGTGGTTTCTGACTTAGTTTCAAAAGGTGGTTTCCCACAATTTATTTTGGCACCAGTCAATTTTGACGCGCTTTATGCTCAACACCAACAAGCACAAGCTCCTAGTTCAGACGCAATTAACTAAAAAACGTTTATGACAAACAAAATAGCGGTACTTGGTGCGGGGTCTTGGGGGACGGCATTGGCTATGTTGGCAGCAAGAAATGGTTGCCAAACGCTATTGTGGGGACATCATTCCGCACACATTGAAATGTTAAAAAATGACCGTGAAAATCGGCGGTATTTACCAAATTTACCGTTTAACGACAATTTGATACTGACATCAGATTTGGCAGAAATCGCGGCATTTAGTGATTTAATTTTAGTGTCCGTTCCATCGCACGCTTTTAAAGATACGCTGCAAAAATTAAAGCCTTTAGTTTCCAAGAACGTGAAAATTGCTTGGGCAACGAAAGGTTTTAATAAAGAAAATGGTGGGTTATTACATGAAATTGTCGCGGAAGTTTTTGATTCAGAAACACCAGCGGCATTAGTTTCGGGTCCTAGTTTTGCCAAAGAAGTTGCCGCAGATTTGCCGACAGCGATTGCAATTGCGTCAACGCATTCGGATTTTGCGGCACAACTTGCGACAATTTTGCATAGCGATCGTTTTCGGGCTTACACAAATAGCGATTTAATTGGCGTTGAAGTTGGTGGCGCGGTCAAAAATGTGATGGCGATTGCGGCGGGTATTGCTGATGGTTTAGGTTTCGGTGCAAATACTCGCGCGGCGTTAATTACACGCGGTATGAGCGAAATTATGCGTTTAGGCATTCAACTTGGTGGCAAACCCGATACATTTATGGGATTAGCTGGATTAGGTGATTTGCTTTTGACTTGTACAGATAATCAATCGCGGAATCGTCGATTTGGTTTAGCGTTAGGACAAGGAAAAACGTGTGATGAAGCGAAACAAGAAATCGGACAAGAAATTGAAGGCGTTTCTGCGGCTAAACAAACGTTTTTATTAGCGCAAAAGTTCGGAATTGAAATGCCAATCACCGAACAAACGTATAAAGTGCTTTACGAAGGATTGAATCCGCGTGATGCCGTTCAAAATTTATTAGCCCGCGAACAAAAAGCGGAGTCTTAATTTTTTCAAAATAGAGCAGAGACGCGCCAAAATTTAGCGCGTCTTCGGCTTATTACTTCACTCGAATATAACAACCGCCTGCAGTTGCTTCAATATAGCCTTGCAATTCCAACATCAAAAGTTGCGCTGTAATCACATCTACAGATTGAGCAGAACTTTCCACTAAATCATCAATCGATGTCGGATTAAACATAATCAAATCGAGTAACGTTTGCCCATCTAAATCTAACGATGATTGTTCAGGTTCGGAACGCAAAGACGTTATACGCGGTTTATATTGGCTCAATTCCTCAATAATATCTTGTGGTGATTCAACCAGTTTCGCGCCTTCCTTAATCATCGCATTGCATCCACGCGAAAGGGGGCTGTAAATCGAACCGGGAATCGCAAACACTTCACGGTTTTGCTCTAAAGCCATTCGTGCCGTAATTAACGAACCGCTTTTCTGCGCGGCTTCGACGACTAATAAACCTTGGCAAAGTCCGCTAATAATTCGATTTCGACGTGGGAAATTTGATCCTTTCGCCATTGTTCCAGGTGAAAACTCGGAAACCATTGCGCCACTATTCACAATTTCTAAAGCTAAATTTTTATTACTCGATGGATAAACACGGTCTAAACCCGTTCCCGCAACGGCAATCGTATAGCCGGCAGCACTTAACGCGCCTTGATGTGCTGTCGCATCGATTCCTAATGCTAAACCGCTGGTAATCGCAAAACCGTATTGACTCAATTCAAATGCAAAATCAAAGGCGGTTTTGTTCCCTAATGCGGAAGGATTGCGACTTCCGACAATTGCAATTTGTGGGTAAGCTAAAATTTTCGGATTGCCACGAATAAATAATAATGGTGGCGGGTCATAAATTTCCTGAAGTGCTGACGGATAAAGCCGATGCGTAATTTTTAAAACATCATTATTCGGTTTTGCTAACCATTCCAAATCGTAATCGACTTGTTTCCAATCAAAATTCAAAATGGCTTCGACGATATTTTTTTTGATTTCCCATTCTAATAAATCGGTTTCAGAAGCGGCAAAAATTTCTTCTGGCGTATGCTCTTCGATTAGATTAGCAAAGGTTTTACAACCAATTCCCTCAATTCTTAATAATGCTAACCAGTATTTAATGTCTGCGTCATCGCAGCTCAATGTTTTCATGACGATTCCTGAATTGTAGTTAATTTGTTTTGACTTTATATAGGCGATGAATATCGTGATTTGTTTGCATCACGAGCGCGTAACTTAAATGTTCAAATGGGCGAAAAACCATGATTTTGCCAGATATTTCGTCCGGCAAATCTATTTCATCCTTGTTGTTTATAGTATTAACAATGTGTTTTCCTTTTTGATAAATTGTTAATTCATGTCCTACAATTAAGCCATCATCACTGCCCTTGTTGATAACTACCACGTCATATAAACCACCAAATGCCATGCCATTTTGGATGCCTATAATGTGACCATTAACCATTTTTTCGGGGGGATTCGGAAAAAAATTTAAGGTATTTTCGATTTCATGATTTGGCATTACGCGATCGCCTATTCGAATTTCAGCGGCACTTTTTGTGATAGTTAATTTTACTATGTCGTCGCCATCGTTATTAAGTCTTGTTGCGCTGGCAATATATTTTGCTTCGATGCCTAAAAGCTCATTTGTATCTACATTACGGTAAGTTTCTCCCGCACGATAAATGGTATAACTGTTAGCGATTTCGGTTACATTTTTAACATAAATGTTATCGCTTTTTCCTGCCATTAAATGATCATTTTGAAATCCAATCACATACGCTGCATTGTTTAATTCTTCTTCGCTGACAATTTTTGGCGATGTTAAAAACTTGGCGATTTTGTCATACGGAATGAGGTTAATGGGTTTTTCAATTTCACTTTCACGAACACACGGCAAAACTTTATTATTTTTATCGAGCAAAAAAGTTTGTCGTCCTTTTTCGTAATCGCTTGGTTTTAAAATACACGTTTTATCCGATTGCAAATTTGCTGGTCGTGACAAATTGAATTGTGGCGTGCCATTTATAAAATTGAAATAAATCGTGTCATTTGGGTAAATTAAATGGGGATTTTGGATTTGCGTATTATTTTTCCAAAGTTCTTTCCATTGCCACGGATTTTTTAGAAATTTGCTCGAAATATCCCATAACGTATCGCCTTTCATAACGGTATATTTTTCAGGTGGATTCGGAATCAATGCAATTTCATCTGCGTAACTAAAAGCTGAAAGACTCAACAAAATGATAAAACCAATTAAAAAAAAGTGGGGCGTGAAACGTGTATTTTTCATGTGTAGCAACAAAGTTGTGGTAATTTCGGATAGAATTCGCATTTAAATTTAGACATTTTTAACATTATAGTGGAGAGAGCATTGAGCATTCTAACGATTCTCGAATTTCCGGACGAACGGTTGCGTAAAAAAGCTACGCCGGTAAAAAACATAGATAACAATTTGCAAACACTTATTACGGATATGTTTGAAACCATGTATCACTCAAGTGGAATTGGTTTGGCAGCAACGCAGGTTAATGTGCATTTGCAGCTTTTAGTTATCGACACAAGCGAAGAAAAAAATACACCGTTGTGTTTGATAAATCCTGAAATTATTAGTAAAGACGGCGAATTTGAATACAACGAAGGTTGTTTGTCGGTACCGCTCAGTTTTGAAAAAATTATTCGTCCCGGTCACATTGTTGTGAAAGGATTGGATAGAAATGGCGAAGCCATTGAAATTGAAGCCAATGATTTATTATCAACCTGTATTCAACACGAAATTGATCATTTAAATGGAAAATTATTTGTCGATTATTTATCGCCATTAAAACGTCAGCGTATTAAAACAAAATTGGAAAAAAGGCATCGGATGGCAGGTGAATAATGAAAATTATTTTTGCTGGAACGCCGGAATTTGCGGTACCAAGTTTGCAGAAGTTAATTGATTTGGGGCATAACATTTGTGCGGTTTATACGCAGCCAGACAGACCCGCAGGTCGCGGGCAACATTTACAGCCGTCCCCCGTAAAAGTGTTAGCATTGGCAAATAGCATCCCCGTTTTGCAGCCCCTGACATTGAAAACCGACGATGAATTAGAAACATTAAAAAATTTCAATGCGGATTTAATGGTGGTTGTCGCTTACGGAATGATTTTACCGCAAACTGTTTTAGATGCGCCGAGATTAGGCTGTATTAACGGACATGGTTCATTATTACCACGTTGGCGCGGTGCTGCACCAATTCAGCGTGCGGTGATTGAAGGTGATAAAGAAACCGGTGTCACAATTATGCAGATTGTAAAAAAATTAGATGCCGGTGATATGTTGCATAAAGAGATTTACAAAATAAAATCCAGCGATACCTCTGCAAATGTTCACGATGAACTTTCAAAATTAAGTGCAATCGGTTTGGAAAAAGTGCTGTTACAAATTGAAAATGGCTCATTAAATGCCGAACCGCAAAATGAAAATTTGGTGACTTATGCCGCGAAGTTAAATAAAGAAGAAGCTGTCATTGATTGGACACAATCTGCTGAAACGGTGGTGCGTAGAATTCATGGTTTTAATCCGTGGCCTGTCGCTTATACGTTTTATAACGGACTGAATATGAAAATTTGGGACGCGGAATTTTTACAGGAACCGTCAAATTTACCCGCTGGTCAAGCCCGCTGCACGCATAAAACGTTAGATGTTGCGACTGGCAACAGTTTTGTGCGGATTCAAGAATTACAAATGCCAAATGGCAAGCGAATGAGTGCTGCAGCATTTTTAGCCGCACATGATTTGAATGGCGTAAAATTGGGCTGATTAACATCTTCCCCGCCGCAATTGGTGGGGAATTTCGCACGGTCAGTTAAACGCCTTGAAAGCAATTTTTTAGAAACCAATTAAACCTTGAGATGCAAAAACGCTAAAGTCAGCCATCGTCAAATCTAAATTAGTTCCAATTTGAGCGATTACAACGGGTTTATGTAATCCATTAGCGTCGTCATCATAAGACAATTCACCGGTAGCTTTATTATAAGTAAGATACGAGTCAAAGGTATCTAGCGTTAATTGCCCTAATTTTTTCAAAGCCTTAAATATATTTCTATCGAAAAGTAGCAACTCATCTTGCGGGTTAAAATCAGTGATTGTGCTTTTTTCCAAACTTAGATAAAACGCATCTTTACCCGCTCCACCTGTAAGAACGTTTTTGCCAAGACCACCATAAAGCTGGTCATCACCAGAACCACCAATCAGTGTATCGTTACCTTGATTGCCTTTTAAAACATCATTCCCATTGCCACCCTGAATGCTATCGTCGCCGCTTTTACCTGAAATATAATCATTGTTATTACTACCAACTAGCACATCATTCTTGGTTGTTCCCATCGCATTGATATAAAGCGAATCACTGTTTACACTTTCCTTCGAACCCAACTTATCACTGTATTGCGCGGCAACAGAAATCCATTTTCCAACGTCATGATTTGTAATAGTGTAAACGCTGCCTTTAGCTTTTGTAAGTATTGTGTCGCCAGACATCCATTGATGTTTAATACTCCCTAAACCATCCAAATCTGAAAGATTTTCGCTAGTCATAATGGTATCGGCATCTTGCGATGAGTTTGTTATTTTTACATTACCTTTTGGAGTGTCATTTACATTTTCTACTTGAACGGTTGCTAAACTTTTTACCGATTCTTTAGTTCCAAAGCCATCGATATAACTGGCGGAAACCATGATTTTTTTACCCACTTCAATTTGTGCAAGGGTGTAATGGTCACTCGTCGCACCTTTAATTACTTTGCCATTGGCAGACCATTGATAAGACATAACACCAAGACCATCTAAATCGGATAATGTGTTATTGCTAGCCGTTAAAGTTTCACCCTGCTTGATAATACCTTTAATGCTCATCACGCCTGTTGGAGCATCGTTTATGTTAGGGATAATCGCACTGGCTTTGCTCGTTACTGTTTCAGAAAATCCTGCCAAATCAGTGTAACTTACGTTAACACTTACTGTTTTACCGACTTCTTGTTGGGTAGGCGCGTAATTGTCAGCGGTTGCTTTATCAATAACTTTACCATCCGCTAACCATTGATAATGAAGTGTACCTAAACCGTTTAAGTCAGTTAAAGCATTGTTCGCGTGCAGAACATTACCTTGTTTTGCCGTACCATCAATGCTTAACGAGTCACCTGCAACAGAATTAACGGACGTTAATTTTAAAATGGGTGTGCCAGGATCATCAATCGCCCCATTAACTTTGCCATCCAAATCAAACTTATCACCATCTGTGAGTGAAAGTGTAATTACCGTTTTCTTTAACTTGCCGTCGAAATCGGCTTTGAATGGAATCGTTTCATAATTGCCGGAAACGGTTTTTTTCAAGTATTTGTCGATGTTTTGATTGCCATCTAAGTACAACTTAACTTCTGATGTTCCACCAACCGTTTTACCGCTTGAATCATGTGATGAGGCAATCCCTTCCAATTTGAAAGAAAATAAACCAAACGGAGCTTGTGCGGGTGTAATTGGCGAATCGACAACGACTTTTTCACCTTTCGCATTCAGCGTTTGCGTTTGGAAGGTTAGTGCTGACGTGTCTTTGACGGGCGTAATTGTAGCATCCGTTAATGTTTGTCCCGCCGGCAATGCAATCGACAAGAAAACAGGAGCTGCGTTGCTAGTAGAATCGGATACATTTTTATTCGTTGGTAATGAAGTTACATTCGTTTGTTCAGTATCTGCGACACCATCACCATTACCGTCGCCACTCACACCAGAACCCGATGGCACTTGTTCTTCAATCGAATTATCAACACCATCCGAATCTTCAGTAATGGGTTCGTCTATGCCATTTATGTAAACGATAATTTGACTAATTGCGGTGCCGTCTTCTGACGTAACTGTAAAACTATCTGTTTGTTGTTCCCCAGACGTTAATGCTTGGACATTATCCGTATCGTTAGCTAACGAATAATACCAACTGCCGCTGTTGCTTAAATTAAATACGCCATAATCCCCGCGTACATTGCTTTGTGCCGCAAAACCCGAATTATCAATATCAGAAACGTTTAATGTCCCTCTTGCATTTGCTAATTCATCTTCATAAACCTGACCCGTCATTGTGCCGCTAATTGATGACGCAGCGTCATTGACAGCCGAAACATTAACAGTCACTTGAACGGGCGTTGCTGATTCTAATGCGCTGCCATCTTTTGCCACGACAGTAAATGCACTCAAACTGCCATTAGCATTTCCCGACGGAACCCAAGAAGCCGGATGTTCGGTGTCAATTGTGTTATTTGTGTTGTAATCATAAGCGATGCCGCCAATGGTAAGCGTGCCAGATGTAACCGACTTAACGATAAATCCCGTTACAGAATTATCATCCGCTTCATTGCCAACGGTTTGTAAATTCGCAAAGGTAATGCTTTTAGCGTTATCTTCACTACCACCAGTTATGTTTGAAATCTCGGTTAAAGTTGGAGCAGTATTAACTATTACCGTAATAACTTTTTGTTCATCAAACCTATTTCCCGCCGCGTCCGTGGTTCTAACGCACACAGAATAATCGGAAGCCAGCATTAAATTTGGGTTATTTGCCCGCAAATTACTTCCATCGATATTGAAGAGACTATTACTAACATCGCCTTCACCCGTCACTAATGTATAAGTAAAAGTTCTACTAAGTGCATCTGTCGATGATAATGTTCCAACAACCACATTATCTTCACTCTCCGCATGAAGCGTTGAATTGCTTAACGCAATATCAGTTGGTGCAGTCGTATCTACAACAGTTCTATTCGTTGCCACGCTGGATAAATTTCCCGCCACATCAACGCTTTGACATCCTCCCCGCCCTAAAGGGAACGGGGATTCCTGATTTAACTCAGGAGCAGGTGTGTATCACTACTACCTGCTGGTT
>CAIQZX010000077.1 GCA_903876445.1 uncultured Pseudomonadota bacterium | reverse complement strand
CTCGTGGGACTTTGGATCCTTTAGTTTAAATTTACCCAAAGTATGTTCTTTTAATTCATCTTTTGCATAACAATTATAAACACTAACCGATTTAGAATCTGATAGGGTATCACCAGCTTTTAGAATATTTGGGAAAAAATTGCTGGCGATTGAAACTTTTGTTGAATTGCTAATACAATCCAATTTCCGATCATGTTCATCCTTTTTCCACATAAGCGATGTATCTACATTACAGATACGATCAAACTGATTTTTAAATTCCTCTAATTTAACACCATTTTTTGGTGGTTGATTTTCGTCATCCCATTGTTTAGTTACTGCTTCACGAAAATCATCAACCCATTTTTTGAACTCATCATCTGAACAATTAAATAATTCATCATAAGTTTTATTAAGTGTGGAATCTGTAATTTTATCTAACGTATAGTAATAAGACATTGATTACCTCACTTAAAACGATTGATTTCATGTAATACAGTATTAGATAATTCTTTAATATTGGGACGACTACTACCTTTCCCCATATACTCTAATCGTTTCATTCCTCCTTTTACATCCTTTTTCTCTAAAACCAACCTGACTTGTTCCCAAACATACAAATCTTTATCAATACTTCGTAACTCTGTAAATTTATTGGGGACTTTATTGTCAATACACCACTGTCTTATCTCGTTTTTGAATATATCCTTTTTACCAATGAGATTTTGCAGATCTTTTAAATGTTCATAATTATCTGGCAAACAAGATCTCATTACTTTTTTATCACCGTCTTCAACTTCTTTCTTTACCGTTCTTTTTGTGTCTTTAGAAAGCAAATCTGCTGCATCTTCTAACATTCTGAGTTGATCTAAAGTCACATTGTTCAGTGTTTTTTCTAATTCAACAATCTTTTGCAATGATTGTTGAAGAAGTTGGTTATGACAATGTTCATAAAGTGATTCTTTATTTTTTGAATACGATATTGAACCATTATATTTTTTCAGTAGTTTATCAAGGTCATTTTTCAGCCCATCTAAATCCTCAATTTTTTCAATTTGAATTTTCCCTACTTCATATAAAGATTTAGTTTCTTCGTTATTCGCTTTATCTGACGTAGAAGAACTCTGTGATTTTAATTTTTTAGCACTGCTCAAATGATAATCTGGTGTAATAACCCCATCTTCTATCTGTTTAACCAATTCATCATTATCAATGGATGACAAATGATAGAGAGTGTTATAGCTATTGGGTAGTCGATTGAAGTATTGAGGATCACTTAGTATCGGGTTTTCAACGATTTTGATCAAAAATGCGGCAACAGTTGAGCTGAAAGGTAGCTCCGTTTCCAATAAGCTGTAACTAGCTCCTAATTCAGATTTGGCTTGTTGAACCAATCTACCGACTTCAATAACACTTTCGACAGATTTTTGCCAAGCAGCCTCGATACGACTACGCCAATCATCCAACTCATTTTTACTGATTAATTCTTGCTCAGACATATATTCTCCTATGTGCGTTTTTAACTAAAAACGATCCTAGAAATGATAATTGATAAATTTGAAATACTCAATTATTAACGAACTATTGCGACATTCGAGTCGAGGCGTTAAATTTGGTAGGAAGCGGATGGTGGATAATAGAGGCAAACTGATGGCATTGAAACAACAGGGATTTGAAGCCCCTGCGATTGCTAAGAAAATGGGGATTTGAAGGTCAACGGTTTATAAATTGTTGAGTGAGATTAGTAAGCTGTAAATTTTAGATACTCTTAAATATATATTTTCGCGTGAGTTAGTATTAGAACCAAATGTAATGAACTCTCAGTCATTTATATTTTTATCTAAGCGAAATTCAATATAGCCAATTCTAGCTTTAATCTTTGAAAACCAAACTTCATTGAAAAATAATGGCTCAGGATATTTTAAACGTGAAATAATTTCAGCTACAGTTTTTTTATCTAATTCAGAAAAAGGAATTCCATTGTGTAAATGAAACAACGATTCTATTCCATTTTTGTTAGTTCCATAATAGGCAATTGAAATATACGCAGAAGCGATTTTGTATTTTGTTCTTTTACAAGTTAGAGATATTGCTAAAATTTGTTCTCGAATTTTTCTACTAAGTGTTTTTTCGTATCTTTTCAAAACTGTGCGGACAAATTGTTGCTCTATTGTACTGCCTCCTTCTAGCTTTTTACAAAATACAATCATGTATATCGCTCTAAGTAATGCAATATAATCAACGCCATAATGCAAATAATTTCTATGATCTTCGGCTGCTATTAGTGTTTGAATAAATAACAATGGAAGATTTTCAGAATTATCTATTACTTGAACACAGATGTAAAAATCTCGCTTTAAATTGTCAACGTTTAAATATATCAAAAGGAAAGAAATCAAAAAAACGGGGCATGATAAAAAAAAGTAAGTGCTTTTTAATACTATTGAAACGAATCTCTTTGCCATTTAACATTTCCACTTTGATCTGCAATAGTTGAAAAAAACTTTCCTGTCATTTCGTGTGATGTTACAGCCGATAAATCAAAATAATGGCTAGATTCTCTGATTTTTCCATTTTCAATAATATGTAACCTCATCTTATCTTTACTAAAATAAAATTTTTCAAAACATCCCTTGACTATTCCGCGTATTCTTTCTGTACCTATTAACTCTTGTGTTCTCGCAGAAGATAATTCATAAATTTTTTCGATAGATCCTGTAATCTTATCTCCTTCATAGGAAATGAAAGCTACATAATACAATTTCATTCCTTGGTAGGGGATATAAGCTGTATTAACAGTTTCTATTTCAAAATACCATTTCCCATCAATTTCAGGATATGAAAAAATTTTTTCTTTAACAAAAAAGAAGATAAGTGTTAAAAATGTTCCACTAACAATACCACTTAAAACATCTGATAAAAATGTATCAAAATTCATGTAAAATCCCAAAGTTAAGTATTTCAAATTTTTGTATAAATTAACCTTTAATAAATTCAGGCAGCAACGACAATCCCAATTCCTCAAGAAATTGATTATGCTGGCTAAGGCTTACAGCAATATTTTTTTTCAATTTCAATCAAATCCGAATTAACCACTTTCAAGTCAATTTCAACTTCGTCTTGAGCAATACTGACATAACGCGAAATGTTCAAATTAAAATCATTGTCTTTGATTTCATCCATTGAAACACGGCGAGAATAACGTTCTTCTTCTTTTCGATACTGATACGTTTCAACAATCTTTTTGACGTTTTCATTCAATAAACGATTCTGACGTTTGCCTTTTTCAAAGTGTTCACTGGCATTGATAAACAACACATCATCAGACTTCTTACATTTTTTTAAAACTAAAATACAAACTGGAATCCCAGTTGAGAAAAACAAGTTAGCTGGCAAACCAATAACCGTATCAATATGACCATCTTTCAATAATTTCGTGCGTATCCGTTCTTCCACACCACCACGAAATAAAACACCATGCGGCAAAATAATCGCCATCGTGCCTTGCTCACTTAAAAAGTGAAAACCATGTAAAAGAAACGCAAAGTCAGCGGCGGATTTAGGTGCTAAACCATAATTTTTAAAACGGAAATCTTCAGCCAACGCATCAGTTGGTTCCCATCGATAACTAAACGGTGGATTAGCAACAACCGCATCAAATTCTAATTTTTTAGCGGGGTTCATTTCGTTCAAAATATCCCAGTCATTTAACAATGAATCGCCGTGATGGATTTCAAACTCAGAATCCTTTACACCATGCAACAACATATTCATGCGTGCTAAGTTGTAAGTCGTGATGTTTGTTTCTTGACCGTAAATTTTACCAATGCCGTGTGTGCCTAATTGTTTTCGGATATTAAGCAACAAAGAACCTGAACCACAGGCAAAATCTAACACTTTATCAAGTTTTGTTTTCTTGCCCGTTGCAGGGTCTTGGCTGTCGAGTGTGACAATTTCAGAAAGAATCGTAGAAATTTGTTGTGGCGTATAAAACTCACCTGCTTTTTTGCCTGAACCTGAAGCGAATTGTCCAATTAGATATTCGTAAGCATCACCTAAAACATCGTTGTTAGTCGAAAACTGAGCAATCCCTAACGCAATTTTTGCAATGATTGTGCAAAGTTTAGCGTTGCGGTCAGTATATTTTTTCCCCAACTTTTCAGAGTTCAAATTGATTTCTGAAAACAAACCTTGAAACGCATTATCAAAACTTTTGTCTTCAATGTATTTAAATCCCTTCTCTAAGGTATTTAACAAGTCGTCATTTTGCGTTCTAGCGAGTTCGGCAATACTGCTCCACAAGTATTCTGGTTGAATAACATAATGCACTTTACGACGCATATCTTTTTCAAATTCGGTTACGTCATCAGGATTTTGAGCGTACCAAACAGATAAAGGCGTGCGTTTGTCGTCAGCGTCTAATTTTGGATAATCTGAACCCAATGCTTTTTCAACAGAGGTTTCATAATTATTTGACAAATAACGTAAGAATAAAAACGACAACATATAATCCCGAAAATCATCGGCATTCATTGAGCCGCGTAATTCGTCAGCGATTGTCCAAAGTGTAGAGCCTAATTTGTTTAAGTCTTGTTCTGTCATATTGTATTTTATTTGAATAACTCAGGATTAAATCGATAGTCTAATGTGAAGTTGTCAAGGATTTTTACAAAAGCCTTTTTGTTATCTTCAACCATCTCTTTAGGTTCAAAAATTGAATGACCACCGTGATTTAAAACGTTAATCATTCTAGTATGTATGGTTCCTTCGGGATCATCATTATCTTGTCTGATACAATCAGAGAAGTTGCTAAACCCATGAAAATATGCTGTTTTCTCAAGAATGTTTCTTAGCATATTAAAGTGATAAGTGTACAAATTCCCTTTAGTTGCTGCTCGATTCAATTCTATTAACATCGAGATATGATAAAAATAAGGTGTGTTCCCCGTGTCTTTTAACAGATATATTTCTTTTTTCTCCGTCTTAAATAAGAAATACTTATTTGCATTTTTAAGCTCATTCCCCATAACGTTGTAAAAAAGCGTGTGATGAGAAGACAAAACAATCTTTAAACGTTCATTATTTTTTAATATCTGAGCAAGGTGACTAGCAACTGTAATTACATTATTGT
>CAIQZX010000076.1 GCA_903876445.1 uncultured Pseudomonadota bacterium | reverse complement strand
TTCGTCGGCAAGTTTATCGGGATGACACAAACGGCTGGCTTTTCGATACGCCGTTTTTAATGCTTGTTGCTCGTCAGGCGTTAAAGTTTGTGGCGCGTCGTCCAATTGTTGCTGATAACCCCGCTCAAATTCTTCGTAATCGTGTTCGGCTTGTTCTTTTTCAGTTTCGTCGCAGCACAATTCGGCACGGCGTTTCAAAATTTCTTCAATCAAGCCACCCAAACGCCGAAAGTATTCGCCGTTGAATTCGTTAATTTCGCGTTCAAGGTCGGCTTGCGTATCGGTTAATTCATTCAACCGATTTTCCAACACTTTCAATTCCAGTTTTAACCCTTGAATTTGCGGGTCTTCGTACACGGTCAAACCATTGCTGTCGTGCTTGTACTGTTCAATCAAGTGAATCACGTCTTGAAATTGCTGGGCGCGAATTAACGCCAAAATATGCTGCACTTGTTCATCGAGCGGCAACTTTTCAAGTTTTTGTACCTGCATCGCAACGAGGTCGTCTTCTTCCATTGCCACCGCGTTTTTGATGATGTCGAGGCGTTTTAAAATATCATTTGGCATAAAATTTAGTAGTATCTTCCGAATTTAGTGATACTGTTGAGGTGACTTAATTCTGGTGGTAAAAATTTGATAGGATTCTCACGCAAATCCAGCAGCGTCAAATTCGTCAATTTGCCAATAGATTTGGGTAGTTCTGTGAGTTGATTGTCCCACAACTCTAACTTCGTAAGATTAGTCAGTTTTCCAATAGATTCAGGAAGCTTTGTGAGTTGATGAAAACCTAAATCCAAGCTCGTTAAATTAGTCAAATTTCCAATAGATTCAGGAAGTTCGATGAGTTGATTTTGAGACAAATTCAAATATGTCACATTAGTCAGTTTGCCAATAGATTCGGGAAGTTTTGTGAGTCGATTCCCCTTCAAAAATAACTCCGTCAGATTAGTCAGATTACCAATAGATTCGGGAAGTTCTATGAATTGATTACGACCCAAACTCAACTTTGTCAGATTCGTCAAATTACCGATAAATTCGGGGATTTCTATTAGTGGATTATCAGATAAATCCAACTCTGTCAGATTAGTCAGATTGCCAATAAATTCAGGAAGTTCTGTGAGTTTATTATCCCATAAATACAACTTCGTAAGATTAGCCAGCTTGCCAATAAATTCGGGAATTTCTTTGAGTCGATTACCCTTCAAAAACAATGCCGTCAGATTCGTCAGATTACCAATAGATTTTGGAATTTCTGTGAGTTGATTGTCATCCAGAAATAACGTCGTTAGATTAGTCAGTTTGCCAATAGATTCGGGAATTTCGGTGAGTTTATTATTATACAAATCCAACTCTGTCATTGATAAAATAATCTGTTTGTCACGAGGGAAACCATACCAAGATCCCTTATCAAAATGATAATTACGAACATCATTTTCATCTGCCCACGCAATTAGTTCATCCAGCCACGCATCATCAACAACCGCCAGCGTTTTGCTTTTCAGAATCTTGTCGGTGATACTCAATAAATTGCGGGTTTTGTGTAACGCTAATCCCGAATTTTCTATTATTTTCGGGACGTTTTTGTTGTCGGTCATTAAAATTCCAAGTTTTTATATTAGTGAGTGGCAAATAAAGTTGGTAATTTTATTTGCCACATTTAACCCAACTTTAGTTGTGGTTGGGTATCTCTGACATCCAGCAATCAGTGGTTAATGCCTCCGTAACTTCTTCAACTGGTTCAATTAGAGTCAATGCCTCTGTTACCTGATTTTGTTGCAAAACGGGTATTAAATAATCCAACCAAAGATTAGACAATTTTTCTTGCACGGTGTTTTGTTTCAGACGTGCATTCAAGTTCGGGAAATCGACTTTATCCAAATCCTGATCTTGGTTGTAGCATGAATACACAAAGAACTCGTTGCCGCAGTCTTTATCAACGTGTTTGCACACACATTGAGCGCAAATCCCTTTCATCATGCACTGCATCGGTGAATTGATTGAACCGACCGCATGATGCGCTTTGGTCAAATACGGTTTCAACACATCAAAACGCGCGTGTTTAACTGCTTCCATCATTCTGTCCGAACCAATCACAATCAAATGGTCAACGTTCGCCAATGAAATCGGTTGTTCACCCAATTCGCCTTTACCGTAAGCAATCATCGCTTCCAAAATGTTACCGACAAACGTTTTATCTTGTGGACGAGTTGGCGTGAATGGCACAACGTTTTCGCCTTTATTCACCGACCAAATCACAACATCTGCGGCAGCTTCCACGTCTTCAACTTTGAAACGGTCTCGTGCCAAATTATAGCCTGCGAAATAAATCACTTTGTTGCCAGCGGCGCGTAAGGCTTTGCCGATTGAAAATAACACCGCATTTCCCAAACCACCACCGATTAACAACACCGTTTGACCTGTTGGAATTTCGGTTGGTGTGCCTGTGACACCCATCAACACAACAGGGTCGCCCGCTTTCCACGTTGCACACAAACGCGACGATGACCCCATTTCCAGCGCAATCAATGAAACCGTGCCGTTTTCTTTGTTCACTTCTGCGCCAGTCAAGGCTAAACCTTCTGCCGCTAAAACTGTGCCTTCAACCGTCGGCGCAAACGCTTCGTAATTTTGCACGCGGTAGAATTGACCTGCTTCAAATTTTTCAGCGGCAAGCGGAGCTTTAATCACGATTTCGACAATCGTGGGTGTTAAACGGTTGATTTCAACAATCGTCGCTTTGAACGAATCATCCAAACGCGCAAATAGATTTTTTGCCGCCGCATCACGTTCTGCTTGTTGCGAAGGATTCAAACTCGCCAATTCTTGTTCAAACAATTTCACTATGTATGGATAACCATTTTTTGCACTCGCCATCGCTTTCACAACGTTACCCGCATAAACAGGGTGATTGTCGCCGTAGAAACTGATGAATTTACCGTCTTTTTGATATGAAGTGAGCGGCGCAGGTTTGCCAATTTTTGGCATTTTTTCGTCATTGCTGGCAACGAGTGAAACCGCGCCATTTTCAAATTCTGGCTCGTAACGTTGGAAGAACCATTTATCCATCACGAATGTATCAGGATATTCGCTTTGATAAATTGTGTTCGGAGACGTTCCCGCCGCAACGTACAAATTACGCAAGGACACATTCACATCGGCTTTAGTTTGGGTATTTTGGAAATCAACTGACACCAAATGCCCAAATTCATCGGCATTTGCACCGACTGGACTCATGAATTCTGCCAACGCAATACCTTCTTCTAAGGCTTCGCTGATTTCTTCGTGGTTTTGACGATACGCGGGCGCGTCGTGAATGCCTTTGCGATAGAACAACGTCACGCCGCCCCATGATTCGACAAGTGGTTGAAAATCAGGTAATTCGCCTTCGGCTTCGGCGCGTTGACGTTCAGCCGCAATCGCTTTCCCGTGCGCTAAAAATTCATCCAAAATGATAGTTTCTTCTTTGTCATAACGCGCCCGAACCGTTTGTTCGCCGTAAGTTTTTGCCAAAATTTCATAACGGTGCAGAATTTTTTCAACTTGCACAGGATAGTACGCCATCAATTCCGTTGCGGTATCAATCGCCGTCAAGCCGCCACCAATCACACCCGCTGGCAAACGTACTTGTAAATTCGCTAGCGAAGAGGCTTTAGCCGCGCCTGTTAATTGCAACGCCATCAAGAAATCAGACGCTTTGCGAATGCCGCGCATGAGGTTATTTTTTAAATCAATAATCGTTGGCTGACCTGCACCCGAAGCAATACAAATATGGTCAAAGCCCATTTCCCACGCATCATCAATCGTCAACGTGCCACCAAAACGCACCCCGCCATAAGCGCGGAAAGTTTGACGACGAAGTAACATTAAATACATGACTTTCAAAAAGTTTTTGTCCCAACGAACCGTAATGCCGTATTCCGCTACGCCGCCAAAACCCGCCAAAATCCGTTTGTCTAAATCTTCGTAAAGGTCTTTGAAATCGGCAATCGGCGCAGGCAAATTGTCCGCGTCGCCCGTTAATTCAAAGGGTAACGGTTCAAGTTTCAGCCCATCAATACCCGCCACTACAAAACCTTCGTTGAGCAAATAATGACTCATCGTATAACCCGCAGGGCCTAAACCGACGACGAGTGCATTTTTACCGTTGTACGGCAACATCACGGGACGTTTGACGTTGAGCGGATTCCAGCGCGTCAATAAGCTGTAAATTTCAAACCCGTAAGGCATAAACAAAACGTCGGTTAAAACATTGGTTTCGATTTGAGGAATGTTCACAGGGTCGGTTTTTTGGTAAATACAGCCTTTCATACATTCGTTACAAATCCGATGCCCCGTGCCTGCACACATTGGATTATCAACAGTCACAATCGCCAACGCGCCAATGTTATCGCCGTCACGTTTCAAGATATTCATTTCTGAAATTTTTTCATCAAGCGGGCAACCGATCGTCGTTACGCCCAGCGGATCAGCTTTGAAAATCTGTGTTTTTTTGTTAATCATGCCTTTTGAGCATGAATCGGTATCACGCTCGTGGCAGTAAATACAATGATTCACTTCCGATAAAACTTGGCGTTCGTTGTAACGTAAATCGGTTAATTTGAAACCATCACGGCGACGACGGTGTTCGCCCATCCAGACATTAAATTCGGTTTTGTCGATGAGTTCATGTTCGACTAAATTATCGAAATCCCGTTTTTCAGGGAATTTGAAACTGAGCCAATCCGCGACAACATCGTTATCTTGTTGCGCGACAAAACACCAACGTTGCACCACATCCATTAAACCAGCGGTGAATTCGGTGAAATCTAGCGCATTGAGAATGTCAGCGAATTCGGTTGCTGCGAGTTCGTGAGATTTTAATTTTTCGCGCAAGGCTTCGGCTTGCAAATCGGCATTTTCATAATTACTTTCTTTGCCTTTTGCTAATGTTTTGTAATGGTTTGCGAGTGAACCAATCACCGCGCCAACTTGTGCGACACGGTGTTCGTCATCTTCAGTTGTATTTGCTTCGGGGAAACCTGCTTCGATTAACAAATCAAAACGATTCAAAATATCTGGAATTTTCCAATCGTCCGTTGTTTGCCCTTTGAAAACCACGCCCAATTTTTCAACGACTTCATTTTTAAAGGTAAAAATGGTTTCAATTTCAGATTGAATATAGGATTTTTGCGCTTGATGTTCGGCTTCAACATTGAATAATTTAGCAACAAATTTTCCGACGAATGGCGCGACTTGAACCAGCATCGCCGATTGTTGCTCAGGCGATAAATTCGCACCTTGCGTGTTGCGATACGAAATATAATTTTCATATAAATTCGCATCGTGATATTTCACGGATTCATCAAAAACAGCTAGCAAATCCGTTAATCGCGCCGAATCATATAAATCCGCGTAGTTAAAATTGGCGATGCCAAGGGTGAGATTTTTTTGTGTCATAAAGCCTATACTCGAAAATGGAGTGAAAAAAAATAGGGATAACGCCCGCCTTTGGACGTTACCCCTATTATTATAGTTTTGGATTTTATTTTACGTTACCATTTTGGGCGCGTTGTCGTAAAAGATGATCCATTAGCACAATTGCCACCATTGCTTCGGCAATTGGCGTGGCGCGAATTCCCACACACGGATCATGTCGTCCTTCGGTAATCACTTCGACAGCGTTACCTTCGAGGTCAATACTTTTTCCTGCTAAACGTAGGCTGGACGTGGGTTTTAACGCAATACTTGCGGTGATTGTTTGACCGCTGGAAATGCCGCCCAAAATGCCACCCGCATGATTACTTAAAAAACCGTCTGGCGTTATTTCGTCACGAAATTGCGTGCCTTTTGCTTCAACGCATTTAAAACCGTCGCCGATTTCTACGCCTTTTACCGCGTTAATGCTCATCAAAGCGTAGGCGAGTTCAGCATCTAATCGGTCAAAAATCGGCTCGCCTAAACCTGCAGGAACATTCGTTGCTACGACTTCAATGCGTGCGCCAATCGATTCGCCTTCTTTGCGAAGCGCGTCCATGTAGCTTTCCATTTCGGCGATTTTGTTCACGTCGGGACAAAAAAATGGATTCGTTTCGACAATATCCCAGTCAACTTCATCAATTTTTATTGTGCCGAGTTGTGACAAATAACCACGAATTTCAATACCAGCAATTTCTTTGAGATATTTTTTGGCAATCGCGCCAGCCGCTACACGCATCGCCGTTTCACGCGCAGAAGAACGTCCACCGCCGCGATAATCACGAAAACCGTATTTTTGCTGATAAGTGAAATCGGCGTGACCCGGTCGAAACGCTTGTGAAATTTTGGAATAATCTTTTGAACGCTGGTCGGTGTTTTCGATTAACAAACCAATCGGTGTGCCTGTGGTTTTGCCTTCAAAAATACCCGACAAGATTTTCACTTCGTCGGCTTCACGGCGTTGCGTGGTGTGACGCGATGTTCCGGGTTTGCGGCGGTCTAAATCGATTTGAATATCCGCTTCGCAAAGTTCCATCATCGGCGGGCAACCGTCAATAATACAACCCAACGCCGCGCCGTGACTTTCGCCAAACGTCGTCACGGTAAATAATTTTCCTATGGTGTTTCCTGACATTTTTCCCTCATCAATTGGTTTATGTTTCTTTTTCTGAAATAGAAAATCCGTATAATTTTCGTTTTCGCCAAAACGTTGCTCGACTCATTCCTAAACTTTTTGCCGCCGCATTCACATTTTTTGTTTCGTTTAAGGCTTGTTCAATGACTTTTTTTTCATTTTCAATTGGAATAATTTTTTTTATTTTGTCTGTTTTCGTTTGTATTTCACGGAATTCAGGCGGCAATTCAGCACTTTTCAATACAATTCCACGCCCAACCGCAAACGCATATTCGACGACATTTTGTAATTCTCGAATGTTGCCGTGCCATGAATAATCTAACAATAACCGCATCGCTTCGGGTTCGATTTCTTCAATTTTTCGCCGATTTGCCGCATTGTGTTGTTCAATAAAATGCCAAATCAATACGCTAATATCTTCACGGCGTTCACGCAATGGCGGTAAATAAATCGGCACAACACGCAAGCGATACATTAAATCTTCTCGAAAACGTCCATTTTTCACTTCTTCACGCAACGCTCGATGTGTCGCAGCGACTAATCGCACATTGACCGGTATCGATGTGACACCACCTACAGGCAAAAAATTACGTTCTTGAATGACGCGCAATAATTTTGCCTGTAATTCCAAAGGCAATTCGGCAATTTCATCCAAAAATAATGTGCCACCATGAGCGCGTTGAAATAGACCATGATGATCTTTTATTGCGCCCGTGAATGCGCCGCGCACATGACCAAATAATTCACTTTCCAGCAAATTACTTGATAATGCAGCACAGTTTACTGCCAAAAATGGCGCATTTCGTCGCCCACTCAAATCATGAATGGCGCGTGCGACAAGCTCTTTTCCAGAGCCACTTTCGCCACGCACTAAAACAGTTGCTTCCGTTTCAGCCGCATTTTGAATAATTTGGAATACATCACGCATGGCGGGTGAGCGACTGATTAAACCGTGAAAATTTTGGATGTTATCGAATTGCATTTTTTATTATTCTGACGAGTTGTTTATTTCAGCAATTGCATGATGAACCACATTGATACCGGCTTGTTTATATGCACTAAAACGTTGTCGCGCCGGAATTTTTGTCGTTTCGTTATTGTCCAAAATTTCCAAAATTCGTTCAGCATCTTCCCACATCTCAGGCATATTCGAAGACAGATTAAATACGACACTTTGCCACTCAGCGGGCGCATTTAATGTACCAATTAGAACTTGCGACGTAATTTCAGGCGGCGTGCCATTAAAAAGTTGATGCGGAACAAAACTTCCGGTGCGAAATGTCCATAACATATCATCTAAACGTTGGCATTGTTCAAGCGAATCCAGCAATACATAACAAAATTTACCTTTTTTATAGGCTTTTTCGATTAACCGGCACGCAAAGAAATAACGATCGTAATGTGATTCGCTACTTAAAATGTAAAAAGTAACCTCAGGCATTAGCGCGATTTAACAAGTATTGCGTTAATAAAGGAACGGGGCGACCGGTTGCACCTTTCGCAGAGCCGGTGCGCCATGCAGTTCCGGCAATATCTAAATGCGCCCAACGAAAATCTTCGGCGAAATTTGCTAAAAAACACGCCGCTGTAATTGTGCCTGCATCTTTGCCGCCAATGTTGGCTAAATCTGCAAAATTCGATTTCAATTGCTCTTGATACTCTTCCCAAAGCGGCAATCGCCAAACACTGTCGCTCGCTATTTCACTTGCGGCGATTAAATCATTGCAAAGTGCATCATCATTTCCTAATAAACCACTGGGTACACGCCCTAATGCAACTAATACCGCGCCTGTTAACGTCGCTAAATCAATCACAACTTCGGGTTGAAAACGTTTCGCATAAGTCAGCGTATCGCACAAAATCAAACGTCCTTCTGCATCAGTATTTAGCACTTCTATCGTTTTACCAGACATACTGGTCAAAATGTCGCCGGGTTTATTCGCTTGCCCGTCTGGCATATTTTCAGAAGCGGGAATTAAACCAACGATATTTAATGGCAAATTCAATTGTGCGGCGGCTTGTAATGTTCCTAATACCGCTGCGCCACCGCACATATCGTATTTCATTTCATCCATACCTGCGCCGGCTTTTAATGAAATGCCACCCGAATCAAATGTTAACCCTTTTCCAATTAACACGATGGGTTTGCTATTTTTATCACCACCACGGTATTCAAGCGTAATCAATTTCGCTGGTTCACGGCTACCACGCGCTACCGCCAACAACGAACCCATACCTAATTTTTCCATGTCGGCAACGTCTAAAATTGTCGTTTCAATTTTATCGAACGTATTTGCAATAGTTTGCGCGTGCTGTGCTAAATAGTAGGGCGTACAGATATTTGCTGGTAAATCGGCGAGGTGTTTCGCTAATCCTACGCCACCAGAAATCGCTAAACCTTGTTCTAATCCGACCGTTGCCAATGCAAAGTCTGGCGCGGTAATAATGATATTTTTCAACGTAATTTCATCGACCGGTTTACTTTTGCATTCCGTAAACTGATAAATGTTATCTTCAAAAACTTCAACAATTTGACGGGTTTTCAAGGCGAAATTCGCACCATCAACGTCGCAATCTAACAAGCCAACTGTAACGGAATTCAAACGTAATTTTTTCACCGCGTTTATTGTCACGGTTAAGACTTTGCGATAATTCTTTATGGTTAACGGTTTTTGTTCACCTAAACCCACGAATAAAATGCGTTGAATATCGCTGTTTGGAATGATGTTTAACAATAATGTATCGTTCAGTTTTCCTGAAATATCGCCACGTTTTACGATTGATGTTAAGAAACCGGTTGTTGCATCATCGACGGCTTTCGCCCCGACACTAAATTCTTGATTGCTATAAATACCAACAACTAATAAATCTGCTTTTAGTGTTTCAACGGCATTTGTTTCTATTGAATAATTCATATTTTTCTCTAATTTCAAAGATGTTGGTAAAAAGCATTATGCTCACCATAATTTTAACGTGTAAGCTATTTTTATTCGACTTTAGTTTTGGTCACGCTTTACGATATACAAAACATACTTTTTATTTTCGATTTATTTCTGGATTTTTATGGATATTCAAACCACGTTTAATAATCAAATTTTGCAAGCCATGAAAACTTTGGTGGAAGGTAATTTGAATTTAACGACTGGGCAACAAGTTTTGGCGAAAGTTATCGCTACGAACGAAAATGGCATCACGTTAAAATGGGGAACGCAAACGCTCACGCTCGAAAATAAAAATACCCGCATCGCTTTTTCGCCGTATGTTGGGCAAAACGTGACATTGGAAGTTGTTAAAACACTACCTGAACTTGAATTTAAAGTTGTTAAACTTGATACCCAATTTTATGAAACACCGCCAAGTTTAGAAAAAATGAACGCGATGCGCTTAACATTGTCAAATACCCCATTAGTAAATCGAATCGATGAATCCATAAAAAATTTTGTTTCGCACGCAGAAGGAAATCAACAAGCGATGGAAGCAAAAATTGTGGGGCTGGTTGGAAATAAAATTCAATTAGAATTAGTCGTTGATGACCATCAAAATACGGTTGGCGGTAAAAAAATGTTGGTCAGTATTGAACGAAATCAATTACAACTTTTACCAACTCAAACAAATGAATCATTGAAAGTTGGACAAAATTTGACGTTAGCGATTACAAGAATTGGAGCAGTGCCTGAATTTAAACAATTACAAACCATTGTGCCGCAAGCCACACTTCAAGAAGAAAAAGTTGCCACTTTCATGAGGCAGCTTTTACCGCGTCACGAATCGCCCGCCATTTTATTAAATGAATTACGCACCGATTTACCGCAATTACAAATTAAAAATGACACATTAGTCGCCACGTTAAAACAAAATGCCGCCGCATTATTTGAGCATTTGCCCCCGAACGAACAATTATTTAATCCTCAAAAACTCAAGCATTTGATTTATTCATCGGGTTTATTTTTTGACGCAAAAGATACGCCGATTCCAGTACAAAAAACGCCTCAATCCTTTTCACAATCATTAAATCAGCCGTTAATTCACACGCCACTTCCGATTGATTTAAAAATGCCATTGTTAAATTTATTACAACACGTTAGTGCATCAGACACGTTAAAACAGTTGACTTCAATGTTCTTGCAACATTTGCTAAAACACGAAGCTGCGCCAAATTCTGAAAGTACAAAATTACTTGAACAAAATGAAATTGAATTACACAAACAATTATTGCCGCTGACTCGCGCTGATAATATCCCTCAATCATTGAAAAATCTTGCGATGGAGATTTTGCCACATTTAAAAGTTAGCAGTGAAATCCAAGCTCAAGCCGCGATGCTGACCGCCAATTTGCCTATTATTGACGAATCAAAACACACGGATTTCAAAGGTGATTTATTTAAATTGATGGACACGCTAAAACAAGGCATTACGCAAAAAAATGAATTAGCGTTGACTGAAACTCAAGTGGAAGGTTTGCGGCATTTGCAAAATAAAACGGAAAATGCGTTGGCAAATGTAGTGTTGGATCAATTACATTCCATTCCTAAAGAAGATAGTAATAAACAAGTTTGGGCATTTGAATTGCCATTTCTAATGAACAATCAAATTGAAACACTGAAAATGGAGATTCAACGTGATAAAACAAAACAATCTTCTGTAGATGAACTTACGCCAAATTGGGCGGTTAATTTAACGTTATCCCCCCCTAAATTAGGCGAAGTGCAATGTGTTATTTCGTATCATGATGGCGTAGTAAATACCCATTTTAAAAATGAACAACCGCAAACCACTGTTTTAATTTCACAGCATCTTGAAAATTTAAAATTACAATTACAGCGAGTCGGCATGGTTGCTGGATTGATGAGCGCACACAATAATTTTCAACCCATAAAATCGGCTTATTCTGTAGGGACAGTATCGTTATTAAATGAAACGGTTTGAGTGAAATAAAATCATTGATTCCCACCGATTGGCTTTCGCGTAGTGAAATTTTCACTTGCAGAAAAGCATTTGAATTTTTGTAATAACATAAGCGTTCTATACATTGCATAACAAAAATTTTACAATGTCTCTTAGGTTAAGGATTCCGCCTTAACCGTTCACGCTTAACTTATCACGCTATTTCATGATTAAACAACTCATTGAATTTTTCCCCATTTTACTTTTTTTCATCGCTTTCAAACTTTACGATATTTACGTTGCAACCGCTGTTGTCATTGTGGCAACAATTCTGCAAGTAGGTTATGCGTGGTTTAAATACCGCAAAGTTGAAACAATGCAATGGATTACGTTAATTTTAGTCGTGGTAATGGGGGGATTAACGCTAATTCTGCATGACGAGCAGTTTGTAAAATGGAAATTGTCAATTATCGAGTGGCTGTTTGGTATTGCATTTTTAGGCAGTCAATTTATTGGTAAAAAACCGTTCATCGAACGTATGATGTCTAGTCAATTAACTCTACCCCCAGCTATTTGGAAAACATTAAATTTATGTTGGGCTGCCTTTTTTATTGGTGTTGGATGTTTAAACGTGTACGTTATGTTTAATTACGACACTAACGATTGGGTGACGTTTAAAACGTTCATTGTGCCGGCGATGATGGCAGTTTTTGTTATTGTACAAATGATTTTTCTTTATAAACATTTACCCGATAGCGAGGCTTAAAAAAATGCTTTACGCAATTATTGGTGAGGACGTTTCTGATAGTTTGTCAAAACGCCTTTCTGTACGTCCAGCCCATTTGGAACGCTTACAGGCACTACAAAACGCAGGACGATTAGTTTTAGCAGGGCCAAATCCTGCGATTGATTCTGAAAATCCAGCCGAAGCAGGCTTTACTGGCAGTTTAATTGTTGCGGAATTTGCAACGCTCGAAGAAGCTCAAAGTTGGGCAAATACAGATCCTTATATTGACGCTGGTGTTTATGCTAACGTCGTTGTGAAACCTTTTAAAAAAATTTTCCCCTAATGAAAGAAACTACCGATTTAATCCGCCATTGTTTAACCACAGAATTAAAACCAACTTTGCTAGAAATTATTGATAATACTGCGGCTCACGCTGGTCATGTGGGTTCGCACAAAAGTGGTGGTCATTACAATGTGACGATTGTTAGTGCTGCTTTTGAAAAGAAAAACCTCGTTCAACGTCATCAACTGATTTATGCCGCGTTGGATGATATGATGAAAAATGACATTCATGCTTTAGGCATCAATGCGTTAACTCCTACTGAAGAAACTAAGGATCTCAAATAATGAAATTAAAATTACTCCCTTTACTCGTGGCTGGTTTAGCTTTAACAGGTTGCGACTCAACACAGACAAATACAAACACGCCAGCGGTTGCTGTACCAACTGAAGCACCCGCCGCTGCTGCAGCAGCTCCGGTAGCAAAAACTGTTGTTCCGGCAGCGTCTAACGCTAACGATAAAGCCGATGCCGTCGCTGTAGTAAACGGTCAATATATTCCAAAAGCAGCTTTGGAAGAATTGGAAAAAGAAATTGAAATGCGTAGTCACGGTCAAAAATTTCCAAAAGAAAAATTGGTTGATGAATTGATTCAGCGAGAATTACTGATTCAAGATGCAACACAAAAACATTTAGATCAAACTCCTGAATTTATAGCGCGTTTAACGGATGCGAAAAAAGCCTTGTTATCACAATCGGATTTGCAGAACTTTATTGCCTCAAATCCTGTTACTGATGCAGAAGTTAAAGCCGAATACGATGCAAAAGTAGCGGCTGAAAAAGGCATTGAATATAAAGCTCGTCACATTTTGGTTAAAACTGCCGATGAAGCGAAAAAACTTATTGCTGATTTAGACAAAAGCAAAGATTCTGCTGCTGAATTTACTAAATTAGCGAACAAAGTTTCGTTAGATGGTAAAGAAGCTCAAAACGGTGGGGATTTAGGTTGGTTTTTAGCGGCTCAAATGGTTGCGCCGTTTTCAGATGCTGTTGCAGCGTTAGAAAATGGAAAATACACAAAAACACCTGTGCAAACACAATTTGGTTTTCATGTGATTTTGCGTGAAGATTCACGCGCACAAACACCACCGCCTTTGGATGCCGTAAAAGATCAATTAACACCTTATTTACAACGTCAAAAAATTGAAACGATGTTAAAAGGTTTGCGTACAGCTGCAAAAGTAGAAGTTTTAATTCCATTAACAGAAGAAAAACCGGCTGCACCAACGCCTGTCGCAGCTGAACCAGCCACAATTGAATCGGTTCAACCAACCGAAGAAGCTGCTGTCGCTGAACCTGCAGCAGCTAAAGAAGCTCCAGTCGCTGCAGAACCAGCAAAATAAATCGCGTTTTCCAATTCGCATAAAAAAAGCCCAAGTCTAAATTTTTAGATGGGCTTTTTTTCATCGATGAATTTTTCAGGCATTTGCCAAATTCAAAACCAATTCCGCGATATTCATACCGACTTTTCTTTCAATATCCACAAACGAAGTTGTTAAACGTGGGTTGATTTCCAATACAAAACACTGGTTTTCATCTTCAATTAAATCAATACCGACGTAACCAAATAAATCGGGAAAAGCGTGTGCAATTTTTTCCGCTATTTTTTGATAACGTCCATCATCGTTTTTATAATTTACGTCAATTTTTTTTAACGCATATTGCTGATTTTGTATCTCAAAAATTTGTAAATTGATGCACACTAATTGCGCTGAACCATTTTTAAACAAACAAGATAAACTCGTTTTGTCGCCATTTAAATGCGGCTGAATAATATAATTTTTTTCGAGAAAAGGGAGTTTTTGCCAATCATTTGGCGCGGTAAGTAAAAACGTATTTTCTGAGCCTGCGCCGTCTATAGGTTTGATTATCCATTCTTTCGTTTGATTATAATTCAATGTTAAATCAAACATTTCTGTCGGCACAGTTTGAATGTTTGCCGCTTTTAAAATCTGAAATGTCTTTAACTTATTTGCTGTCAACGCAACAGCTTTCGCGGGCGACGTTAATAAAATTTTATTCGCTTGTTCAGCGTAATTACAAAATCGTTCCAAAATACCATCAAATTCTGGTGCAATCACCCAAACGGCATCGACAGTTTCTAACTGTTGCTGAAATTCTTTTTCGACATTTGCGGTCGTTTGCATTGTGACGATTTCAATATCAGCGAATTTCAAGAAATTCGCTAACAACGCTTCAACCATCATTTTTCCTTCATTTACCAAACTGTCTGGTAAATTTTCATGACTAACGCCACCACTTGTTATGTACTCAAAAATTAAAATTTTTTTAGGCATCTGCAAAATATCTGTATTCAAAAAAGTTATACTATCACGCTCATTCAGCGGTTAAATCAGGTCATTTTTATTTATGGATTATTTTCCTCTTTTTTTTAAACTCTCACAGCAACCTTGTTTGGTGATTGGTGCTGGAAATTGTGCTGCTAGAAAAATAGAATTATTGCAGCGTGCCAATGCGAAAATTACGGTTATTGCTCGCGAAATTAGTCCACAAATTTCAGCTATGCAAGGTTTGACGTTGGTACAAAAAGCCTTTGAAGCTAACGATTTGAGCGGTTTTAAATTGGTTATTTCTGCTACTAATGATATTGAAACGAATCAACAAGTAAGTTTTCATGCAAAACAACAAAATGTTTGGGTGAACGTTGTGGATAGTCCAGCATTATGTGATTTTATTTTTCCATCGATTGTAGACCGTTCACCTATAACAATTGCCGTTTCATCGGGTGGCGCATCGCCTGTTCTGGCTCGATTATTACGCGCCAAAATTGAAACAATTATTCCTCCCACTTACGGTGTTTTAGCGCAATTAGCGGAAAAATTTCGAGAAGCGGTTAAAAAAACGATTATTCGCCCACCGATGCGGCGAATTTTTTGGGAAAATGTTTTACAAGGTCGCGTGGCAGAATTAGTTTTTGCTGGGCAAACGGAAACGGCCGAAAATGAATTAGAATTCGCACTAACGCAAACAGAAGCGTTAAAAGCGAAAGGCGAAGTGTATTTAATAGGCGCAGGACCAGGAGCCGCTGATTTACTGACTTTTCGCGCTTTACGTTTGATGCAACAAGCCGATATTGTTGTTTATGATCGATTAGTTTCTGCTGATATTTTAGATTTAGCGCGACGCGATTCAGAAAAAATTTATGTCGGTAAAGAACGCAGCAATCATTCTGTACCGCAAGAAGAAATCAATGAATTATTAGTCACGCTCGCCAAAGAAGGGAAACGTGTCGCGCGGTTGAAAGGCGGTGATCCCTTTATTTTCGGAAGGGGAGGCGAAGAAATTGAAACGCTCATGGAGCAGGGCATTGCATTCCAAGTTGTTCCGGGTATTACCGCTGCGAACGGTTGCGCGAGTTATGCCGGCATTCCGCTTACGCATCGTGATTACGCCCAATCCTGTATTTTTGTGACCGGACATTTAAAAGATGATTCGGTGAATTTAAATTGGACGCAATTGGCGACACCGAATCAAACTGTTGTGATTTATATGGGCTTAATTGGATTGGAAAAAATATGTCAGTCTCTTATCTCACATGGCAGTTCACCAGATTTGCCTATCGCGTTAATTCAGCAAGGAACAACGGTTCATCAGCGTGTGATTACCGCAACATTAAGTACATTAGTTGAAAAAATAAATGGCGAAAAATTCGCGCCACCAACGTTGATTATTATTGGTTCGGTGGTGGATTTACATCAAAAATTAAATTGGTTTGCAACCTCAAAATAGGAGAATCTCTTGAACAAATTAACAAAAATTTTATTAAAACCCGTATTTGTAGCTTGTTTAACAAGTTCGACGTTTGTGAATGCCGCTGAATATGGCAGCAGTCAGTATTTACCGGGTTTTTATGGCGATTTTGGCATGGCAACAACGTCTGCACCGGGTAATTATTTAAGTAATTTTTTTGGTTACAACTGGGCGGGGAATGATGATGCCGGCAGCAGTTTATTATTTGAATTACCGGGATTGATGCGTGTCACAGAACAAAAACTTTTGGGCGGCACTTATTCATTTGGTTTTTACCCTTACGCACTTCGTACAACAAGCAATAGCACAACAAATGGCGTTAGAAAAGAATCTGCTCGCGGTGGCGCGGGTGATATGTACGCCGTTCCAATACTTTTATCATGGCAATGGGACACGCTTTCTTTTACTGCATTTGAAGGGATTGTTGTGCCAACAGGAACTTATGATAAAAATCGGGATTTAAATGCGGGACGAAACACTTGGACGTTCGACAATAATTTTGGAGTTACTTGGAATCCTGATGACGGAAAATACGATTTCTCAATGATGTTTGGTTATATGGTGAATACCGAAAATACCGCGACGCATTATAAAACCGGCGACGAAGTACACGTTGATTATTCTGCGGGTTACTATGTTTTGCCGACATTAGGTTTAGGTGTATCGGGTTCTTATTATCGGCAAGTTAAAGACGATACCGGCGCGGGCGTTCCAGCTAATGCAATTAGCGGTGAATACAGCAGCATTGGTCCCGTCGTGACTTATACGATAAAAATGGGAGAACAGGATATTTTTCTCTCCGCAAAATGGCTGCACGAATACAACGTCAATAATCATATCGCCGGTGATTACGCCATTTTGCGAACGTCTTTGAAATTTTAGTGAGTCAAATTCAAACGAATAACTACCGTGCTACCTTGGTTTAGGGTACTTTTGATGTAAATATCGCCGTTTAATAAATGGGCAATCTCTTTTGATAACGATAAACCTAAACCAAAACCGGGGATATTTCCACTTTTATCCACACGGTAAAAACGTTCAAAAACGCGCGAGAGTTCGGCTTCATCTAACCCTAAACCCGTGTCACTAATTCGTATTTCAACAAAATTCTCGGTGGCATTACCTTTAGCCTCAATCGTAACGTCACCACCATTTGGTGAATACTTGTAAGCGTTATCGATAATGTTTTTCAACATTTGTTTGAATTTCGCGTTATCAAGATTCACCGTAATGGATTCAACCGGCAAGCAAATAACCGGCTCGCGTCCGTCTGGAATGGTAAATTCTGAAATGGTCTCTTTGATTAAATCGGCTAATTCAAAAGAATTAAACACAAAATCTGAACCCGCGCGTTCTTCAATGCGATTTAAATCTAATAATTCGGTAATCATTGAAATTAACCACGAAGATTGTTGATAAATGGAATCAATAATTTCCGGTTGCATTTCGATTGGAATCATTCCGCTATTCAGTAATTCCGAATAACCGTGAATGGTGGACAGCGGCGTGCGGAGTTCATGTGTCGCGCTAGTTAAAAATTCCGTTTTAATTCTGTTTGCTTCTTCTTCTTTCGTAATATCGTGTAAAAAATAAAGCACGCCTAAAAAACTGCCATCAGATAAATAAATTTCTCGTCGTCCACACAAAAAAACCGTGTTGGAATTAACAAACTCAATGCGTTGCAATTCCGTTGTGGTTTTTAATTTTAATTTTA
The DNA here is from genome assembly GCA_903876445.1 of uncultured Pseudomonadota bacterium. Classification (GTDB taxonomy): domain Bacteria; phylum Pseudomonadota; class Gammaproteobacteria; order Methylococcales; family Methylomonadaceae; genus UBA10906. The sequence continues at coordinate 12,935 of CAIQZX010000076.1, read as the reverse complement.
ATGACGCAATTGGATTTTTAGCGTTTTTAGACAAATAGTCTAAAAACTGTTCTTTCGTCATCGCTAATAACTCAGACGCAGCTAAACCCGTAATGACACACGCTGCTTTATTCGCCAATAAAATTTGATGCACATGATTGACTAACAAATAACCACTTGGACTCACATCAAACACATTTTGCAATTCTTCAGTGCGTTTATTCAGTTCGTAGATATTGTGGTCAATCGCATTCGCCATAACATCAAAGGCTTTTGCGGCTTGTGAAATCTCATCCGTTCCCTTTAAATCGTTAGAAATACGGAGTTCTCTATTTGCATCATAGCCTCTTAACGCATTAGTGAGTTTTTGAATTCGGTTCGTAATCGTTTGTCCCGTCATGGTGAAAATGAAAAAGCCATTTAACGCACCAATGAATAAAATCATTTCAGCTAAATTCACAAATAATGATTTTGTCGAAGCCATAATTTCATCGACAGGAGCTAAAAGATAATAATGCCAATTAAACGGTTCTAAAATCATCCCAATCGCAATATAACGCCGATTATGAAGCTCGATACCATCGGATAATAATTGCGGCATTGGCGAAAGCGTTTTATTAAACAACGCAATCATTGACGTATTTTCTTTGAATTCGTTTTTAACCGCTTCAGAAGAAGAGGATTCGAGTTGTTTTTGCCACGAACCGGCTAAAACAAAATTCCCCTGTGAATCGACTAAAAAATGCTCGGTGTCTTTATAAAGTTGTTCGGAGCTGAACATAAATTCCAACGCGCCCGTTAATGGCATATCTTCGCCTAAGCTGCCAATCCATTGATTGTTCACATAAATCGGATAAATCGCACTCACCATCCAAACTTGTGGCACAGGATCAAATAATGGCGGCGTAAAACGTAATTCTCTATTTGGATTCAATTCGGGTGTGGTGAGAGTGACCCACGGTGTTTGTGTGTAATCATTATCGGCTTTTTGATCAAACGCAAAATTTGGATATGTTTTATCAAAAATAATTTCGCTACGTTCGGGGGATAAATACCAAATGTTTTCAAAACGTTTGCTCGCCGACGCGCCAAAAACATCCATGATTTTTTTGATGCGTAAATGCTGTATTTTTTGTAAATCATTTTCTTTAGGTTGTACCGGTAAAAAAACACCTGATTCAAATTGCCCATTGAAATTTAACTTTTGGTTGCGCCACACACCATCCGGATTACGTTCAAATAATCGCTGAAAAGTTTTGATTTCGTCTTTTGTAATCGGTTTTTCAAGTTCAGATTCCAGCAATTTTGCCAACGCTTTAAGTTTCGGTTCAGATTCAGAAAAGCGTTGCGTTGCAACGGAAGTAAATCGTGTTGTGATTTTTTGTAGATTTGTTGTTTCGTTAATCAATATATTACGCTTTACAAATTCATACACTAACATCGAACCGGTTGTGGCACTCACAAGAATCCCACCTATCACAATGAGTACCATTTTTTGACGGATATTCATAAAGCCTAATTTTACCTACATGTTTTTATTTTTATAATAGATTCAGAATGATGAACACTGAACTTCCTTGATTTGGGAGACTTTCAATGCGAACGTCGCCATTAAATAAATTTATAATTTCTCTGGCTAGCGATAATCCTAAACCAAAACCGGGAACATTTCCGCTTTTATCGACACGGAAAAAGCGATCGAAAACGCGAATAGCATCATCATCCGTCAACCCTAAACCGTTATCTTTTACTTCGATTTCTACGATTTTTTTCGAATTCAGCAAATCAATTTGTATGGATACTTCACCGCCATTTGGTGAGTATTTATACGCATTATCAATGATATTTTTTATGGCTTGTTTGAATTTATTTTTATCTACTTCCACGTTGATGGCAAATTTAATTGGCTCATAAACAATTGGATTGCGTCCTTCGGGGACTTGAAATTCTTTAATCGATTCATCAAGCAACGTGTCGAGCGAGTAAGAATCAATCACAAAATCCGTTCCGTTACGCTCTTCGATTCGACTTAAATCTAACAATTCGTTAATCATTTGAATTAACCATGTTGATTGTTGATAAATTATATCCGTAATTTCAGGCTGCATTTCCGTCGGAATTATGCCACTTTTTAATAATTCCGAATAGCCATGAATAGTCGAAAGCGGTGTGCGTAATTCGTGTGTCGCGCTCATTAAAAATTCAGATTTAATACGACTGGATTCTTCTTCTTTTGTAACATCGTGCAGAAAATACAATTTGCCTAATAAATCGCCATTAGATAAATGGATGTCGCGCATTCCAGAAATAAACGTCACGCGACGCGGTTTAATTACATCAATTCGATATAAATCATTCGGATTTTTAAGTCGAATAATAGGTTCTTTTGATTTGCTGGATAAACGTTCCCAAAATTCGCGTTCGTGTAAATTAACCAATTCGTTCATTGTGAAACCCGTCACCGCCGACATCACTCTGTTTGTTAGCAGAATTCTGTGTTGATTATTCACCAAAACATAACCGCTTGGACTGACATCAAAAACCATTTGTAATTGTTCGGTGCGTTTGCTGAGTTCAGCGGCTACTAATTCTCGCGCTCTTTTTGAGGCATCTAATTGTATTCCCATGTCTAAAATTTTTGTGGCGGTAGAATTCAATTCCGCTACCAAAAAATAATGTGCTGAAGTAACCAATCGTCCATCCGCAATATCGGACACCATTCTATTCATATCGCTTAACGGTTCAGAAATCGATAAACTCATTTTTTTCGCTTGGCGATAAAGTATTGTGAAAAAGATGGTGTAAAACACCAACATTCCACCAATCATCAACCACGCAATAGAATTTAGACGTGTTGCCAGCGAATTACTTGGTTCAAAAATAGTTTCCGTAGGAACAACAATTAACAATTTCCAATTCGTTGATGGAATTGTTGCCCACGCTAAAATCATATTTTTTGTTAGCGTTGTATATTCCACGCCGTTTTCAGATTTTTTGAGTGTTGTGGCAATATCGGGTTTTTTCAAATATAAATTGAAGTCGTCTGATCGAAAAGTATCTTCTTTAATTGCTTTTGAATAATCGGAATCTGTCATGTTATGAATGTTCCAATCATTTTCGCCAATCGTTGGGAACGCTAAAATCACCCCGTTTTTATCAATTAAAACGCCGTAGCCGCCCCACGGAATTTCTAAGGCTTTTACTTCATCAACAATGGTTTTAATCGTAATATCAACACCGACGACACCTTCTAAAAAATTCCCGTTATAAACCGGCGCACTGCACGTCGTCATCCAACCTTGTCCAGCCGGATCAATATAAGCGTCTGTCCAAATCGTGCCGCGACTTGGATTATGTTTTGCATCCGCTTCGTAATAAAAATTGAATGCCGGAATATCCATTTTTGCTGGATATTGTGAAATGACATCGAAATACGGGTAAATGCGATTTAAAGAATCATGGGTGTTAATATGGGCTTGTGCAATAAGCGGAAAACTTTGTTTAACGGCTTTCAGTGCTGGATCTAATGCTGCTGTTTTTAGAGCTTTTTCTTTTTCTGCTTTTCCAATCGGCACAAAACCACTATAAAAAACCGCGCTGCCGCCGACATCCTTTGTACTGTAATACGCGCCATCTTTACTGATTGCAAAGCGTTTTTCATCATCACGCTGCAATAAATTTTTTCCTGTCATTACGTCTGTGGAATAATTCTGCAAGTACTTTGTTGCTTGTACAATCGCATTAAGTCGATTATCAATACCATCGGCTTCACGGTGCGCTAAATGTGCCAATTCGGCTTCCGCGACCTGTATAATTGTTTTGATGTTTTCTTTGTTCGAAAACTGATTGCTTAAAAAATAAGTTGAAATCAATGCAATCTCAACAACTAACAATGGAACTAAAGATGTTTTAAAATAGGAACCCCAAATCCATTGAAATAGCGTTACCTTTGAGTCGTCTAATTTTTCAGTCATCGTTTGGACGCATACCTTCGAAATTTGCGTATGAGAAATTTATCGTTAGAATAACACACAGAATAATGATTTTTTAACAAGCCCTAAATTTTTACTTATTGACACAATGCCAAACTCTATTACCTGCGAAGCCTTACAACTGGAAAATGCACGTTTAATCGAAGCGTTGCAATCTTCCGAATTGCGTTTTAACCAAATCACGACTGAGCTAGCAAGGGCGAGTTCACTTAATGATGGCGTGTGGGATTGGGATTTAACGAATAATCATTTGTATTTTTCGCCGCGATGGAAAGAAATGCTTGGTTATGAGGACGACGAATTACAAAATGCGTTTTCAACGTGGTCGAATTTGTTACATCCGGATGATGTTGAAATGGCACATAATCAAATCAACATTTTTTTAGAGAGTAATTCATTATTTTATGAAAATGTTTATCGCTTAAAACATAAAAAAGAGCATTGGGTATGGATACTTGATCGTGGTATAGCAGTAAGAGATCAGAACAATAAACCGAATCGACTTTCAGGTTCGCATACAGATATTACATTATTAAAAAAAGTCGAAGAAACCGTTTTAAAACATGAGCAGGAACTTCAAAACATTGTTGCAATTTGTCCAGATGGTGTTGTGACATTTGACAGCGAAGACGTTGTGAGTTCAGTAAATCCGGCATTTTTAACCATGACGGGGTTTACGCAAGATGATGTTTTAATGATTAGCAAAGCAGAATTTCATCAAAAAATGATAGATTTGAGCGATGCTTCCCACCCTTACCAAATAGAACATTTAGAAAATAAAAAATCCGTTTTAATTAAAATTTCACATTTGGAAAAAGAGGATTTGCATTCTAAAGACATTGATTTTGAAGTGGATGCCAAAGCTAGATTTCAGAATACAACAAAACATCATTTGGTGCGTTTAACGCCGTATTATTTAAATAGCGTCGTTACGCCATCTATTATGTATTTTCGTGATGTCACGCTCGAAATGGAAGTCGATAGAATGAAAAGTGAATTTTTATCTGTTGCCGCGCATGAATTGCGTTTACCGGTTTCAAGTATTTATGGTTACAGCGAATTATTATTGAATCGGGAATTCGATGAAGCGACTAAACGTGATATTTTAGAAACCATTCACGATCAATGCACCGGCATTGCCGAAATGATTGAAGATTTATTGGATTTGGCGCGTATTGAAAGTGGCAGTCAGCAATTTTTCAATTTTTCTGTGCAGCCGTTAGTTGAGATTGTGCAAGAAACGTTGAAAAACTTCAAAATGCACGGTGGTTTTAGCAAAATAGAGGTACATTATTTTGCCGATGAATCTTTATTGATTCTCGCCGATTACGAACAAATTAAACGAGCATTACTGAATGTATTAAGTAATGCGTTTAAGTATTCGCCACGCAATCAAGATGTTGTTCTCGAAGTGAGAGAACGTGTTAATCAAAAAAATGTAAAAGAAATCGGTGTCATTATCGAAGATAAAGGCATTGGCATGACACCTAAACAATTAGAACGCATTTTTGATCGGTTTTGGCGGGCAGAAAATGTACGCGATATTATTGGAACAGGCTTAGGCATGGCATTAGTAAAAGAAATTGTTGATTTTCATCAAGGAGAAATTGATTTGCAAAGCGATTTAGGACAAGGTACAAAGGTTAGCTTATGGTTCCCGATTATGAATCAATCGAATAATAATCAACAGTAAAAAATCAAAAAATGGAGGAGAGTAGACGTGAAAATTTTAATTGTTGATGACAACGTACAAATGCGTAATTTGTTGCGTATCACATTTTCATCGAATCCAACTTATGAGTTATTTCAAGCTCAAAGTGGGATAGAAGCCTTAGATTTAGTTCACAGTGAAAAGCCGGATATTGTTTTTTTAGACATTATGATGCCGGGCGAAATTGATGGTTTAGGAGTATGTGAACATATTAAATCATCAGAATATAAATCTTGTTTTGTTGTATTGTTATCAGCAAAAGGTCAAAAAACAGACATTGAAAGAGGGTTAGCCATCGGGGCGGATATGTATTTAACAAAACCATTTAGTCCGTTGGCATTAGTGGAAATTGTTGAGAATTTGTCAAAATCTGAATAGCGTTAAGCCTAAATAAAAAATTACGAACAATAAAAAACCCTGAAATTTTTTAAGTTTCAGGGTTTTATTTTGTTTGGTAGGACTTGAACCTACGACCTGCCGATTATGAGACTAATAAACCGTATTTTCTGCAATAAATCACAACACGCTACAACGCTAAATTCCTTTAAATTCAACACTTTCATAAAATAGACGTGTTGTCACTTGTTGCGGTTTATTGCGGTGTTTTATTGTGAAATGGGACAAAAATGGGACAAGGATTTATACTGTATCCAGCAAAACAAAAGGCTTTCAACGCTACCAACGTCAAAAAGCCTTCACAAATTTCACTTAACAATGCGGGTTAAGCAATGAAAGCATCATATCAAATAATGCCTATTGCTTCACTCAATGGAGTAGCAGAACATGGCACGAATCAAAGAACGTTTGGCTAAAGATGGCACAAAACGTTTTACCGTTGAAATTCGTTTAAAGGGTTATCCAGTACAAAGCGCAACCTTCAAGCGCAAAACAGATGCGAGCAAATGGATACAAGACACAGAAAGCGCAATCCGCGAAGGTCGTCACTTCAAAACCATTGAAGCTAAAAAACACACCTTAGCTGATTTAATCGACCGCTATATCAAAGACGTTTTACCAACGAAACCCAAATCAGAAAGACGACAACGCCAAAACCTTGAATGGTGGAAGGGAAAGCTAGGCGTTTATGTGTTGGCCGACATAACACCCGCGCTAATCGTCCAATACCGTGACGAACTGCTTACAGGTCAAACAATCCGTAATAAACAGCGTAGCCCTGCTACCGTTGTACGATATTTAGCCGCCCTATCGCACGCTTTCACAATCGCGGTCAATGAATGGCAATGGATTGATGATTCGCCTATGCGTAAGGTCAAAAAGCCCGTTGAATCGCGTGGTAGGGTTCGATTCTTAGATGACAATGAACGCGCCAAACTATCAGCGGCTTGCAAAGAATCACCAAACAAACAGCTCTACATTTGCTACGTTTTGGCAATATCAACAGGTATGCGGCAAGGTGAATTGATGAGCTTGCAATGGCGTGACGTTGACTTAAAAAGCGGCGTTATCATTCTGCATGAAACCAAAAACGGTGAACGGCGTAGAGTTCCATTATCAGGTTTAGGCTTAGAACTATTGCGCGATTACGCAAAAGTAAGACGTATCGACACGCAGTTATTATTCCCCTCGAAAACCAAACCACAACAACCCGCTGATTTAAAAAAATCATGGTTGAATGCGTTGGCAAAAGCTCAAATTGATAACTTTCACTGGCACGATTTAAGGCATTGCACCGCGTCATATCTAGCAATGAATGGCGCGTCACTCGCTGAAATTGCAGAAGTATTAGGACATAAAACACTTTCAATGGTTAAGCGTTACGCGCATTTATCCGATGGTCATGTTTCAAATGTGGTTGCCTCTATGAATCAAAAGATTTTTGGAGCAGTGGCGTGATAGAAGAATTTACTCAAAATCTAGTCAAACCAGAACCGCGCAAAGCTTTAGATAAATCAATCATTGTTTATGACATCGAACCGCTTATTGAATTAACCGAAGAAGAAAAGAAAGCCTATTATTCAAAAGGTTATTGGACATGGACAGAAGCCATCTATATTTTGCAAGGTTTAAAGCCTGTTTTTCAAATAAGCACAGAACAAGTACGCTCTCATTTTCTTCCTGAATGCGTTGAACTTTTCGCAAGTGGATTACAAAGCGGCGATATAGGAAAAAGAATAGAACGAGCTGGTGAAATCATTTACCTTGATTCAATAGAGAACTGGCAGGCATTTTGGTTGAAGAACCACACCACCACCGCGCCACCTGCTAAACAGTCTACGATAGTAGACATTGACGAAAAGCCGTTGAGTGAAAGGAGTGAAGCAGGCTATTTGCTAACTATTAGCGCAATGTTAAAAGTTTTTGCGGGTAGCGGCATCAATCAAACCTACATGGTTGAGGAAATCCTGAAAAAATACCCCAACATTCACGGATTAAGCAAAAGAAGCCTTGATGATAAATTCTCTAAATCGAACAATGTTTTTAACGAAAAACTAAAGGATTCAAAACAATGTACACAGAAAAATTAGCACACTTCAAAAACGCTAAAAACTTAGGCGGCAAGGCGTGGGAACACGCAGTAATGATTGATTTTGCAGAGCAGTCAGAAATAGAAGATTGCGCGATGCACTGCTTTCATTTTCAGCAATTATTTGAACTACTTTTTAAGCACCTGCTTGAAACCAAAAGCAAATATGGTGCATACCCTAGAACGCACAAACTCAATAATTTACTTGTTCAATTAGTTGAACAGTCAGAATTTAAGACCGACATTGATAAGTACGAGGCGCATTTAACAGCTATAACCGTTTGCGCCGAAGCATATCGCTATAACTTTTTGATTGATTGCAAGGTGTATCGCAAAGACGTTGCGATATTAACACCATTGATTGATGAGTTGATGGCATTTGCCGTTAGTTAAACTTTCAAATTATCACCACAAACAACCACTGTTCCATTTTGGGCAGTGGTTTTTTTATGCCCACAAAGCCGCGTCATTACTCAACTTGCAATTGCAGTTGCAATTAAAAAATTGCAGTTGCAATGCGAACCCTAAACAAACCCGCTCAAATATACCCTGCAATAAGCCACAACAAGCGGCTTAATTCCATTCAACCACATAGCGAGGCAATAGCAATGACAACCTTTGTCACAGTCAACCAATTAGCACAACGTCAACCTGCTTTATGCGTTGGCGGTATCCGTCACTTAATTTTCAATGAAGTAAAAAATGGTTTAGCAAAATCGGGGGCAGTTTGCCGTATCGGTAAAAAAGTCTTGATTGATGAGGTGAAGTTTATCGAGTGGATTCAATCAGGAGCGGCGGCATGAGTAACAAATTAACATCAATCACTATTCGATTAAACAACGGCGAAATGAAAAAAACTTTTCTCAGGCACTTTTCTATCAAAACAACGTTCCCAATGTTCCCAACGTTCCCACTACCACCAAAACCCGCGCCACGACTAGGATTAACACAGGTTACTACTCTTTTATCAGCATCAAAACTGGGAACGTTGGGAACGATGGGAACGATGGGAACGTCAAAACAAAGAAAATCGTTGCAAAGAAATAAAAGCGCGGCTAACATTGAACCACCTCGAAACATCGAGGGCGGGTTTAGCGGCTCGTTTCCAAAAGGCGATAACACGCCGATAATCAAATCGGTTTTTTTATGCCTGCCATTTTTTACAGGCGCGATGTCGCGCTTGAAAATTCAAATTATGACGGCGTTGTTTTGGCAGCCTTTTTGGCTGGTCGTTCCTTTTGGCGATACCGCTAACCAACTCAACGCTGTCACCAGATTCTTAGCGGTTCTGCGTGACGGTTTTACTCTTCAATCAAAAGGTATCACCGCATGAAAACCATCAAACCAAACCTCAACCACCGTTTTGTTCAATTGTTCCACGACGACCGCGATTTAACCGACACCATCAACATCATGGCAACTCGTGCAAAGTCTGTGCTGTATTTACTTTCGGCACAATTTGAAGGTGAAGACGACAACACATTATGCAACGAAATTATCTACGATTCGTTAATCAGTGTGATTTGTGAACTCAACGACATTCAAGCGTATCTACGGGCATTTTCAGATTCTGAAAAGGAATTTGATGTTGCGAACTATTTGAAATCGCTAAACGCAAAAAACCCACGCTAATCACTAACAATTAACGCGGGTTTTTGTGAACCACCAGAAAAAAACAAACGTGGCTATTTTAGCCGTTTTGGTGGTTCTTTGCATCCGCAAGGACTGAAAAAAATGAATACCGAATTATCAAACATCATTGCTGAAATCAATCACGAACACGCTTTAGCGCAACAAGCATCTAAAACCGCTGTAGAACATGGCAGCCGCGTTGGTGCATTACTTTTGCAGGTTAAAGAATCTTTGCCACATGGCGATTTTGGCAACTGGTTAGCCTTGAATGTAGACGTATCGGACAGACAGGCGCGGCGTTATATGCGACATGCAAAAGGTTTGCCATTACTTCGCACAATTGGCAAATCGGACACGGTGTCCGTTTTGGATTATGACACTGAATCACTAGCCAAAATCGTAGCCAACGCCGTAGCAGAACAAATGGCAGTGGAACGCGAAAAGATGATTGAAGAATTTGAACGTGAAAAAGAATTAGCAGAATTGGCAAAAGTCATTAACGCTAATTACGAATCATTCAAACAAAATCGTGATGGATTGATTGACGATTTATTCAAAATGAAATCGTTGCACGTTGGCGCGTATTGGAATCAGCTTGTTGAATTGTCAAAAAGTGACGATGCCGAATCAGCATTATTTTCACGCGAATATGTAGACCTGCTCGAATGTGACGAAAAAAGCGCGGTTGTTATCACTGACATTATTCACGCAAGCCTAGTTGCAACAATATCGCTTACGAATGAAATCCGCGACCGCAAAGGCTATGCCGCGTTAGGTTATGAATCGTTCAATGATTACGCGGCAAAGGAACATCCTGATACGGATTTAGAACACCTTGAACGCTACCAACAAATGCCGATTTATTCTGAAATTGTCGCAAGTATTGAAGCGTTTAAAGCACAATCGGCGGAGGTGTAATCATGAATACTTACGACGATTTTCTTACAGGCGAAACGATACCACCAGAAGCAAAAAACTTTTCTGAGAGCCAAAACCTTCAAAACGATGTTCCCAACGTTCCCAATGTTCCCACTTCAGATTTTACGATTAACGAATGGGGCGATAAGGTTTTTCACCTCAATTTAGATGCTGAAATCGACCAAGCAAAACAGGTTGTAGATGCGGCAATTGAGCAATGCAAAGACAATCCCGCTGTTTTGGGTAGTGATGAATTTAAGGCGGCATATCGAACCTTATGCAATGAAAGCGACGCATTGTTATTTGAATATCGAACCAAGTTAAAAGCCGCTAAACCCTCCGCTGTGCCAATATCAGCATTTAAAGATTTAGAAGGCGACACAGAGAGCGGCGGCGGTTTTGAATCCATATCAAGCGAATTGATTGCACTGGTAGCAAGTCAAGGCGAATTGTTTTTTGATGACAGTAACCGTAATTGTTTTGTGACTGTGGACATTGAAAGCGTTGAACACACCATGCTAATCGGTAGTAAATCATTTATGAATTGGCTAAGTTACGCCTATTACACGTCAACGAAAAACAACGGTGCTGAGTTTGGAATGTCGGCAAGTGAATCATCAATTAAACAAGCCTGTTATGCCTTGAACGGTATCGCAGAACATGAAGGCGATTATCACAACGCTTATCTTAGAACTGCTCAAAAGAATGACACACACTATTTATTTGTTGCCAACGAAAGGCGGCAAGTGATTGAAGTCACTGCGACAGGGTGGCGCGTGTTAAACAAATCGCCTGTGAAGTTCTACAAAACCGATTCGATGCAAGCGTTGCCAATTCCTGTAAGCGGCGGCGATATTAGCGAATTATGGCAATTTGTTAATGTTCCTGAAAAAGATAAACCGCTCGTATTAGCGTGGATGCTCGAATCCTTACGTTATGAAACAAAAAAGCCTGTGTTGGCAATTACTGGTATGCAAGGGACGGCTAAATCATCAACCAATGACAAAATCAGGCAATTGATTGACCCGAACGCCGCAAATTTAAGAGCCGCGCCAAAGAATAGAGAGGATGTTTTTGTCAGCGCAGGTTGCAACTGGGTGGTTTGTTTTGAAAATATCAGCAAATTAACGCCTGACATTCAAGACGCTATTTGCACGCTATCAACAGGCGGCGGTTTTGCCTCGCGTAAATTATTCACCAACGCTGAGGAGGACATTATTAGCGTTATGCGTCCTGTCATTATCAATTCAATTCCAACGGTTGCAACGGCGCAAGATTTGACAGACCGCTTAGTGGCAATTGACCTTGAACCACTTATATATAGAGAAGACAGCGAAATAACCGAATTATGGAATGAGGCAAAACCCGCTATTTTTGGCGCGTTACTCGATTTGTTTGTGCAAACGTTGGCAAAGCTACCCGACGTGAAATTGAATAATCCGCCGCGTATGGCAGATTTCACAAAACTAGGTGAAGCAATGATGCAGTCGCAAGGGCATCCAAACGGTGTATTTACTAGCCTCTACATTGCAAACAGAACCGAAAGCATTGCTAAATCGCTCGAATCATCTCCTGTAGCCGTTGCCATTTGTGAAATGGTTGAAAAACATTGTGGTATGTCAACGCTCGTTTATGAAAACACAATGTCGAATCTATTAGCCGAATTGTCAAACAATAAAACCTATGGCGAAAGTCTGCCACGTTCACCGCGCGGATTAGGTGATGCACTCAAAAGACAATCCCCAGCCCTTGCATCCTATGGAATCCATATAACTGTTGGTCACAAAAAAGAGCGGGTAAATAGCTCACAGGGGTACATCGTAAGGATTCGAAAAAGTGGGAACGTTGGGAACATTGGGAACATTGGGAACATTGTTTTAACCGAAAAGGACGTGACAAAAGTTTTTGATAAAAATGCGGAGAAATTTTGATGCTCGAAAAAATCAAAAACAACGGCTTTAGTGTTGAATTGGATGGTGATGGTTTTATCGTCTCACCAAGTGAGAAACTGACCCAACAACAACGCGAGTTTTTGAAAGCCAATAAACTACAAATCATGGCGGAATTGCTTTTAACAACCGTCTACAACCTCAACGGCGTGCCGATGCAAATACAAGCGAAGGACGCAAAACATAAGGCGTGGTTAATCGAGGTTAATCACACCAGCACAACCCCAGTCGTTTTTAATGACTGATTTTTTAACCAACCCAAAAGGGGA